>JAEDDX010000014.1 GCA_016293615.1 Acetatifactor sp.
CTATGAAAAGGCCTGCATGTCCGGATACAGACACGCAGGCCTAAAAAACACGATTAAAACTTTTAATAGAAAACTTAAATCAGAGGATATTTGTCGGTCAACGTCTGTACAATTGCTCTCGCCTGGGGTATCGCTGCTTCGCCGCCCTTGATGACCAGAGCGATTGCCTCTGCGATCTGCTCCATATCCCCGGTATTCATGCCTCTGGAGGTCACTGCAGGTGTACCCAGACGCACACCGCTTGTCACAAAAGGAGACTGGGGATCGTTGGGGATGGTGTTCTTGTTGCAGGTGATATGTGCTGCATCGAGGAGCTTCTCAACCGCCTTACCGGTCAGTCCGAAATTGGTCAGGTCAACCAGCATCAGATGATTGTCGGTACCGCCGGAAACGATCTTGATGCCTCTTTCCTGCAGGCCCCTGCAAAGTGCCTGAGCATTGTCAATGATACCCTGCTGGTATTTCTTGAAGTCATCGGACAAAGCCTCCTTGAAGCACACAGCCTTTGCGGCAATGACATGCATCAAAGGTCCGCCCTGAATTCCGGGGAAGATCGCCTTGTTGAAGTTATACTTCTCATTGACTGCATTGCTGGACAGAATCAGTCCGCCTCTGGGTCCTCTTAAGGTCT
Organism: Acetatifactor sp.; assembly: GCA_016293615.1. Taxonomy (GTDB): domain Bacteria; phylum Bacillota; class Clostridia; order Lachnospirales; family Lachnospiraceae; genus Acetatifactor. The sequence continues at coordinate 632 of JAEDDX010000014.1, forward strand.
TATGTGTGGTTGTAGTGGTCACATCGGCGTAAGGAATGGGGCTAGGATGAAGGCCTGCTGCCACAAGACCTGCGATATGAGCCATATCGACCATCAGCACTGCGCCAACCTCGTCCGCAACCTCACGGAACTTCTTGAAATCGATCGTACGCGCATAAGCGGAGGCTCCCGCAATGATCAGCTTGGGCTTCGCCTCAAGGGCAATCTCGCGGAGTCTGTCATAGTCGATGAAGCCGTCATCATTGACGCCATAGGGAACAATATGAAAATACTTACCGGACATATTGACAGGTGAACCGTGGGTCAGGTGTCCGCCGTGGTCCAGATTCATACCCATAATGGTATCGCCGGGCTTGCAGACAGCAAACTGTACCGCCATATTGGCCTGAGCACCGGAGTGGGGCTGTACATTTGCATACTCACATCCGAAGAGCTCCTTGGCTCTCTCGATTGCCAGTCTCTCCACCACATCCACGCAGTCGCATCCGCCGTAGTATCTCTTACCGGGGTACCCTTCCGCATATTTGTTGGTCAGAGGGCTGCCCATTGCAGCCATCACAGCCTTGCTCACCCAGTTCTCGGAAGCAATCAGCTCGATATGACTGTTCTGTCTCTCCTGCTCATCTACGATCGCCTGCGCAATCTCGGGATCAGTCATTCTTACATCATCCAAAGAATACATTTTCAAATCCTCCTATCATGTCCGCTAAAGTTAGTCGCACCTCCTAAAGAGGCAGATTTATAAGATTATACCATACCTCGCCCGGTTTGGAAAGAAAATTGTTGGTTCTTCTATTCAGCAATTTCTACTGCTTACTCACAGCTTCTTTTGTCTTCCTCTTTGCCCACGCACCAATCCGCATACAGGGCTGCATTGACTCTGACCGGGTACCTGACGCCGGCATCGTCCGTCAGACACTTCGAAGCGCTATCCCAGGTAAAGTGCAGATATTCATAGTCGCCGGTCTCATAAGCATAGCCGTCTCCGGCATCGCGGTAAAGGGTATATTCGGCGTCGGCCGTTCCGTATACCATAAAGCTTAAGGCTTCCCGGGGCTGCACCCTGTCTGAGCTTTCCGTCACGGGAATGATGCTGCCCTCCTTCACGAAGACAGGAATGCTCTGAATCGCTGCGTCTGCCTCGATCCACTGCCCGCCCTCGTAAAAGACACCGGTCCGGGCATCATACCAGCCGCTACCCGCCGGGAGGTAGACCCTTCTGGTTTTGCTTTCAGATGGAATGGGCGTGGAAGCCGGGCCAAAATACATTGCCCCGGTCACGGGGCAGACCATCAGGCTTTCTCCGAACAGATACTGGTCAAAGATCTCGCGCGCGGTCTCATCCTCCGGGAAATCGAAGGCCAGATGCCTCATCATGCCCGCATCCTCCAGCCATACCTTTCCGGCGGCGGAATAAATGTAGGGCATCAGTCTGTACCTGAGTCTGTTTGCCGCAAGGATGGCATCATAGAACATGTGATCCTCCTTCGCGGCACTCTTCTCATCACCAAACAGCCACAGTTCTCGGCGGCAATCGGTGCCGTGTCCTCTGAACACAGGCAGGAAGGCGCCCCACTGATACCATCTGGTGAACAGCTCCCGATAGCCGAGATCTGCCGTCGTCTCCTGATATTGTCCCTTCCAGTACCAGAAGGCGCTCGTTTTTACGAAAAAGGCTCCGATATCCGTTGTCCAGTAGGGAAGACCGCTTGCACAAAAATGAAGCCCCGCCGCCACCTGTCTGCGCAGGGTATCCCAGGAGGCGTCCACATCACCGGACCAGAGAATCGCTCCGTATCTCTGCTGTCCCGTCCAGGCGCTCCTGGTCAGGTTCACCACCCTCTTTTCGGGAAACAGGCCGCTGCTTCTCTGTCCTTCGTATAACGCCTGCGCATGATACAGGGCGTAGGCATTGCCCTCGCCCGCAGGCAGAAGATTCGCGGTATCACGACAGTACTCCGCAAACATCACGGAGGGCTCCACCCGTTCGACATGGCTCCACTCCGGCGTCACAGGTTCGCTGGAATCACACCACCAGCCGTCGACTCCATACTGAAAGATACCGTTCTGCGCCTGTTCCCAGTACAGTTTTCTGCCCTGTTCGGACAGCGCATTGTAGATCGGACTGCCGGGCAGAATCATACCGTTTTGCTGCATCTGACGATAGTTTTCACACTTCTCGTCCATATTGGGCCAGACAGACATCATCAGGTGGATCTCTTTGTCGTGTAAGGCTTCCATCATCTTTGCCGGGTCCGGGAAGCGCCCGGGGTCAAAGGACTTCTGTCCCCACATGCCATCCTCCCAGGAACACCAGTCCAGAACCAGGGCATCCACGCCGATGCCGCGGCTTCTGTATGCATCCGCAATGCGAATCAGTTCCTCAGCGCTCTCGTATCTCTCCTGAGACTGAAGATAGCCGAATGCCCACTTGGGGAGCATTGCCGCCTTGCCGGTGAGTTTTCTGTACGCTCTGACAACGCCGTCCATATTCCCGCCGTACATAAAATAATAATCCAGTTCCTCATCCGACTCCGTATACAGATAGGTTCCAAACTCATTGTCACAAAAGATCATGGGGGAATCCGTATTCATCAGGATGCCGTATCCTAAGCTGGAAACCAGCATCGGTATCGCAATCTTACGGTTTGCCTGATGTACATAGACCATATGTCCGCGCAGGTTTCCGATTCCCTCCTCGTGCTGTCCCAGGCCGTACAGGGCTTCCCCGTCCTGCCACTTTGGATGCCACCTCGTATGATACATCTTCTTTCCGGGAATCCTGAGCGCATCCCTGACCACTTCCTTGACACCGTCCGCGGTCTGAATCTTCTCCGTCACGATCTGACCATCCCCGGCCAGTTCATAGGTCTGATACTCCTCAAGGGTCTTGCTCGCCGTCTCCCTTTCCTGCAAAAGGAGCTTCCCGTCGGGATCATAAAAGCGGATGCTTCCGGTGCTCTTCTCCACAACTACTTTCAGGCGGTTCGTCCAAAGAAGCACCTGTGTATCCGTCTCCTCATACCGGAATGCGGCCGGAGCATCCCCCCTGCAGATTCCGGGTTTTTGCCTCTCCGAGAAGGACTCTTTTTGTGTATAGGTGACGCGAATACAGTTTTCATCCGAAACACTCAGTCTCGTCAGTCCCTTCTGCGCCTTTAGGATCAGCGCATTCTTCTCGTGACTGACTTTATAAATCTCACTGCTCTTGTCGGGAAATGCGTATAACATAAGTATGCCCTCCTTCTACTGTTTCTCGTATATCCAGGCTTTCGCGCTGAAATCATTTCCGGCACTTCCGTACTCGGCTAAAATCTTTGCTCCCGCGGGAACCGGTACGCCGACCGCCTTAGAGTCGGCAAAGCGGTGTACAATCGCAAGTCCCCGCATCCCCCACTCTCGAAGCACGATCTGTTCGCCGGTCGGATCGTTATAGCTTGCGGTACTGTACTGTTGCAGGATCGTCCGGCCGTTTTGAATGATGTCGGAGGCTTTGCGGTAGAACTCCATACCTTCTTCCACAATCTTCCACTGCGCTTCGGAAAGTTCATAGATATCTCCGCTGAGGCACATACGGCCAAAAAATGTATTGATGACAGAGTAATGCAGTCTGTCCTCCGAATCACCTGCGCGAAGCACCGCCCAGATCTGGCTCTGGTCGGGTCTGATCACCCGATGCAGATTCGCTGCAATCAGAGGAATGGAGGGTATTTCATGGGCGTCGGAAAAGCTTGCCTGCGAGCATAACTGCATCATGGAGGGCTCTAATCTATGCCCGCCGCTGGAACAGTTCTCGATCAGAATGCCCGGAATCTCCCGACGGATTTTCTCGAAGAAGCGCTGTGTTGCCAGCACCTTCCTTCGCAGGGCCTCGCCTAAGCTTTCTGCGCCGTCGCAGCCTGTTCCGATGGTGTCGTTATAGTCTACCTTCAGATAACCAAACCCGCATTCCTTCAGCAGCCTGATCACCTTATCGCTCAAATAGTCGATGACCCAGGGATCTTCCATGTCCCAGAATCTCCGATTGCCTACCGTGAGCGGCACGCCGTCTTTCTGAAGCAGATGCTCCGTGGCGTTGAAATATCTGCTCGCGTGTGTCACCGACTCCAGCTCATACCAGAGTCCCGGGATCATGCCCTTCGACCTGATATAATCCGCCACCTCTTTCATACCGTTCGGGAACCGCTTCTCATTGACATCCCAGTCGCCGATCTGGTCCCACCATGCATCGGCGGTTCCGTACCATCCGGAGTCAATGACCAGATACTGAATCCCCTTGTCCGCAATCCGGTCTGCGATTCTCTTCAGATTCTCTATCGTGGGGTGTCCCCATGTCGTGCAATACTCATTGAACAGAATGCCCATATGGTCGTCGATGGGGGAAATCATGGGATGCTGTGCTTTCACAAGTTTGTCACAGACCTCATACAGGGACTCTCCCCGGGCTATCACAGCCTCCGGCGCATAAAAAGTCTCACCAGGCGCAAGCTTCTTCGTCCAGTGCCCGAAATCCCTGTCCGCAATTCCGCCTGTCAGAGTCAGTTTTTCACTGTCCTTGCAGCGAATCTCCATCTGCCAGGAGGAAGGGCTGTACAGCTGCACTCCTATGACATGGCCTGTTTTAGAGTTCTCCAGCGCCACAAAAGGAAAATATTTGCGCACAGGCATGGAGCCCGTGTTTCCGAATTTTTCCACGCGCATGGCGCAGCGGTTCCACGACACCTCCATATGCAGGTCTGTCACAGACTCCGTGCGAAGTCTGCCCTCCGCGCTCCAGCAGGACTGTAATCTGTGCACCAGGTCGGCGTCAATGTCCCTTATGGCGAAGGAGGTGATCATCTCCAGCTCGATCACCCGGTCGCTGCCGTTGGTGAAGGAAGTCTGTACGCGAAGCGCATCGTTATCCGGCGTCTTTTTCACACGCAAAACGCAGCCGTCCGTCCCGGAATAGGTAACGGACTCCTGCGTTTCTTCCTGCTTTAAGAAGCGCCCCATAGTGCCGCTGTTTCCCATCGTCAGGCCACAGGAGAAGCCGCCTGCGTAGGCGTCTCCGATTTCCTTGATCTCTGCAAAAATTTCCATACCTAATTCTCCCGTCCGACATTTCCGGCTGTGATTTTCTTGATCCATTTACCGCTTCGAAGCCGTAGTACGCACCAGACAGCCTTTGCGATCTGGTCAAATTTCAGAGCAACATAAATCCAGAATGCAGGCAGCTTCAGGACAAAGCCTGCGATGATTCCCATAGGAATCGATAATACCCACAAAAAGACATTGTCGGCAAGCATCAGCATCTTGGTATCTCCGCCGCCGCGAAGAACGCCCTTGGTCATGATGCTGTTGGTCGCCTGGAATAAGACAATGATGCTGATGGCTGCCATCAGCTGCTGTGCCATCTGCGCCGTCTCCTGCGTCACTTCGTAGGAGCGGATGATCGGGTTGCTGACTGCCATGATAAAGATGGCGGAAACCAAACCAAGCCCGATACCGAATCCCAGGAAGCCGTATCCCTGTTCCATCGCCTTGTCTTTGTCTCCCTGTCCCAGGGTCTGTCCGGTAACGATGGAGCCCGCCTGGCAGACGCCCTGAATCATAACGGAGCTCATCTGCTGCGTCACACTGGTGATCGCGTTCGCCGCCACAAAGGTCTGACCGAGACGGCCGATCACCATGGCAACGGAATTGTTTCCGAAAGCAAGGATCGCGTCGCTGACCAGCACCGGGATACTGATTCTGACATATTCACCGATCAGATCCCCTGTGTGCATCAGCAGATGCTTTACACGGAAGCCTATCTTTTTGTCCACAAGGAGCAGATAGCCGCAGATGACGGACGCCTCATATACGCGGGCAATCAGCGTACCGATGGCCGCTCCCGCGATCTCCATGCGCGGTGCACCCAGTTTACCGAAAATAAAGGCATAGTTGGCGGTCAGATTCACGAACAAAGCCCCTACGGATACCAGCAGCGGCAGGTGCACCTGGCCCACACTTCTCAGTACGATCGTACAAACCAGGGAAAGTCCCAGGAAGAAGAAGGTCACAACAGAGTATCTCAAGTACTCTGCTCCCAGCCGGATGATGGTTTCATCAGGCGTATAGGTTCTCATGATCTGCGTGGGAATCAAAAGGGTCAGCAGCGCGAAAACTGCTGCCAGACCGACCGCAAGTCTGAGCATGATGCACACGGTCTTCTTCAGCGCCGCATCTGCCTTTTCGGGTTCCGCAGTCCTCATGCCCCAGTACCTGGATACCAGAACGGAGGCTCCCATGCCGATACCCATGCAGAAAATATGATAGATACTGATAAACTGGTTCGCCAGCGAAGTCGCTGACAGCTGGGCCTCCCCCAGTTTTCCCACCATGATGGTATCCAGCATATTGACGCCGATGGTGATCAGGCTCTGCATCGCGATCGGAATCGCCAGTGTCAGAACCCTCTTATAAAAGCTTTTGTCCGAGACAATCAATTTCCGTAATACTTGCATTGTTCTTTCCCTGCATTCTGTGTTTTCATTTCTGTTCGGATTCATATTTCCGACAAACATTCAACAGTACCGCAGGAGGACTAAGTCTCCGCGGTACTGCAATATACATTTCTTTTTAGGGCCTGTCATGTTACGCCAAAGCCGCGACTAGCTTCTGAGTCTGTCTGTGGCAGATTCGATCAGGAACTTCTCAAACGCACTCTCTTCATCGTATACAGGCTTTGCACCCTCCGCAGTAAAGAACATCTGAGCACGGGTCTTGGCGTTGTAAGGCTCCCATACCGGCATCATGGTGCCGTCCGCATCCGGGCCGTTGGGATCGCCTGTCTTCATGAAATTGGTCCAATAGTTGCACATCTGTCTGGCCAGATCATAATGTCTGCCGACGAAAGGTCTCCAGCACTTTGCCAGGGTCTCGAAGAAGAACCAGAGGTCAACAGAGTGGAAGGTTCCCGGATTGTCCCAGCCGGGGATATCGGGGGTAAAGCAGTAATAATAGCTGTTCTGAGGATTGTCGCTCTCATTGTTCATGATAAACTCACTCTTGACAGAGCATCTGATACCGCTGACAGGTGCAAACCCATTCTGGTACTTCACATGGGCCTCGGGATAGCCAAGGAAGGTGTCTGCCCGGTCGCCGAACAGCTCTTTTGCCTTAGCTGCAAGTTCTTCCTCATTCTCTGCAGTGATAAAGTTCAAAAATTCATCCGCCGTGTTGCCGCTCATCACAGGCACATGAGCATGCCTGCCCTGAGCGTACAGCTTCATCGGATCGCCCACGCAGAACTGATTGTCCAGAACAGTCATCATCATACCGTTTTTCCACATGTACTGGTCATATTTATCACGGATATAGCGGGCATCCAGTGCTCTTGCTTCTTCCAACGTCTTAACGCCAAGGAATTCGAAGAACTCCTGTCCTTTCTTCTCCGCAGCCTCCATCGGAAGCGGTTCTCCGATGCCTCTCTCGCCGTAAGGGCTGCGGATCATGGCGCTCATCACGATTGCTTTCTGGAACTTGCCGAAGTTATCGGGACAGGTCATCTGTGACAGTACGCTTCCGCCGCCGGCAGACTGTCCTGCGATCGTGATATTGTTCGGGTCTCCGCCGAATGCTTCAATATTGCGAATGACCCATTCTAGTCCCGCCTTCTGGTCCAGATTGCCGAAATTGGCGGGCGCATCCGGTGCCTCAGCGGTAATCTCGGGATGAGCCAGGAAGCCGAAGCAGTTGAGACGGTAGTTGACAGAGACTACGATGACGCCTCTTCTTGCAATGCGCTCGCCGTCAAACTCCATCTCGGGAGGATATCCCCACTGCAATCCTCCGCCAAAATACCAGACAAGCACAGGCTGGCGCTCCTCGGCAGACTTTGCACCCGTCCAGATATTTAAGTACAGGCAGTCCTCATCCATAGGAATCTCAGGGTCCACATGCCACTCTCTGCAGTAAATATCGGTTCCGAGGCCGGGTGTACTCTGCATGGAGATCGGCGCAAACTCGTAGGCTTTTCTCACGCCCTCCCAGTTCTGTGCGGGCTGCGGGCTTCTCCATCGGTTCTTACCGACAGGCGGTGCCGCAAACGGTATCCCCTTAAAAGTGGTGATTCTGGGGTCTGCAGCAGGCAGTCCCTGCACCAGACCATTCTCTGTTTTTGCAATTCTGATCATGTTTGTAATACCCCCATATACTTTGTTTGGTAATCCGTAAATCGTTTTACTCAACAAATAAATCATATCTTTTTTTTATGGTTTCGTCAATGTTTCCACCTGGCTTTTTCACAATTTTGGCAGAATACACAAGCCGTGTCACCGGATTGCAGCATTTTCTTCCTTCAATTTATCGAAATGGGTTTACCCGGGCATAAAAAATTGTTACTATTATCTTGAGACTACTTCAGAGAAAGGTTTACGACCATGTATCATATCATTATCAATCCCGCTTCCCGTTCGGGCAAAGGGATGAAGCTTTGGAAAGAAACGATCGAACCGGCTCTTATCAGAGAACAGATTGCGTATGCTCCCTATCTGTCTGCCTGCGACGGCAACGCCAAAGACCTGGCAGCCGCCATCACAGCCGGTGCGGACTCCCTTGAGCCGATCCGTCTGATTGTCATCGGCGGCGACGGCACACTGAATGAGACCCTCAACGGCATCGCTGCTCCCGAACAGACCGTCATAGGCTATATTCCGACCGGTTCCAGCAACGATTTTGCCAGGGACATGAGGATTCCGACCGATCCGATGCAGGCACTTGACATCATCCTGCACACAGGGAAGCCCCGTGCGTACGACTACGGCCTTCTCACCTTCCCGGACGGCAGTACCCATCGTTTTATCGGAAGCTGCGGCATCGGGTTCGACGCTGCAACCTGCGAGGCAGTATCCCGCTCTACCCTGAAGGTAAAACTCAACAAGGTCGGTCTCGGTAAGCTGGTCTATCTGTTTGTTGCCCTGCAGCAGCTCTTCCATGCGAAGGCAGACCCTGCCGAGCTGTATCTGGATGACAAGGCGCCTGTTCCGATCCGTCACCTTCTTTTCTGTTCCGGCATGATTCATCGCTATGAAGGCGGGGGCTTTATGTTCTGCCCGGACGCGGATGCCGCCGACGGGCTGCTCGATCTGTGCTGTGTGGACATTACCTCCAAGCCCAAGATCCTGTTGGCACTGCCCTCCGCGTTTCAGGGAAAGCATTATCGCCATAAGGGAATCACGCCCTATCGTGCGCGAACCTTCACGCTCAAAACCCAAACCCCTCGCTGGGTACATACCGACGGCGAGGTTCTCAGAGAATGCAGCGAACTGACCGTCTCCTGCTGCCACCACGGAATCTTCATCGTTTCACCGTAATCATCTGCCGTCCGGCACCGCCATCGCGGGGGCTGACTGCTTCTGCTGTGCAGGAAACGGACAAACGATAAAAGCAGTCATTCCCGCTTGGGAATCACTGCTTTCTTTTTGTCTCTTGAACAAACGAAACTGTTAATTAAATTTAAAAATCTTCTGTGCGATCTTGTAGCCTTCCACGGACAGAAGTCTGCCGCCCTTGCCCGGCAGGTTCATGACTCTTCCCATCATTCCGTGCCGCAGCTTCTTATACAGCTTCTCGTCCTTTGCCTCCAGATATGCCCAAAGTTCCTGCTTCTTTTCCAGATTTTCCTCCGTATTGGATTTGAGCAGGAGCACCGAGGAAACGGTCGTGATGATCTCCAGATAGTTGAACATATACTGGTACAGTCTTCTGTTCTTACTCACAACCGGTTTTAACTGCGTCAGATAATCGATCATCAGCTTATTCACCTTAATCTGCTGATCGATCCTGGAAATCATAATTGTTTCATTGACCGACTGGTCTTCTCTGCCGATATAATAGCGGTACAGATTCACATCCATATAATACATCTTCTTTACAAAGGGAAGCGGCTCAAACACATAGAGGTTGTCCACATAAAAGGTATGCTCCGGCAGCTTCACGCCACACTGCTTTAACAGCTTCGTGCGGAAAATGACGGAATGCATCAGTATGTAATGACCCTTCTTGAAATGATGACAGTCTCCCCAGGTGAAAATCCGGTCCTGCGGAAGCGTATGCCGGTAACTGATGACCTTCTTTTTCTCCTCACCCTCCTTCTCGTAGACATAATTGCAAACCATCATGTCAATGGGGGTGTCTCCCCGTTCCAGCTGTTTTAATTTATTCAACACCTGAATAAACGCCGATTTCTTAACCCAGTCGTCGCTGTCAACCACCTTGAAGAAAACGCCCGTAGCCTGCTCGATTCCGGTGTTCACTGCAGAACCGTGCCCTCCGTTTTGTTTGTGAACTGCCTTGACGATCGTAGGATACAATGCAGCGTATTCATCTGCAATCTCTGCTGTCTTATCCTTCGCGGAGCCGTCATCCACGATAATAATCTCCACTTCCTCGCCGCCGACAAGCAACGACTCAATACACTTTCGCATATAGCTTTCGGAATTGTAACAGGGAATTGCAATTGACAATATTTTCATAACTCTCTTCAACCTCTCCGGTCACACTGTGACGCGCACTAATCTTCCTCTGATTTCCATGTTCCAAGTCTGATATCCAGATACTTGCTGTAGGTGCCAAAAGCGGACGGAATCGGATATGCTGTCTGTGTCTGCTGCGGCTCAATCATAAGCCAGTCTGCCGTGTCTGCACCGGGGAGTCCTTTCTCCAGTTCATCCACTCGAATCAGATATCCTTTCATATGCCACTCTTTGTGGGTGAAGATATGCTTTGCATCCTCGATCTGCCTGATACGGATGGGGCTGATACCGTTTCTGTTCAAAAAAGCGGCAACCTCCTGTGCGCTCCTGTATCCCTCCAGGGAAGGGAACTCGTACAAGCCAGCCAAAAGACCCTTTGCCTTTCTTTTTCGCACGGCAATTCTCTCCCCGTCGCGCACCAGAAGAATCGTTTTCTCTTCAATGGTCCTCGGTTTCCTGCCTTCCTTTCGGGGGAACTCCTGTTGTCTGCCCAGGCGGTTCGCCTTGCAGATCTCCTTCAGGGGACATTCCCCGCAAAGCGGTGCTCCGTTGGGAATACACACACAGGCTCCGATCTCCATCAATGCCTGGTTAAAATCCCCGGGTCTGTCCGCAGGCATCGTTCTCTCCAGATCCTCCTCCACGGACAGCTTCACCTTCGCATCCGAGATGAGTCGCTCATCCGCCCGCAGTCTCGAAACCACGCGAAGGACGTTGCCGTCCACGGCCGGTTTTCGAATTCCGAAGGCAATGGAAGCAATCGCTCCGGCAGTATAGCTTCCGATTCCAGAGAGGGTCAGAAGCGCTTCATAGGAAGCCGGCATCTCTCCGCCATAGGATTCCACGATCTGAATAGCGGCCTTCTGAAGGTTGCGGACTCTGTTGTAGTAGCCCAATCCCTCCCAGAGTTTCAAAAGCTCCTCTTCCTTTGCCTCTGCCAACGCCCCGATATCGGGAAGCGCCCTCATGAACCGTTCAAAATAGGGCTTTACCGCTTCCACTCTCGTCTGCTGCAGCATAATCTCCGACACCCAGACCCTGTAAGGAGTTGCCTCCTCTCTCCAGGGCAGGATGCGCCTGTTCTCATCATACCACTTCAGAAGAGGTTTTGAAATGCCTGTCAGTTCTTCAAAGCTTATATTTTTCTTAATTTCGGTTAAAGAATCCATAAAAAATGCTCCAATATCCTATCAGTCGCTCTTTTGGTTCGAAGCACGCTAAAGGGAAGCAGCCGGATTCTGCGCTGCTCAGCCTCCCAATGCCTCCAGGCGCTTCATCGCACCCGCATGGCTGTACGGCACTCTGGCAGCGGGTACTTCCACGGCCGCGCTCTGCGTATGAATCTTCTGGTCGTCAAAAAAGATCTGTGCTCCGAATGCCTTCAAAAAATCTTTCTTCTCCAGTCCGCCTAAGAAAAACGCCTCGTCCACCCTCACATTCCACGCACGCATGGTACGGATGACCCGCTCATGCGCAGGCGCGCTTCTGGAGGTCACAAGTGCCGTTCTGACCGGGCAGTCCTGCGTTCCCAGCTTTCTCTGCAGATTGGACAGCTTCTTCAAAAATCCCGCAAACGGACCTTCTGCCAACGGTTCCCTGGCGTGAACGCGCTCGTTTTCCTCAAAGGCATCCAACCCCTGCTGTTTATAGATTGCCTCGGATTCGTCCGCAAAAAGGACTGCATCTCCGTCAAAGGCAATGCGGATCTCCGATGTCGGCATGGGAATCACCTGCGGTGTCTGGTCCGTACAGATAATGCCGGCGGCAATTCCGCTGTCGATGGCACTCTGCACATCCTCCTCACAGGCAGACAGAAACAAATCCGTGTGGAAAGCGGAAAGGTACGGGGCAAGAGAAGCGCCGCTGACCAGGACCGACCTGGTGATGTCCAGGCCGTAATGTGCGATCGCATTGAATACCCGAAGCGATGTATCCGGACTGTTCCTGGACATGATGATAACCTCTACCAAATCATCGTTGTCAGCTAATTCATTCAGATGAAGCAGGGCTTTCACGAGCCGGAATCCGGGCCCCGGTTTTAAAATGTCCTGTTCATGCTCCACCTGATATCTGCAGTAGCTCTCAAGGCCCTCCCTTTCAAAGATCTCATTCTCCTTCGTGAGGTCAAACAAAGCCCTTGAAGAGATACCGATTACCATTTTTTTCTCTAACGAAGCTGCCATAAATATTCCCCTTTCCGTGCCGGACTGCGGTCTTGTCCTCTCACACCTTAAAGGGAATTGCACTAAATTCAGCTTCTGAGACGGCTTCCCTCATACTTCTGCATCGTCAGCAGACAGTTTCGCAGCTGGTTGTACCGCTCCTCCACATCGCCGTCTCCGACCTCGATATCACAGGCGATCGCCATCGTGGTAATCAATTCATTCGTGATACGATGATGCATCCCGGTCAGCGCGTTGAGTCGTTCCTCATAGCTCTCACCATCCAGAAAAGCGATCAGCATGGGATCCGGTCCGGCCTCGTCTGTCGTTTCTTCAGAATCCTCGACAAACTCCTCCTTCACATCGAAGGTAGTCCTCTCAGGCTTCAAATTCTCAACCGGTCTGCCCGCTTCGCTTCCGATCCTCTGCCTGTCCGCATCCGGGCCCTGCAATTCGAACCGAAACTCCTGACAGGCATCCGGATACTTTTCGCGGTCGACTCTGCCGGTAAACATCTCAAGCGGTCTGGCATAGATCTTAAAATCGCCATACATAGCCTGATAAATCACCAGCATCTCGCCTGTCTCGGTGTGCTCTGCAACTGCAGTAATCTGATACAGATTCCCTTTAAAATGTTTGTAGATTTCGTGTGGTTTCGGAATGAATGTCATTGCATGGGAGCTCCTTTCCAGTCATATCAATAACTGATAAAAGTATACTCCAATTTCCGAAAAAAGTCATGCAATTGTTATCATCTGTTCAAAAGAAATTCATGGGAAAAGGTGCAATGCTCATCTTCAAACACAAGCTTACCAAGCTCTGTCCGAAGCATCTCCCTCTCTTCCCCGGTCATGGCATCAATCACTCTGTGGTGGATCGTCATCGTGTACTCTCTCGCACCCTCGGCGTCAATCACCCTAGTCAGCGTTATGCCGCTGTATTTCATGCCTCTGCTGCTTAAGTACTCTCCGGTCTCCTTGATCAGATTCTGTTCCATCGGCCTGTAATATGCTTCCGCCTCAGCCGAGCTTAAGCCCTCCGACCTGCTCTTTGCCGTCATCACACTCAAAAACACTGTTGCCATAATCAACAAAATCGTCAGTACCGCTAACTCCATTCTTTTATTCCTTACTCTGTTTCTGTGCATGCTGTTCTCCTTTCAGGCAGGTTCCCATCTGCCGAAACCCTTTCACCCGTTTGTCCGGCTTTTCTTCCGGCTCTGTTTCCAATGTTCTTTACATTCTTATCATATTTCTTTATAAGTCCGATAAAACTCCCTCAAACAGGCGTTTTGAAAGCTAAAAATGAATTTTTAACTGCTTGTTTTTGCTTGCAACTGCTTTTGCAAACTAGCAGTTACTTTTGCATTTAAAGGGCGTTTCGAAAGCCTGAAAAAGGGTTTCCGACTTGAAAACAGTCCTTCGAAGCTCACGCTCCGCACTTCAAATTCCGTCCGATTCTCTGTGGAAATCTCACCGCACATATGGTATAGTTATTCTTATGAAAAAGAAAAACAACACTCAGAAATTAAAAACCTATCTGTCGGCGCTCAGTCTGCTGCTGCTTGCCGCAATCGAGCTCCTTTATCACCTGAAGATACCGTTTCAACGGGATGATCTGTGGTACGCGACCAATCTGGTCACGGGGGCACCCGTCTCAGGCTTCGCAGACATTCTTCAGAGCCAGCTCTGGCACTACTTTAACTGGGGCGGACGCAGTATCACACATACGATATTGCAGACCGTCATCTGGCTGGGCGAACCCTTCGCGGCTGTCTGTAACGTCGCAGTGACAGTGCTTCTGGCCTTTGTCATGTCTAAGACCGCAACCTCTGACCGGGATCAGAAGGTCACCTCCTCTGACTTCATCAGTGTATTCGCAGGGGCGTTTGCTCTCATCTTTGCGATGATCAGCGATCTGTTCCTCACCCTCGGCTGGGAATCCGGCTGTGTGAACTATGTCTATTCGACCCTGTGGATTCTGACCTTTTTGCTCGTCTATCTGCGAAGCATTCAGTATCCGGACGCTGCCCCCCTGAAGGGCTGCGCCTTCTGGATGGTACCGCTTGGACTCATCACAGGCTGGAGCAACGAGAACATGGGCCCCGCTGCCTTTTGCATCAGTGCGCTCATCCTTCTCTACCGCCGCAGGATCTGCCGGAAACCAATCCCGGTCTGGATGTATCTGGGTTCCGCCACATCGCTGCTTGGAAGCATCCTAATGATAGTTGCTCCCGGCAACTTCGTCAGGAATCAGTTCACAGAGAATCAGAGCTTTTGGAGATCCGTTCTGGTCCGCCTGAGCAGTCTGCTGCGCGGAGCCTGTGATTACCTGCTTCCCTCCGTTTTGATCTTTCTGCTGCTCGCCATCATGAACTATCTGCTGCTGAGGAAGCTGCCGGGGCTGACCGAGCTTTTCCTGACAGGCATGGCCATGCTTGCATTCGGTGCCCTGTTCCTGTCCCCGACCTTTCCGAGCAGAACGGCTTTCGGTATCATGATTCTGCTTCAGACGGTGAATCTTTCCCTGATTGTCCGCTCCTGTAAGGCCTGCGGAAAGATGCGCCCTTATTTTACAGTCGCCTACACTGCTCTCTGGATATATGATATTTTCATCTGCCTGATGAGCGCTCTTTGGTACGGAGGGATACAATGAGTATGATTACGAAGATTTTTTCTCCCTATCATCTGGTATTCGCGGCGCTCATTCTGCTTCCCTGGGCCCTCGCGGTATTCATCATACCGGAGACCGCACAGCAGGGAATGCTACGCAGGCTCCGCGCCCTTCTGCGCATGGCACTGCTGTTTGCAGCGTTCTCGTTTGTCCTGACCAAAGCACAGTTTCAAAGTCTGATACCCGGCTCCTTCAGACCGATTTCCTCACTGTCGAGGACAGAGATCGAGCTGGCACAGCTGCTCCTGCTTCCTTATCGATACCACTTTGAACTGGCGGTGATGTTGACCGGCATCCACAGTTGTATCCTGAACAAAAAGTCAACCGTGCTCTATGCCCTGTTGGCGACAGGCCTGCTGTTAACCCCGGTCTGTTTCTTCTTCCCCGGCCTGTATCATCCGGGAATGTTTGTCATCAGCTATCTTTATATTTGTGTCATCTTCTTCGCAACGATTTCCTATTCCCGGAAAAGCTTTCCCTTCTGGCTCTTCCTCGCGGCAGTCGTCGTCTACCGCATCAGGGTCCTCTTCTGATACCCTTTGCGGGTCCGCTTCTTGCAATGCGCCGCCTTCAGGCAATACGGGTGCGAAGTTTTCCGGACGAATCCAATACAAAAGCCTTGTACCACGATACTTTTCTTCGTGATACAAGGCTTTTTATGGTTCAGGCGTTCTGGTATCGGATCTGCTCATCGCAGATCAGCCGATAACATATCAGGTCTTTTCCGTCAAGGTCTTCCTTGTGCATGTCCACTGCCGTAATCTGATGATTGTCATACGAGGTGTAATAATAGATTCCTTTGTCGGCATTGCAGCAGGAAGTGTAGATCGTAATTTCATAGGTGCCCTCATCCAGTTCACAGCATCCTCTCTGCTGGTCGACAGAGTTCAGGATATGGAAGAACTGGCTGACACTCTCGCTCTCCGATTCTCCGGATTTTGAATTCATCTTCACAAAAGCGACACGAATGAACCTGGACTGCGAAGACAGGTCACCGGGTAAGCCCAGCGCTCCCATTCCTCTGCTGTACCGCTCCAGTTCCAGACCGGGACCAAAGGTATTTTCCGGTGATCTCGCAGACAGGTGCATATAATCGTTCAGTGCGAACATCTGCCGGTCAAAAGGAGGATTGTTTGTCAGCACGCCGACAGGGTTATCATAAACCTTGATGCCGTCCGCCACAGACTCCACCGTTATCGCCTCATCTTTATCGGCGATGATCCAGTGCAGAGAGGCAAGCGGAAGCTTCTCATTGTACGAAACATTCAAAATATTGAGCCTCGCAATCAGTTCCCTCGCTTCCCGCACGCAACCGCACTGTCCCAGAATCCATGGAATCAGTTCAAATTGAGCAATATTTTCCCTCTCCGGGTCATGCTCTCTGTATACCGCATTTCCCACGAAATTGAGTCCGGCGATGCCCAGCCCTTTTTCATTGACCGCATCGTAATACAAAGGATAACCATCGATTACCGTTGCCATTCCGATGATGGCAAAGTGCGTCTTCATCTCTCCCATCTCCCGATAGGAAAAAGGGTACTCTCTGGGAGTAATCGTCACCTGCTCACCGTAAGAATACTCATAGTCGAGCGTTCGTCCAAAGTAAAAATCTTTTGTTTTATAAGTTGCAGCCGTACACATACCTCTCATCCTTTCTTGGCAGCCATCAGTCGCCCATGATCCCACAGAATCATTATACCCCGGATGTCCTAATTCCACTCATAGGTCGGAACGATCTCCTTGATCTCCTGCCTGATATTCGGGCTCTCCCTTCTAGCGTCCAGAATCAGCTGTTCCAGCTGTTTTTCAAACACATCCGGATCAAATTCCAGGGGCTTTCCGATGAACACATTCTTATTGGCTGTCTGCCGAAGTCCTTCCTCCTCCATGAGGAGTTCTTCGTACATCTTCTCGCCCGGCCGCAGACCGGTGAATTTGATCTCAATGTCCACATCCGGCTTCAGTCCGGAAAGCTTGATCAGATTGATTGCCAGATCGACGATCTTCACTGGTTCTCCCATGTTGAGTACGAAGATCTCGCCCCCCTTGGAATACGCTCCGGCCTGCAACACCAGCGATACCGCTTCGGGAATCGTCATAAAATAGCGAATGATGTTCGGGTCCGTGACCGTCACGGGACCACCTTCCGCAATCTGTTGCTTAAATAGCGGGATGACGCTTCCGTTGCTTCCCAATACATTGCCAAACCGCACCGCCACGAATCGTGTCTTTGATTTGCGGCTGAGCATCTGTATGATCATTTCACAAATACGCTTGGAAGCTCCCATCACATTGGTCGGATTCACCGCTTTATCCGTAGAGATCAGCACAAAGCTCTGTACTCCGTACTCGTGGGCAGCCAGCGCTGTCCTGTATGTTCCCATTACATTGTTCTTGATCGCCTCATTCGGACTGTTTTCCATGAGAGGCACATGCTTATGAGCGGCCGCATGATACACGATATCCGGGCGATACTGTTTAAATATACTGTCCATTCTCGGCTTATTCCGGACGGAAGCAATCAACACCACCAGATCCAGATCGGAATACTTTCTTGCCAGCTCCTGCTGAATCTCATAGGCATTGTTTTCATAGATATCAAGAATGATCAACTGCTTCGGCTGATGTGCCGCCACCTGCCGGCATAATTCACTTCCGATGGAACCGCCTCCGCCTGTCACAAGAACTTTCTTACCGCGCACAAATTCCAGAATTTCTTCCGAATTGATCTCCACAGGTTCACGGCCGAGCAGGTCCTCAATCTCCACATCTTTCAGCTTTGAGACTGACACATCACCGTTGATCAGCTGATATACACCGGGAAGCATCCTGAGCTTACAGCCTGTCTCCTTGCAGATCTCCAGAAGCTCCCTCTTATCCTTGGGACTCGCGGACGGAATCGCAAACAGTATCTCATCGATCCGGTACAGTTCGACTGCTTCATGAATCCTGTCTCTTCCGCCGACGATCGGAACTCCCCGCAAAAGCTTGCCGTGACAGCCCGGCTGATCATCGATAATGCACTTTGCGCTCATATCCAGATAACGGCTGCTTTCGATCTCCTTCAGCAGCATATCCCCGGCAGCACCTGCGCCGATCACCATGACATTGGTGCCTGTGCCCTGGTGCCTCAGGCTCAATCTCTTGGCGTTGATGATTCGCAGAATTCTGTATCCGAACCGGATGCCGCAGGTCATCAGAATCAAAAAGAAACCATACAATATACTATAGCTTCTGGGCATAGGATTGCTCGTGATCCTGCACCAGATGAACTGTCCGGCAGAAGCAAAGGCAACCGCGCATACAATGTTGACCAGTTCATTTGCGCTGGCGTATCTCCACACACTCTTGTACAGCTTCCACAGCACAAAGAAAAGCAGTGTAATTGCCAGATTCGGAAACATAATATGCTGATAGCTCACCCAGAAAACCGGGTCGATATCCTGAATCTGAAAATCGTACCGAATATAAAGTGCCAGAAACGACACAAAAAGGATACTCAAGACATCCATCATCACCAACGCAATGATTCTGTTCGTCGGTATTTTCAAAAAATTTACGTTATTATCCTTACCTGTCATGGTATTTATCCTTTTCCAATCAATCCATTCATCCAAACATACAGCAGACCATGTCCTATTGTATCACACTACGATGTTTATCACAAGGAGGCAGTGCGGCGGCCATATCCGGTCCTTTTCCTGTCAGACTTATGCATTACCTGATATTGTGCAATGAAAAAGAGTGTAAATGTCAGCGAACCCACATTCCAGTCCAGTTCAAAGCATCCAAAGAACAGGAAATTTAAAACAAGCAAAAAGTTCAGCACATAAGTCCAGTCCGTGTCCCTTATTTTAATACTTCTTCTGCCCAGGAAGAAAAGCACTGACACCGCATTGATCAGGAAAAGAATGCCGCCAATGATTCCGGCTTCAAACGCCATCTGAAGAAATATATTGTGTGCATGCGGGGCGTGATATTCCGGGGTCAGCCAGACTCCGGTGTTCTCTTCCGTGCTGTGTCCCGTCAGGTTCAATTTACTTAAGTAATCCATATAAATCAACCCTCGAAACGTCATGGAGCTGACGGAGCCTTCGTCAGGAAGGAAGGCGTTCTCCGGGGTGTCTCCCGTTCTTTCGTCCAGCCGGATGTACTCCAGCAGTTCAAACAGAGACATTTTGCTGCCTGTCAGGAGAATCCCCCGGCTCAAAGCGCCGGAGGGCTGCTGTCCCTGCCCGGAAATCAACAGAACCGGTTCCTGTCCCTGTAATACCGTGATTGTGTCGGAGGTCACAAACAGGGTGGAAAAACGGCCTATGGATTCTTTCAGGAATTCATCCATCTCCACATATCGCGGGTCATCCAGAGGCGTCCAGCCCTGTATTTTGTCCGGTGTATCTCCTGCAAGTCTCATAGGTGAGAACATATATGCCGGGATCATTCGGATGCTGAAGAACACAACCGGGAATGAGAGAAACGCTATCGCAATTGCCGCAAACACACCGGCAAGGCAGCGTCCGATCTGTCTTCTGCCGTATGCCTTCCATACAAACAGCCCCATCAGAGGCACATTGATCAGCATCATCACAAAGGCAAGTCTGCCAATCGTCAGAAAGCAGTAGGTGATCATCACGCCGCTGCCAAACAGTGCAAGTATTTTCCAGAACAGACCGGCGCCCTCTTTTGCGAATTTATACCATTTTCCCAGAATCGCGATCTGAACCACCAGATAAAACAATGCATTCATGTTGCTGTTGGTAAACAGACCCGTATAACGCACCTGATCATAACAGCGGTACAGAGTTGCGAGTCCCTGAATGATAAAGAAGCTGATGATGATACCGTTCATCATACCGTCAAACAAAGCAGCTCTCTCTTCCTTCGAATACTCTGTGAGATAGAAGCAGCCGAACATCACAAAAAACCATACGGGCCATACTCTGTCGTGTGAAAATATCACCATAAAAAACATCATGGCGATCCAACGGCTGAAGGCAGTCCATCGCATATTCAGCCGGCCTCTTTCATAAAATATTTTGATGATCAGGCGCAGTACGATCAAACCGTAAAGTCCGACATTCAGGCCTGCAACCGCCCATCTCCAAAAATAGAGATAATTTTCGGACGCATACACCAAAGAAACTGCATAGCCGATGACAAAGACGCCGCTCCATATATAGTAAGGGAGCTTCAGAAAGTCTCTGTAATCATACACCGCCAGAATGATCACTGCCATCAGAATGCCCAGGCAGTTTTTTGCCACAAGCTGCGGCCGTCCCTCTGCACTTCCGAGGATCTGATTTATGATGCTCATCAACACAAAGCAGATGGTGAATACTCCTTTTTGTATGCGGATGCGTTCTGATTGCTCCATGTCAACCTCCTACGATTCTATCAGGTATAAGAACTCCGATTCCTGTTTCTCTTCCCAGTTATAATGCCTCTGAATCCACTCAAGTATCATCCCCATCCCGCTTCGGTGTCTCTCCAGATACTCTTTGTCGATAATCACCGCTGTCGGCAGTTTTTCGGGGTTTTGTTCAAAATACTGTAGATATCTTTCATTGAAAACGGGCGTACTGATGGTGGATGCGGTACAGATCTCCATATCCGTCAGCAGATAGACCAATGTATCCTTCCCAATATAGAATACATTCTCACCATCTTTCAGTTTATCATGCAGAAATTCATAATCACTGTTCAGCTGAACGCCTGTCATGTACTCACAATACACATTTTTGGCCGCGCCGTACAACGCTTTTTGTTTCACGAAGAAAACATCCTCCGGCATCCCCTCATTGGCACGAATCAGCAAAATACGGGCTGCAAGCAGAACCACCACCCATGCGGCCGGGACAGCACTGCGAAGCCGTTCATTCCAGTCGTCGTTCTCCATGAAAAAAAACACTCCGCACAGAATCCCCGGCAGCAAATGCACGAAGGAAGCCTTCATATCGAGATTGGTTAACAGTAAAACTGCCGCAAACGAAACGACAGAGGGCCACCATGTCAGCGAAAACAGGAGCTTCCATTCTTCTTTCTTCGCACCTTGATACAAAACATACCCTGCCACGAACAAGGTCAGGTAATGAAGCTGCGGATGCACATTCGGGCCCTGCTTCATCACCCAGCAGCGAATCTGATCTGCCCAGGCAAGCAGAAGGAACAAAACACCCCAAAGCTTCGTTCTGTTTCCCGTCCTCAGGGAAACCAGCCAAGCAAAAACGAAGGCCAGGACTGCATAGACTGCCAGGTATCCGACAATCTCCAACAGCTCCGTACCGTATCCGCTCAATTTGGCCGCAAGACTCCCTCCGTGCTCCGGGTCATCGAGTATATATCCAATGTTTGTGAGCAATTCAGCCGGGCGCATGTAGGTCAGCAGTCCGGCCACAAAGCCTGCTCCCAGTATCACGCCGGTGCCCCCGAACACGACCGCCGCCTTTCTGCTTCTCCTCCAAAGCAAGGCCGCAAAGGGGATGAGAAGCAGCACGCAGGAAGGATAGGCTAACACATCCAGCGCAAGTGCTACCCCTGCCAAAACCAGGGATGCCGTCTTTCCTCTTTCAAAATACCGATACAGGAAAAGAATGGTAAGCAGCATGAACCATATCTGCTGATTGGCAAATTCAGGCACAGCAATCCATTTGGGCAGAACGGCATAGATGATAAAGGCAGTCGTCCAAAGGGTCTGCGGCTTGCATCTGTCTCTGAGTGTATTCACCCAAAACAGGCTCAAACCTGCCTGCGCAAGGCAGCCGAGCAAGCGCATATAGAGCAGGAGATACTCGCGATTGCCGGTCACCGTAAGAAAGATTCGGAGAAACACTGCAGGCAAAACAGCCGATGTCTGGTGCGGCTCCCACATCTCTTGGATGAGCAGATCTCCCCGCGCCAGCCGATATGCAAGCGTAAGCGCATATTCCTCATCGACATCGAGCCCAAAAAACAAGGTGCGGACCGTAGCGATCAGTGAAAGACCGGCCATACCCAGAAAAACGAATCTCCACGGGTTTGATATGCGATTGTTTTTTTGACGCATCGTCGTCATCCGTTGTCTCCTTCCTGACCAATCTAAAATTTCCTATTATAGACTATACCCTAATGTTCCCTATCTTGCAAGCATTAGCGTTTTGCAATGGATATTATTATCGATGTGGCGTGTTTTTTAAATAAAAACAGCACCGGCCTGGTACCGGTGCTGTCAGGTATTTTGTTCTGTTGTCTTGGTGGATGCCTTCTGTTTCGCTTAGACTACTATGATTGATTACTATGCTATGGTTACTATGCCATGATTACTATACCATGATTACTATGCTGTAGTTTCTAAGCCTTGTTCACCGGGTCTTGATTAGCCCTTGTTCTGCTGCTCTACCAGTCTGTCGGCGCCGTACTTCTTACGCAGAGCCGGCTTCTCGATCTTACCGGTCGCATTTCTGGGAACCTCGGCAAAAATGATCTTCTTGGGTCTCTTATATCTCGGCAGCTCCTTACAGTACTCCATGATCTCTTCCTCAGTGCAGGTCATTCCTTCCTTGACAGAGATGATCGCACCTGTGATCTCGCCCAGACGGGTATCGGGAAGTCCGATGACTGCGACATCCATTACCTTCGGGTGTGCATTTAAGAAGTTCTCGATCTGTACAGGATAGATATTCTCGCCGCCGCTGACAATGACATCCTTTTTACGGTCAACCAGGAAGTAGAACCCGTCCTCATCCTGCATTGCCATGTCTCCCGTGCAGAGCCAGCCGTCCTTTAAGCAGGCTGCCGTTGCCTCGGGATCATTATAGTAACAGGTCATGACACCGGGCCCCTTCACCAGAAGTTCACCGACCTCACCCTGCTTCACGGTCTCGCCGTTCTCATCCACGATTTTACACTTCCAGCGATAGCCGGGAACACCGATCGCACCGACCTTGTGGATGTTCTCCACGCCGAGATGAACGCAGCCGGGACCGGTCGATTCGGACAGGCCGTAGTTGGTATCATACATATGATTGGGGAAGTATTCCTTCCAGTGTTTGATCAGCGAAGGGGGTACCGGCTGGGCACCGATGTGCATCAGTCTCCACTGGTCCAGCTCATAATCCTCCAGTCTGATGTCACCTCTGTCGAGAGACGCCAGAATATCCTGCGCCCAGGGTACCAGAAGCCAGACAAGCGTACAGTGCTCTTTTGAAATAGCATCCAGAATGATCTCCGGCGTGGTACCGGTCAAAAGAACCGCTTTGCTGCCGGCACACAGACTGCCCATCCAGTGGAACTTCGCACCGGTGTGATACAGGGGCGGAATACAGAGAAATACATCGTTTCTGTCGGTCAGATGGTGCTTCTGCTCCATCTGCGCCGCCTGGGTCAGACTCTCGTGGTTATGCAGAATCGCCTTCGGGAAACCGGTGGTACCGGAGGAGAAATATATGGCAGCATCATCCTCTTCCTCCAGACGAATCAGAGGCGGCTGGCTGGAACAGTCTGCCACAAGTTCTCTGTAGCTCTCCGCAAAGGTAGGACAGCCGTCGCCCACATAGATCAAGAGTCTTCCTCTGCTCATCTCTTCCTCGATGGCTTCAATACGGCCGATAAACTCGGGGCCGAAAAACAGAACCTGCACATCCGCCAGGTTCAGGCAATACTTGATCTCACTCGCGTCGAAGCGGAAGTTGATCGGTACCGCAATGGCTCCGGTCTTTAAAATACCAAAGTAGATCGGCAGCCACTCCAGGCAGTTGAACATCAGAATTGCAACCTTCTCGCCCTTCTGTACGCCCCGCTCCAGCAGCATGTTTGCCACGCGGTTTGCCTTCTCGTCAAATACGCTCCAGGTGATCTCCCTGCGGTAAGGCACATTCGAGGTCTGCTGTACGAGATCAAACTCCTTCCAGGTCTTACGCTTTGTATCCTTCATGGTGGGGTTTAACTCAACCAGAGCAACTTCATCCCCATACAACTTATGATTTCGTTCCAATAAATCTGTAACCGGCATGTCTCTTCCTTTCCAATCCGTCTTAAGGTTTTAACGCTTTAAAGCGTCACATTTAAAGTATCATATCTGTGCGGGGAAGTCAATGCATCCGGGCAGAAAAGTTGTCCCGGATAAGCTGTTTCATTGACGAACCGGGGGCGACTGTCTATAATGATTACTGTGACCCTGCTCACACAGTTTGTTTGGAGGAACCCGAAATGATTCTGGATTTTCATACACACACCTTTCCCGATGCCATCTGCGAGAAAACCCTTCATCACTTAAGCATGGCATCCGCGACGATACCTTTCTCGGACGGCTCCGTCCACGGTCTGATTGCTTCCATGCAGCGCTCCGGCGTCGACTACAGCGTCAGCCTTCCGGTGATGACCACGCCCGCGCAGGTGGAGAAGGTCAACTCTTCCATGCTTCAGAGACGGGAAGAACTGCTGCAGCAGGGCATCATCTGCTTCGGCGGTCTTCACCCCGACTATGAACCTGTAACTGCAGAGCTAAGGAGGCTCAAGGCAGGCGGTATCCGCGGCATTAAGCTCCATCCCGCCTATCAGAATATCGACCTCGATGATCCGAGAATGCTTCGTATTTTTGCCGCAGCATCCGAAGAAGACATGATCGTCGTCGTTCATGCCGGCATCGACATCGGTATTTACGACCACGATTACGCCTCCGTAGATCATGTGCTGCATGTCATGAAAGAGGTCGCTCCGACAAAGCTTGTGCTCGCACATATGGGCGGCTGGGGACGCTGGGAGGATGTGGAGCGGGACCTTGCGGGCGCTCCCCTCTACCTCGATACTGCCTTCTCCATCGGCGCCATCACAGAAAACCCGGCTGCGCCGCATGCACCGATCCGCACACACAATCTCAAGGACGAAGACTTCGTGCGGCTGGTTCGAAAACACGGCACGGACAAGGTGTTGTTCGCCACCGACTCCCCCTGGGCAGACCAGGCGGCTTATGTGGCACAGCTTCAGGCCATGGCGCTTACCCCAAAAGAGAAGGCTGACATTCTCGGGAATAATGCACTGAGGCTTCTGCAGCAGCGTTCTATCTGACACAAGAGAAATTGCTGCCCCCTTACCGTTCGAAGATTTGAATATATCGCTCCATAATCCGGTCCATCTCAAAGAATGCAGCCTTCTTTTTTGCATTCTCTTTGACCTTCTGATACAGCTCCGGGTTCTGTATCATACAGGCAATCGCCTTTGCCGCTTCGTCGACAGGAATCATTCCGTCTTCCGATAACGGTAATAAAATGCCTGTCCTTTCCTCTCCATATTGCATCATTTCCGCAACATCCCCGGTATCGGTTGCAATGACGGGAATCCCCGCGTAATACATCTCTATCAGTCCCAGTGGGGCGCATTCCAGACGAGATAACAGCAGACCGCAATAAGAGGCACTGTAAAAATCACAGGGATTCCCGACTGTTCCCGGGAAGTGAATAAACTCCTCACAGGGTTCCCTCAGCAGTTCATCTCTGACGGGACCGGTCCCGCATAATACCAGATGAATGTTTTCCCCGGTGATCTCCCTCGCTTTTTTTATGGCTTCTATGGTTTCTCGCCAACATTTTTTCCATACTGCTCTGGTAATGACGGTAAAAACGATTGCATCCTCAGGGACAGAATAATCACTCCACTTTACCGGGCTGATGTGCTCCGGTCTTTCCATCGCATTTCCGACTTTTACCAGTTTATTTTCCGATACCTTGATTTCTCTCAACAGCCTGCAGTTATTATCTGCCACATAGGTCCAACGATCCACATATGGGTCTACCAGGTGGAGCAATTCTGTTGCTTCCTTCTGCTCTAACCCCTCGTATCCCCCATGAGAAGTTGCCACATGATATACCTTTAGAAAAGGGATACGCTTTCTCACACGGGTCATCAATAACTGTGACGCGATGCAATGTGTGTTCACTACCTTATAATTGTATTTCCGAATGATGATACCCATCTTCCAGAAACGATGTGTACAATGAACCGGTATTCCCGGGCTTAATTGCTTTCTGATTTTTTCATTCTGTTCCGGTTCTAAACAATGAACGCCAACATTATAATGCCGGGCATGCAGGTAATTAGCGATGCGAATGGGCATAATCTCTGCTCCGCCCTCCCGAAACCCAAGAATAGAAATCAGCACTCCGGGCCTGTCTTTATCTTTATTTAACATAGTCTGCCTTTCCCAATCGATTCAATAGTACATCCATTGTTGCCCGTGTTACAATCCGGATCTTGTGTCCTTTTTCATTCTCACCCTTGAGAATATCCCGGATTTTTCGCAAGTAAGCCCTCGCGATCCAGGCATATCTGATATACCAATGCTTTATATGACGCTTCTTTATTACCAATTCATTTCTGTACAGATAAAACTGTCTCCACTCCTGCTGTCCTTCCACAAGCACATCATTCTCAAAATCTTCTCTGTGAACGATTCTGGCTCCTGTCACATGAAGTATTTTGGTATACTTTCTGATTCTGAAACAGTAATCCGTATCATCATAGTAGATAAAGAAATCGGCATCCGGCAGTCCCACCTTTTGTACTACATTCGCGTGAATCATCAGTCCTACAAATGTAGCTGTATCCACACAAAAAGATTCTTTCCCGTACCATTCTTTCGGCACCAGAGCTGTACGCATGGTACTTGCTTTATCTATCACCCGTCGGCCGCCATACGAGATCCGCATTGTGTCACCCACATACTCCGTTCCCGTAAGGCACCTAATATCCGGATTATTATGAGACTGTTCCAATAACCTTTTCACATATTCCCGATCAGGTGCAGCATCATCATCCATCACAAGAAGCCAATCCCAGTCTCCGCGCTCCAATGCCCATCGAAAACCTTCCCGGAATCCACCGGCGCCTCCCAGATTCTCAGTTAAGCGTATATACGCAATGTCAATACATCCTTGTTTTTGAAACTCTGCCACCAGTTCCGGTGTCCCGTCTGTGGAGTTGTTATCAATAACACATATCTGATGCAGCTCATGTTCCTGATTGAATAGAGATCTCAAACATCTCTCCAAAAGTCTTTTTCGATTATACGTAACGACCAGAGCCGTCACTTTATCATTTTCTCTCATTTTTTTCTCCTATGCAAAACCATATGGACCAGGTCCGATGCAATCTCTTCTTTCAAGACTAACAACATGGTCAAATATACAACTGCAAAGACAATCGCCGTAACAATGATTTCTAAAAGCCCGTTCATAGGAATCCAGCCTTGCAATATAAACGCTGCAGCAACTGCAAAAACCGTACCAACAAATGCTTTTACGGAGAGCCTTAGAATCGGAACCTTTATATTCATTCGATACAGGAACATAATCTGCAAGAACAGAACCGCTATTTCCGCAAGCACGGTTGCAATCGCTGCTCCTACGCCAAAAAGCTTTGGAATCAGAAGCCAGTTCAGTAAAATATTAACCGCTGTACCGCCCACGGAGGAAAATAACAGGTTTCTTTCTTTATTCATGGAGAGAAGTATCTGTATTCCTGTCACTGTAGAGATACCGATAATATATACCGTGAATACCAGTATTTTCATCATATCTCCTGCATATAGATACTTACCTCCACATAAAAGAGCAATCACCTCATTCGACTCCAGCAAGAAAAAACCAATCAATGGTATCGAGATGAAGCTGTTATAGCTTAGGGATTTATGTATCGTACGCCAGTAGGCATCCATTTTTTCCTCTTTGATAAACTGCGACAGGCGTGGTAAAAACAGATTTCCCAAAGAAGAAACCAGCGCAGATAGCAATGTCTTAATTTTCACTGCTGCTTCGTAATTACCTGTTTGTACCTGGTCCCCCAGCAATCCCAACATAGTGATATCCATATTGGAAAACAAAGTAAGTGCCACGGATTGTATGAAAAACCATTTTGTATACCGATAATGCCCGACAAACGCTATCCCCCGCTGAACCCGAAAACGAACCATCTTTTGTGCATATAAATAATTCACGATATTTGTGCACACATTACTTCCCGCAAGAATCGCTGCATAAACAATTCCGTCGTCCGTATTATGAATCAGAAGCAGTAAAGCAAAAAATGTAATCACCTTAAATATCAGAGTACGGACTGTTATATATGTATATTTCTCCAGAGCTGTGTAAATCCATCCGACTCCCAGAAAATCTGACATAAAGCTGATTCCGAACAGGAGCATCAGAATCCACTGTTCCCTGAATCGAGGGAAAAGCATAATGACCAGCGCATACAGGACGACAGCCAGCAATGTTGTCGCACCATTTGCTGTGAACAGTTCTCCTACCGTACGGCTCAATTCATGTTTATCATTTCTCACGCGCGCACTGGTCCGTATAGCATATGTGGTCAATCCGAAAGTAGCAATTGCTGAGAAATAATTAGCAATGGAGTTCGCAAAACTTACCGTTCCGAGGCTTTTCGCTCCCAACACTCTGGTGACATACGGATATGTAATCAACGGAAACAAAAAATTAGCACCTTGCAAAATGTAATTCATGAATATCGCATATTTTCCTGAAGTCAGCTTCATTTCGCTCATTTTGTGTTTACTCTTTCAACGATCTCGATCTGATGATTTTCGAACCACCCTATAATTACTTCTTCTTTCTCCCGCATTCCGGACGCATTGCGAGGCACCATACCGGACTTCCCGCCAAAATGATGCAACATATCTTCATGTTCCCTCACTGCCACAACTCTCTTTCCTGCGCACAATGCCTGGGCTTGTATCTTTGTCACACTCCAGAACCACTCATAGTTTCCATCCAGCATATAAGTATCGTAAAGCGCGCGATCCAGCAGCATAGCATATCCATCCGCACGGACAGGCGCATGATCCACCATTCCATACGAACTGATACCCCCTTCCGGACATAATTCCAGCAGGTATTCCAGCCATCGGTCACTTCTGATTTCCACATCACTGTTCAGCAGCAAATAATGTGTTGATTCTTCGTCTGCCAAAAGACTTCCGGCATTATTTCCCTTCGCAAACAGCAGATTCTTACGACTCAACAGCAACTTATGAATCTTCCCTTCTTTTTTCATCTTTTTTAACAAAAGACGGGTCGGGAAGTGTGAATGATTATCCACTACGATCAATTCGTAGTCCACACCCTTCGTATGCTCGACCACAGAATCAATGGCAAGCTTTACGTACTCCGGTGCATTATGTACCAACATAATAATACTGACTTTTTTCATCTCAATCCCTCATAAACTGTTGTTTCCATATAGAAATGTTTTCCCACGGCAGTTCTATCTCCGTTTGATGTTTTTCGCAGACCATCTGCTCTAACTTCGTGTCCAAATTCTTCCTGTCAACTATCGGTAATCGCGTATCTTTTGCTATTTCAAGTGCACGATTATCAATCGCAATGATGAGACTGCGACATCCGTGCTGTAGCGCCATAATCCCCGCATGCAGGCGATTTCCTACATAATCCGGTTTTTTCTCCTGAAATACTCTTCGTAATTCATTCAAATCCCGCTTCAATATCACAACTCGTTCCTTTTCATCTGCAAGCAGTAATTGTCTTACATATTGTTCGTCTTCTACGCTTTGAGGCCAGAAATAAACCGTATCATACAGCTCAAACAGCAATTTCATCTGATACTCATCTCTTTGTCTGTCCGCCTGATAAAAGGTCAGAGAGGTTACTACCTCCCGCCCTTTCTCTGCCGGTATATCCCGGCAATGCTGCGGCGTCAGCCCCCACATAGACGGACAACCGGTATATAGCACATTCTCTATTCCCAGGGCGCGCAGTTTCTCCTCCGTATATCTGTCTCTTACGGAATGAATCCAGTTACCGCATAATATTTTTTTATAGAATAGCTTAGAAAACTTATGAAATTCTTCATAACTGCTGCATCCGCACCCAAGCAGGCAAATCTGTTCCATCGCCTGATAATCAGAAGGCAGCTTCCACTGACTGTGATGCATATTTGAGCTCAACAGGTTCGATCCGGCGACCAGAATAAGATCTGATCTCTTCATCCGGTCTGTTTGACTTTCATTCGGGTATCTGTGGGTAGAAACCTTTGTTATCGTTTCTTCCCTGAGAAAATCAAGCTGACGGAAGCAGGCTTCCTCAATGATATGATCACCAAGATTGATTGTATCAAGAGCAGGTGTCCACAAAACGATGGAATTCTGCGACTTTTTTCTATTCTCACCCGCCGGAACAAACAGCTCCAGTCTCTTCTCGTTTTTCCTTTCGGAGTAATCAAAATGCTCTTTCCATCTCTCGGAAAACGGCAGCGCCTGTACCGCACGAATCTTTCGTTCCCACAAGACAGGCGCCAGTCTTTTGTAGCATCCGTCCACCCGATTTCCCAGCATATTACCGAATCTGGCGCAGAACCTCCTTCGGCGCTCTTCTGCTCTCTTTTCTTCTCTGGACATCCATGTACAACTAAAATGATGAATAGAATAGGTGTTTTCTGTTCGATTTATCTTTTCCGTGTAGTAATCCTTCGCCCCAAAATAGTCTCTCGGATATACAGTCACATTCTCTAATTCCTGGTATTGATTCTTTCGTTGAATGCCAAGAGACTCCAATTTCTCGGATATGTACTTTGGACTAGGTGTCAGATTCAAGGAACCGTCCTTCCGATAAAACGAAATATTGTCGTACATATCGCGTAATTGCCTGATGACTTCATTCCCTTGTTCTGCGCCAAATCCAATTCCTGCGTTTATATCCCTTGCGGTTTCAAAACCCAAAAAGCAGGGATTGTCCAGCAATTCATCAAATGACTTGACCAACTCCACATCCGTATCCAGATAGATGCCGCCCTCCCGATAAATAATGTCAAAGCGTGCATAATCAGGTACGAATCCCCATCGCTTCTCCCGGTAAGCAGCCTTCATATACTCATTTTTACTAATATCATAATTACTTTCATCCCAACGGATGATCTCGTAATCCGGACAATGTTTCTTCCAAGTTTCAATGTATTTCTGAAACTCCTTCGGTATCGGTTTTCCGGAGAACCAGCAATAATGTATTTTTTTAGGAATCACAACTTCATCCTCACTTTTCTTTTACCTTCGGACTAACGCCTGCAGTCTCTACCCTTTGCTTTCCATATTCCTCAAAAAAGGAAATGCACAAACCAAATAAAGCATATATCCCGCTTCCGTCCTAAGTGAATTATTGTATACCAGATTCATAACTCCGATCACAGCACAAACAATGACGAGCCGACAAACATCCTCATGATTCTCCTTCGTGATTCGTTTATAGCAGAATAATATAATAAGCGCGAAAAAGCCAAAGAGAAAGAACAATCCAAAGAGCCCGTTTTCCAAGTACATATGGGTTGTGGAAAACCATGTATAGTGCAAATTTTGGTTGGCTTCATAAAAAGGAGATGTAACAAAGCTATATCCGCCAGCATAATCACAATTTCCCATTCCCAAACCAAAGAGTATCCAAAACGGATTCACTAAGAATAATGTATTTATTTTCTTCATGAAGTATAGTCGGTTCAGATCATTCGTCCCTGTATATCCGCGAACACTGGAGCCATACTCTAACAATACATTGCCATCTAATATACTGCCAGGGAACAATTGCAGCATTATATGATACCCTATATCAAGTGCCAAAACAGCGATAGCTATGATAATCAATTTCTTCAAAGAAAACTCAGTAGTCAGCAAAGATACTGCCAGGATAATCACAAACTCAATATAAAAGAATTTGATTTCAGCATAACCTGCAAGAATAAGCATCAGAACAATTCGTATGGTAAATGCCTTTAAATGAATCCTATTATTGGTATATTCCATATAGGATATTGCCAGGTAGATACAAAAAAATAAGTTTACATATCCGTTGCATCCGCTGTCATTGCCGAATACCCCTCCCAGACTATCTCCCTTATAATCCAGGACTAATCTTTGTACGAACATTGCCAATACTTCGATAGCGAAAAAGATATCCAAAAATACATAATACTCCTGCACATCTTCTTCTCTGAAGGATAGAATAACACTTAGGAAGAATACATAAAACCTAACATTATTTCGCAATCCCCATAGGAAATAGAACAGGGACTGATAGTTCATGAAATACAGAAAAAAAGCAGTCCCAAAGAACACACCGATGAATAAACTCAAAAATTTAACATCAAAGTCTTTCTTCGTTGTTCGAATCAGCATACATAACAATAAGAACAGCCAGCATAGATCCGGAATATACTTAAATACTGATGGTAATATTGAGAAATTTACTAAAGGTATAATCGTATACGGAGTAATCAGCATTATCCATAAGAGTATTTGATTCAGTGTTTTTTTCTTAAACTTTATTGTCCCGAAATACATTCTATTTCTCTTTCCGTTGTCGCAGCATTTTCAGAAACCTCATTGTCATTTTGATCCCGAATATGCTAATCATAATATACAAAATATATGGTTTACGCAATCTCCCTAACTTCAGGTATTTTCTGTTCGTATAGAAATAATTCAGTGATTCAATTTGGAACAATTCTTCCTGACCAAACTTATTGACTATCGTCATAAATAAATCAAAATAGCTTTTCGAGAGAAAAAATGACATCATCTCAGTTCCGTTGTAGAGTTCCGTCATATCCCTTAGTATTTGAACATAATGGTTTATGTTACTGATATCTGTTGTTTCCGTAAGGGAACCCCTTCTGAAATTTCTATAACAATAATAGTAATTGTCCAATAAATACGCTATCGAGGGATTGTAGCTCAAAATTTTCGCAGTCCACAGAAAGTCTTCTGAAATCCCCTGCATAAAACGAATGTTTTGATTCACAATAAACTGACGACGAACTAATTTAAAACATGCGGATGGTGTAAAACAGTTATTGTTAAAATAAAAAGCACTGTCCTGCTCATTACCAAACACTGCATTTTCTGTATTCATCACTTCCGTCTCTGCATTACAAGTACAATGATTGATAACCACCATATCAGCATGTTTTTGCATGATGCATTCATGTATACTTGTCAGGCAGGAAGCGTTTGGCAGGAAATCATCGGAATCAATAAAGAAAAGATATTCTCCCTGCGCTTTTTCCATTCCGAAATTCCTGGTAAACCCCAAGCCTTCATTTGCTTTGTGGTAAGATCTTATGAATGGATATTTCCCGGCATATTCATCACAGATAATTCCGCTGTTGTCCTTGGACCCATCATCAACACATATGACTTCATATGAAGTAAACTTCTGTTCCAGGATTGAAGTCAAACACTTATCAATATATTTCTCAACCTGATATACCGGAATAATAATCGAAAAAAAAGGGAACTTATAGGTCTCCATGTATATTCTCCCTATATTCTTCTTCAAATAATAACACCTTATCATGATAACTCAAGTGGTTTCTAATCGCAATGCATTCTTTTCTATATTCCTCATAATAATCTACCAGACTCTTCAAGTCATGCTCATCCCAGTCATCCTTCGCAATTCCAAGCCCTTTTTCTGCAATATAGTCAGACATATATGGAGTCATATTGGTTACCACCGGTGTCCCTGACGCAATTGCTTCATTGATCGTCAAAATATTGTTGTCCTGTTCGGTAGATACCAACAATGCATAGGATTGTGCCAGATGTTCAACGAGTCTGTTATGTGGCAGAAATCCTTTGAACTCAATATGATCGGGACAGGAGGTGTTTTGAGCCATTCTCTCTAACTCGTTTCGCTGCTCCCCGTCTCCGATAATCAGCAGCCTGAAGTCCGCATCATACTCTTTTACAAATCTATCAAAAGCTACTATAGATTTGTCTATTCTTTTCCTCGGAATCAACTGGCTGACAATGATGAATTGTTTTCTCGTATCATCCGCTATGTAAAATTCTTCAATATTGACTCCATGATCTATGACTGTCCGGGACACATTATCAGAGAACGCCTGAATAAAGTGCATTGCTCTGTTTGACCGCGGAACGATTCTTACGCTCTTATAAAAGTATTTTACGATTATATAGTACCATAACTTAGCCGGGATCTTAAAAAAAGCTCTCTGAAATAGCGCAAGTTCCTGCCATACAATCGTTTTTTGCGGATACAATCTCACACATGTGAATGTAGAAGTGAAAAAAGCTTCACTGCATATCAGCAAATCATAATGGTTCTCTTTTAAATGCATCTTAAGTTGCGGGTACCACGGTAACTTATTCGGAATGAATATCCCTTTCAACCCGGGTTCAAGATAAAGTACGTGAAAGTTATATTCCTCCTCTTCTGTTGGTTTAAAATTGATATCCTCCACCAAAGTAATATCATGTCCCATCTCAGAAAATGCGGAGCACAGTCCGAAACTCATTGTATCTTTAATGCTTTTCTTTCTCTTAATCTTTCTGGTTTCTGAAGTATATATCCACGGATTTACGAACAAGATCTTCATAGGTCGTCTCCTATTTCTATCAGTTTACAGTACACAGAATCTCCATTGGCTATGGCTTCATCCAGTTTGTAGGATAACTTATGGATATTGGTTAACCTAAAAATCCATTCCAGCTTTTCACTGTCGTATCTGTCTCCCAGACACTTCATCAGATATTCACTGTAATCGGTGCTCATGTATGGAATCTCTCTTTCTGCCTCTGTCCCATGAAGCAATCCTGTCATGATCAGGTTAGGAAGTAAGTATTCAATCACATGCTGTTCTTTCATCCAATATGCAAAGGATACATTTCTGATCTCTCTGATAGCAGGATTACCCGCTTTGGAATGTAAGAACCATGCAGGATAAAGAACCGGATTCTCTACCAGCATCATCGTATTCCTCAGTGCGAAGAAATCACTTTCCAAAATATTGGGGGAAATAAGTGCGCTCAAATACACAGTTGCATCAATCCATGTGCCCCCATAATGCTCCAGCAATGCAAAGCGTAATAAATCAGTATAGCCGGCAATGGAAATCTTACCTTTTTCATACTTGTCTTTTATATACTGCGGAAAAATGACATATTCCTCGATATTGCGCTCGTGCAGGGCGATCACTGTTCCGCTGCTGTACTTTTCTATCGTTTTATAGCAGGCTTGTACGATTTTCGGAGCGCTGTCTATCCCTGTATTCCAAAACACCCACACCGGATTATCCGGGATGTTGGTGCAAGGGAACACCAACCCTTCCGGGTCATTGTTCTTATACTTGAAATATCTGCTCACATATCTCAACGCTTTATTCTGCCACAGGATCTTTTTTATCTCGTATTGATTGACGATATGGAAAGGATTGGCGTTAAAAAAGCCACGCCTTAATCCGTTCCGCAAACCATAACGATTCATATATCCTTTTAATCCTATATTTTGATAATAATCATTCAGCATCCGCATCAATACCCTTTCGATAGATAACCATTAGTTTCTCATAATAGCTTTCCGAAGTTTCAAATCTCGCATCATGACAATTCCTTGTGTATTCTTCCAAAACTTCTTGCCTGTCTATGATCCTCTTGATGGATTTCTTCAGATCTTCCGCATTTCCGGCTTCAAATAATTCCCCTGTCTTGCCTTCCATGATTAGTTCCGGGATTCCTCCCATGCGTGAACCAACCACCGGGGTTCCCAGAGCAATCGATTCAATCACAGAAAACGGACAGTTTTCATACCATTCAGAAGGGCAGACACTCAGTTTTGCCTCTGCAATCAGCTTATTTAACTCCTGCCCTTCCCTAAACCCCAGATATTCTACATTCGGTATATCCTTCATCAAATCAACAGCGGGCCCATACCCTGCAAAAACAAACCTTTCATCCGGCATTTGTTTTGCCACTTCAAGTAATGTTTCCGTTCCTTTATCCTTACATAGTTTTCCGAATTCAAGAATATAGTTCTTCTTCTCTATGCCTTGCACGGCAGCTACATCTTTAAAATTTTGTAGCGCTATCGTCTTACCTGCGAATTGAGGCTGGGTATCCAGCTTCTCCTTTAAAAATTGACTGCAGCAAATAAAGGCATCCACATATGAATAGGCCGGATTCCGCTTCCAGAAGTACCCATCCATCGTTCCCAAGAGTGATTTTGCTCTGGAATTCTTCAAGCATTTGGTCTGCAGACAATGAATATACTTGCCGTCCAGGCAAAGTTCACAGGGTTTTACATTCACATCAAACAATCCATGGCTGGGGCAAATCAACTGATAGTCATGACCCGTATATATGATTCTGCATCCATTTCTTTTTTCCTGCCGCCACTTTTCTATCTCAAGAATAATCGCCGGGGTAAGGTGATACTGAATATTATTAAGATGAACAACCTCCGGGTGAAAAGAATCCAGCACTCTTCTGATTTCTTTTCTGGCCCGACGATTGTAAATAATCCTGAAGGGTGCATTCAGGTTGCGAGCGATGCCGGCAGAGAAATCCATATCACTGACCAGAGCATCCACCTGATTACCAACTGTGTTCTTTTCATTTCTTAAACCAAAATATTGTACCTCGTGTCCTCTTTTTTCGAGCATTTTTCCTAACGAAAGCGTGTAAGTCTCTGCTCCTCCTTTGGGATAAAGGAACTTATTTATCAATAATACTCTCATCCGCTCACTTCCCTATAATACCTTCTCATACAACCTTAATGTCCGTTCTACCACATCGTCCCATATATACTTATTACACACATAATCCGCAGCATCCTTACGATATCTCTCGATTTTCTCTCTATTTTCCAAAAGATCCGACAGTTTATCCTTCAAATCATCCACATCTGATTTTCTGAAAACTACCGCTTTATCTCCGACCACTTCCGTACACTCCGCAATATCACTTACCACGCAGCAGTTTCCATAAGATAGCGCCTCAAGAAGCGACAGCGGCATACCCTCCAGTTCTGAAGGAAGACAGTAGATCAGTGCATTGCTATAGAGTTCTTCTAACACTCTTCCCTCAACAAATCCGGTAAATACAATTCTGTCATCACCGTTTGCCAACTTCTTCAGCTTCTGACTATATGCATCAGAATCCGATATTCCGCCGGCTATCACTAATTTCTTATCCGTTGCTAATTCTCTAAAAGCCTTGACAAGATAGTCCTCACCTTTTTCAGGTACAATTCTCCCCAAGTACAATATGTACCCATCCTTTTTCAAACCATATTTTTCTATCTCACTTATTTCTCGGTGTATCGGTCTCCTCACACCATTTGGAATAAAGGTTACCTCCCGGCCATACTCTTTCAGGAAATATTCCTTCAGGCCTTCACTCAGTACAATCATTTCGTCCGCAAACTTAACCGCATTCTTTTCTCCGGCCTTTATATACCATTTCGCAAATCCGCCCCATTTTGCTCTGTTCCAATCCAATCCGTGAATCGTTACTATTACTTTCTTACCCAGAAGATGGGGAATAAAGCAAAAAAACGCCGGTCCTTCCGCATGAATATGGACTAATTGAAATCTGCCAAATCCAGCCTTAATAGAGGCAATCAGAGAGGAAGTCATTGCAGCAATACCCTTTCTGTTAATGGTAAAAACTTCCTGAATCTTTATGCCTTCATATTCCCTCACTCTATTTTTCTTTTGTCCCCGAACGCGCTTGCTTTTTCTATTATAGCAAGTAACGCTATGACCGCGTTCAACCATTCCGGTTGCCAATTCCTCAACAACGATTTCGACTCCGCCTTCACGAGACGGAATCTGCTTATGTCCAAGCATTGCAATTTTCAAATCATTTCCTCCTAATGACAATATCAAAACTCAATTCGGCAGACCAGCTTTAATACAACATAAAACAGACTCAAATTAACAAAAAACCGCACGGTTCTACACCTCCCGACGCCCTTTAAAGCATGCGGTACGAAATCGTCCGTGCGGTATGTTCATATGTTTATTCAGTCTATGAGTTCGAGCTGCATCTGTAGAGAATGTAGGACTTCCATGGCGTCATCACCGTTGTATGCATATCCCAGTTTGCTGATGTCAAACAGGATGTAGCTACAACGCCCCGGAAAGGCTGGAAAGCCATGCGCCGAGCAAGGTGTACTTCATTTCGAATACCGGCTCCGTATCCGCAAAGGACATCGTATCTGGATCTAGCGGTACAGATTTCTCTTATCTACGACTCTGACTGCCTTGCCTTCGCTTCTGGTGATGGTCATGGGTTCAATGACCTTGACATCAACCTTGATGCCCAGCATGGACTTTAAGCCTGCCACTACCTTCTTCTCTCTGTCAGCCACCGGCACATCGGATGCTGCCATTTCGGGAGTCATCTCCACCTGAACTTCAATGGTATCGTTATTGCCGACACGGTCAACAACGATCTGATAGTTGGCATCATAACCCTGATTCAGGAGCACTGCCTCGATCTGGGAAGGCCATACATTGACGCCCTTAACAACCATCATATCATCGCTTCTGCCCATGGGCTTATGCATACGGATATGGGTACGTCCGCAGGGGCAGGCCTCTCTGGTCAGATAGCAGAGGTCTCTGGTACGATAACGAAGCAGAGGGAACGCCTTCTTGGTGATGCAGGAGAATACCAGCTCGCCGACCTCACCCTCGGGAAGCACTTCGCCTGTCTTGGGGTTGATGATCTCGGGGACAAAATGGTCTTCTGCGATATGCATGCCGGCCTGTGCTTCACACTCGTAGGAAACGCCGGGGCCGGAAATCTCGGTCAGGCCGTAGATATCGTATGCCTTGATGCCGAGTGTATTCTCGATGTTATGTCTCATCTCCTCGGTCCAGGGCTCAGCGCCGAAGATACCTGCTTTTAACTTGATCTTGTCCTTCAGTCCCTTTGCCTTGATGGTTTCGCCAAGGTTTGCCGCATAGGAAGGGGTACAGCAGATGATGGTGGAACCGAGGTCCTCCATGAACTGCAGCTGTCTCTCGGTGTTGCCGGAGGACATGGGAAGGGTCAGACATCCAACCTTATGGGAACCGCCGTTTAAGCCGGGGCCGCCTGTAAACAGACCATATCCGTAGCATACATGCACGACATCATCCTTAGTGCCGCCTGCGGCAACGATCGCTCTTGCACAGCACTCCTCCCAAATGTCGATATCGTTCTGGGTATAGAATGCAACGACTCTTCGTCCCGTAGTACCGCTGGTGGACTGGATACGCACGCAGTTGGAAAGAGGTACGCCCAACAGTCCGTAAGGATACTGGTCTCTCAGGTCATCCTTCTCGATAAAAGGAAGCTTATACAGGTCTTCAATACCCTTGATATCCTCGGGCTTTACGCCTGCCGCATCCATCTTGTCACGGTAAAACTTTACATGCTCGTAAACATACTTTACCTGCTCGACAAGTCTCTCGCTCTGCAATGCCTTCAGCTCTTCCACGGGCATTGTCTCGATTTCAGGTTGGAAATAATTCTTCATGATTTCTCTCCTTAACTGTAAAAAAATTTATCTCAAAACCAAATCCCCCAATACAGATCCGATCCCTCGAACAGCTCAAGCGTTTCTTCCCAGTTCGAACGCCTTGCGGTTCAGTTCCAAAAACTTTGCCGGCACGCAGGCGGTCAGTGCCTGATCCCACTTCTCGGGCGCAATGTCGAAATATTTGGACAGTCTGCCCATCAGTACGATATTGACCGCCTTGGAGGAGCCGGCTTCTTCCGCCAGGGACAGGCAGTCCATCGCATCCACTGCGATACCGAGCCTGTTGATTTTCTCGATCAGTTCGGTGGGATACTCTGCCGCACCCGTAATCACGGGCATGGGATCGATCTGCTGTGTGTTGGTCACGATACGGCCGCCCTGTTTCAGATATTCCACATATCTTGCCGCCTCCAGTTCCTCAAAGGAAACGATGAAGTCTGCCTCGCCCTTATCGATGATGGGGGAATACACCTTCTCACCGAATCTGACATAGGTGACAACGCTTCCGCCTCTCTGGCTCATACCGTGTACCTCGGATACTTTGACATCATATCCTTCCTGCAAAAGCAGATATCCCAATAATTTGCTGGCAAGCAGGGAACCCTGTCCCCCCACGCCAACGATCATAATATTCTTCGTACTCATAAAACCTCCCATTCCGGGGACACTCTTGCAAGCGCCATCCCTCTCGGGGCTTCGCCCCTCACTCTTTCCGTAAACTGTGTTGTGCGCGCTGTCACCTATTCCTGAGCTTCCAATGCGCCGAGCCTGCACAGCTGCTTACATACGCCGCATCCCACGCAGAGGGTGGTATCGATGGCAGCCTTGCCGTTCTTCATGCTGATGGCAGGACAGCCCAGCTTCATGCAGGATTTGCAGCCTACACATTTATCACACAAAACCTTCAGGGGTTTCTTGGGTTTTACATATTTGAGGAGTACACAGGGGCGTCTGCTGATGATCACGGAAGGTTCATCTGCTGCCAGCTCTTCCTTCAGCACCCTGTCGCACTCGTCGAGACAATAAGGATCTACCACAGTCACCCGCTTGAATCCAAGCGCATGACACAGCTCCTCAAGGTTAATTTTGCCCGCAGGGTCACCCTTGATGTTGTAACCCGTGGTCGGATTCTGCTGGTGACCGGTCATGCCGGTGATCGAGTTATCCAGGATGATTACGGTGGAATTGCTCTGATTGTACGCAATATTTGCAAGGCCGGTCATACCGGAATGCATGAAAGTGGAATCGCCGATGACAGCGACCGTCTTATTCTGGCTCTCCTCGCCGAGGGCCTTGTTAAAGCCGTGGATGGAGCTGATGGAAGCGCCCATGCACAGGGTCACATCCATGGCGCTCAAAGGAGCAACCGCACCCAGAGTATAGCATCCGATATCTCCCAGAACGGTGACATTGTTCTTCTTCAGGGTGTAAAACAGACCTCTGTGAGGACATCCGGAGCACATAACGGGGGGTCTGACGGGCAAGGTCTCATCCAGTCTGACAAACTGTGCGCTCTTGCCGGCCAGCTTCTCGGCAACCATGTTCTGGGAGTATTCTCCCTCCATGGGGAAGACATCCTTGCCGGTCACCTCGAGCCCAAGTGCCTTGCAGTGATTTTCGATAATCGGGTCTAATTCTTCCACGATGGCGATCTTTTCAACCTTGGAGGCGAACTCTAAAATCAGCTTCTCGGGCAGAGGATTGATCATGCCGAGCTTTAAAATGCAGGCGTTCTCACCAAACACCTCTTTCACATACTGATAGCTGGTGGAGGAAGTGATGATGCCAAGCTTCGTATCGCCCATCTCCACGCGGTTCACATCGCTCGTTTCCGCATACGCAATCAGCTTTCGGGTACGCTCTTCCACAAAGGGATGACGACGGATCGCGTTTCCGGGCATCATAACATACTTTGCGATGTTCTTCTCATAGGTCTTCACAGGGGGAACCACACGCTCTGCGGTATCCACAATGCTCTGTGAGTGTGCCACTCTGGTACACATCTTTATGATGACGGGGGTGTCAAAGGTTTCCGAAATCTCGTAGGCCAGCTTGGCGAACGCATATGCTTCCTGAGAATCGGAGGGCTCTAACATCGGAACCTTGGAAGCGATGGCGTGATGTCTGGAATCCTGCTCATTCTGGGAGGAATGCATGCCTGCATCGTCCGCCACACAGATGACCATGCCTGCGTTGACGCCTGTGTAAGAGCAGGTATACAGCGGGTCAGCGGCCACATTCAGTCCGACATGCTTCATGCCGCAGAAGCTTCTCTTGCCCGCAAGGCAGGCGCCGAAAGCGACTTCCATCGCCACCTTCTCATTGGGTGCCCACTCACAATAGATCTCTTCAAATTTCGCAGCCTCTTCCGTCACTTCGGTGCTGGGGGTTCCGGGGTAGCTGGAAACCACGCAGCATCCCGCCTCATACAGCCCCCTCGCAAAGGCCTGATTGCCAAGCATTAATTGTTTCATCCTGTAAAATCCTTTCCAAATCGTGCCGCTTCGGGGCACTTCTTTTCGTATCTCTTCTTTTCAGGTACTTCGTGACGATTCACAGCCGATTTTAAAACCGTCACAAAAATCTAAGTACCATTATACTTTATAGCTTTAATCTTGTAAAGTGAAATATCGGCTAATTGTGTGTCGCGATCAGGAAAGTCCGGCCTTCCTTTCTGCGCTCCATATAGTCCGTCACCCGCTCCTTTGTCTGTTCATCCATACCGGTAAACGGTTCATCCAAAAGAACGATGTCTGATTCTTTCTCCAGGGCGCGCACCAGCGCCACACGGCGTTTCATGCCGCCGCTTAAGGCAGAGCAGGGCTTGTCCAGATCCTCCGCCTCCAGGACCTCTGCCAGGGCACTGCGCGCTCTGTCCGGGTCCCCTGTGACCAGCTCCACATTTTTGACCGCGCTGTAATCCGGGCACAGACGGTCCTCCTGAAACAGAAAACTGATTTCACCGAAGCATTGCACTTCACCGGCATCACTCTCCTCCAGACCGGCCAGCAGCCGAAGCAGGGTCGTCTTACCGCTTCCCGAGGGACCGGTCAGATAATAGGTCATGCCCTTGTGATAGACAGCCGAAAGATGATCCAAAACGACCTTGCCGTCATATGTTTTCAGGACGTCCTTAAGAATTGCCGCCTCCTGCGGTTTTTCACCGGGAGCCGCCTCCCGCTTGCGTTCATCCGCTCCGGCGTCCCTGCACGGACGGGATGTGTTTTTTGCTGCCCTGCAGGCAGGCTGCCAGGCAAAAAACACATTCGTCAGTGCAAGAAGCAGCCTTTCAAATACCACACTCAGGCAGATCACGGTCACAGTCCAGGCAAACACTCCCACCGTGTCCATGTAAACCTTAGAAAGATAAAGCTGCCCTCCGATCGAAAATTCCGTCATGCCGATGACCTCTGCCGCCACACCGGACTTCCAGCACATGCCGGAGGCAATCTTTAAGCTTCCGGTCAGAAAGGGCCTCAATGCGGGACGCCAAATATAAAAAAATACGCCTCCGGGTGAGATGCGCAGTACATGCGCCATCTCCGACAGCGATCGATCCATACTTTTGATTCCTTCCAGCGTGCTCATATAGACAATGGGCAGTACCACGATAATACAGATGGCAACCGCAAGGTACTGCGATCCCCACCAGATCAGAAGAAGCACCACAAAGGAGGCTACGGGAACCGTAGCCATCAGCTTCATCACAGGGCTGAGCACATCCTCAAGCAGAGATGACCTGCCTGCCAAAAACGCAATCAGGATTCCTCCCGCGAACCCGGCAAAAAAGCCGAGGCCGATTCTGAGCACAGACCGCAGCACGGCCCGGTAAAAGGACGCAGTACAAGAAAGCTCCGCCAGCTTCTTCAGGGTGTCAAGCGGCGTTGCCATCAGCAATT
The DNA here is from genome assembly GCA_016293615.1 of Acetatifactor sp. Classification (GTDB taxonomy): domain Bacteria; phylum Bacillota; class Clostridia; order Lachnospirales; family Lachnospiraceae; genus Acetatifactor. The sequence goes on from JAEDDX010000014.1 coordinate 44,185, forward strand.
CATGATCTACGATCAGTGCAGTCAGGGTCCACACAGCCAGCCAAAATCCCACGATCAGCAGTCTGCGCACGCAGAGCATGCGTCCTGCCCTGTTTCCTGTGTCGGTTACCGCGTTCCTGTATCTGTTCTTTCCTCTGTATTTTCCTCTGTATTTCATCTGCTCACTCATTTATTCTTCATCCGCAAAACCGTAAAAATCATCTCCCGGGACCTGTCCTCCCACCAGCGCCTTCTCAAAGCTTTCCAACACTTCCAGGTAAGCACTCAGAGCGGACTTCATCTCCTCCCCCGTCACACACACCAAGTTGCAGGCGGGAATTGCCTTTTGGGCAATCTGTTCCTTCGCGACGATACCGGCTTCTGCCGCAAGCTTTGCGGCGGCTTCCACATCGGTATTGACCGCCTCCACGCTCTGCGCGTGCTCTTTCACAAAGGCCGCCACTGCCTCCGGGTGATCCTGAAAGAACTGCCTGCGCACCACGGTGACGCCGGTCACCATGCCGCTCTCAGAAGCTGTCGCAGCCCTCCATGCCTCATTCAGATCAACCGCGATCTGTAAGGATGCATTCTGCATCATGGCCGCCGTCACAAAGGGCTGGGGCAGTAAGCCGATGACCTCCGGGTCATTGGCCAGTGCCACCGCCACCTCCGTGGCCTCGGATTTAAACTCCAGCTCATAGTCTTCTTCCGCAAGACCGTTTGCCCTGCACAAGAAACGGATGGCTGCCTCCGGCGTGGTTCCCCTGCCCGTGAGGCAGATGGTCCTCCCCTTCAGATCAGCGATAGAACGCACGGATTCAGAGGCGGTCACCAGATACAATACACCCAGAGTGTTGATATCTATTACGACGACTTCACCATTTGTCCGGGCATAGAGAACAGAGGCCACATTGGCGGGCAAAAGTGCAATGTCAAGCTCGCCCTTCACCATCAGCGGCAGAAGCTCATCGGCCCCGGTCGCCATGCAAAACTGATAAGTGTCAAAGGTCTGATTGGCTCCGGACTTCTCCATCAGGCTCAAAATGCCCAGCGAAGTCGGGCCCTTCAGGGAACCCACGCGGACAGTGACCGCCTCCCGCTCCCCCGCAGAATCCGGGGTATCCTCCGCAGGCTCGGACCGGTCGCCGGAATTCTCCTGCATGTGACTTTCCTGCTCAGTTTCACCCGCAAAAGGCTCCGTCGCCTCCGAATGCATACTGCCGCACCCGGTCTGTCCGATACACAATACGAAAACAGCCAGTGCAAGGGGTAAAATATGTTTCAAGCGCTTTTTCATATCGCACTCCAATCTCTCACTCAATTATTCCGGCATCGGCTCTGACGACGGTACCGGAGCAGGTACGGGTGTCGGTTCCGGTGTCGGTTCCGG
>JAEDDX010000015.1 GCA_016293615.1 Acetatifactor sp.
GCAAGGCGTGACCGCCGAACATGGCACAGCTGGCCGTTTCAGGAGACAATTTGCACTATACAAAGATTTCTGTGAAATGGATTCCATTTTCGCGCTTTTTGGCTCTTGGTTTAGGTCTATACAAAGATTTCTGCGAAATGGATTCCATTTTTGGGGATTTTGTTGCTTAGTTTAGGTCTATACAAAGATTTATGCGAAATGGATTCCATTCTTGCGGTTTTTGGCTCTTGGTTTAGGTCTATACAAAGATTTCTGTGAAATGGATTCCATGGCGATTGCATGCCTATGGATCGTTCGGTTCCGAGCACAGTCTCCCTTCCCCTTGAAAGTGCATCTTGTCGCGACTTTTGCCGCATACCATCCCCCCCATCGTCCGGGCTGCATCCTCCAATCGCTTCGCGTTCGTCGGATGCACGGCTTTCGCCGCATACCATCCCCCATCGTCCGGGCTGCATCCTCCAATCGCTTCGCGTTCGTCGGATGCGCGGCTTTCGCCGCATACCATCCCCCCATCGTCCGGGCTGCATCCTCCAAACGCTTCGCGTTCGTCGGATGCACGGCTTTCGCCGCATACCATCCCTACAGCAAGGCCTCTGCTGTAAGCAAGCTTACGCAGAGGCCTTGCCGTAGGGATGGTGCCCGGACTCAATGCTCCAGCATGTTTTCAATAAATATCCCGTAGCCTCTTTCGGGGTCGTTTACGAGGACATGTGTCACTGCGCCGATGATCTTGCCGTCCTGGATGATGGGGCTGCCGCTCATCCCCTGGATGATTCCTCCCGTCATATCAAGCAAATTCTGATCTGTGACCTTCAGTTCGATTCCCTTATTGATCTTATCGTATTCTAAATGAATTGCTGTGATCTCCACATCGTAGTAACGCCTGGTTCCGTCCAGCATACAGAGTATCTGCGCGGGTCCTTTCTGTATCTCCTGTTTGAATCCGATCGGCAAAGGAGAGGTCAGGTATTCTCCAACCTTGCTCATATCACAGCATCCATGAATTCCACCGCTGTCGTTACGCGTAATGGTACCAAGGATCCTGTTATCGGCATAGGTGATCATCCCCGTAATCTCGCCGGGTGTTCCGGGTTCTCCCTTTCGAATGTTCACTATGCTGGTCTCATACAGGGTCCCGTTGCTCAACTGCATGATTTCACCGGTATCCACATCTGCGATGCCGTGTCCGAGCGCGCCATATTCCCCTTTGCTGTCAAGATAGGTCATGGTGCCTATCCCCTGCGCATTGTCACGGATCCAAAGCCCCAGCCGGTAATTACCGTTTCTGTCCCTGCAGGGCGCTACGCTGACATTGATTTCCCTGCCTTCACGGCTGACAAGCAGGGAAAGCTCTTCTCCCCGGCTCTCTTCCATCCGGTCTAAGAGAATCTCCTTTCTCTCCGCCGGCTGCCCGTCTACCGCAAGAATGTAGTCTCCCGCCCGAAGCTTATTCTTCGCCGGGCAGTGTTGTTTATTGTCTTCCCCTTCAAACTTGGCCGTACCCACCACCAGGATCCCGTCTGTTTCCACATATAAACCGATCGGTATGCCCAGCGGTATCAGTTCCCTGTCTTCAATTCCGACAATGTCGATCTGCTTAAACGGTATGAAGCCAAAGAGTTGCACCTGAATATTGCAGACGGTATCCGGATTCATTTTCAGGGTAAAGACCTTCCGAAGGTCGAAATCCTTTATATCCTCCGGAATGTTACTCTTGCCCCGGCTGCTGACGCTGACAATTCTCCCCTTCGCGGGAAGACACAAAGAAATCGTCTGCTCCATCCCGGCCCGTACCGTGATACAGGAGGGAATGCTGCTGTCGATCCGGTAATAGGCCACCCAGAATACGGCAGTGCAAATGACGGATATCAGAAAAAGACAACAGCCTCGAAGTACTTTGTGTTTCCATCTGCTTCTCTTGCAGGTGCGCACAATGGACGCAAGCTCCTCCCCCGCCTTATTCAGAATCTGCTCCTCATAACTGTCATTCTGCCTCATTTTCGCATCACACTCCGTAACCACAAATGTTCTGTCGTGCTTTTCGCACATCATAAAAGAGACCCGAAAAGGGTCTCTTCTTCGTTGTTACAAGTATGTGCACAAAAATCAGTTTCCATACACTTTCGCGGCGGCTGCCTGTGCTTTCATCTCTTTTGCATTTTGGAGAGCTGCCTGTGTCAGCGCATCGCTACCTAAAAGTCTGGCCAGTTCCTTCAGGCTGTTCTCCTCGTCAAGCTCATAAATGTCCGTGATGGTATTGTCATCCGTACTGCTCTTTTCGATGCAAAAATGACAATCCGCCATAGCCGCTATCTGCGGGAGGTGTGTGATGCAGATGACCTGATGTGCATGTGCCACCACATTCAGCTGCTCCGATACACACCATGCCGTTCTGCCGCTGATGCCTGCGTCGATTTCATCAAAAATCAGGGTATCGATATCATCCCGGCCGGCCATCACCGTCTTGATTGCAAGCATCACGCGGGACAATTCACCGCCGCTTGCCACCTGCCCGAGAGGTTTTACCGGTTCTCCGGGATTCGTGGAAATCAAAAACTCCACCTCATCCCATCCTTTCGCGGTAACGGTCTGTTCGGGGCGGACCGCAATCTCAAACAAAACAGTCGTAAAGTTCAAATGCTCCAGAGCCTCTTTCAGCTGTTTTTCCAGCACGGCGGCGTTCGCTTTCCGGATGACGGAAAGGGCGGCACAAGCCATCCTCAAATCTTCGTCCGCCTGACTCAGCTCTGTCTGCAGACCGGAAATAAAAGCATCATAATCCTCGAGCTTCTGCAACAGAGCTCGTCTATCTTCCGCATAGGCAAGTACTGCCTCCAGGGAGTTTCCATATTTTCCCTTCAACCGGTTCAGTTCGTTCAGCCGGCTTTCCGTCTGTGTAAAGGTCTCATCATCAAACTCGCAATCCGTCATGAAGTCCGCGACATCACGATTAAAATCACCCAGCAGAGTTTCAATCTCAGAGAGCTGATCGCTTAAGGTTTGGAGACCGGGATTGTATCCCGAAACACTCAACATCACACGAAGGGCCCTGCTGATGGCGTCGGACACCTCATGGCCCGTGTATTCGTACGCCTCGGACAAGCCCTCCATAATCTTCTTGCTGTGGGTCATAAAGCGGTATTGATCTTCCAGCTGGGTATCCTCGCCCACAACCGGGTGTGCCGCCTCAATCTCATCCAGTTCAAACTGTGCGAGCGCCTGTTCCCTTAGTTTTGCGGCTTCATCCAAGGTCTCAGATTCCAGCTGCGCCTTGATGTTCCGGACACGAAGAAAAGCTTCTTCCACCTTCCTTTGTGCTTCCGTAAACCCATCGGTGCAGAAGCTGTCCAGAATCTCCAGGTGTTTTTTCCGATGCAACAGGGACTGGTGTTCATGCTGTCCGTGAATGTCGATCAATACCTCTGCCAGTTCCTTCACCTGTCTGGCGGTGACAGTCTCTCCGTTGATTCTGAAAACACTCTTTCCGACCTGCATGCGGCGGCTGATGAGTATTGCCTCATCCTCCGGTGAACCAAGCTCCATCTGCGCAAGCTTTTCCCGCACCCTGTCGCAATCGAGCGAAAAGGTAAGCTCGACCAGAGCCGTATCGGCTCCCTGTCTTAACATTTCTTTTTCAAATTTTGCACCGAGGGCGAGATTGATACTGCCGAGGAGCAGAGACTTACCCGCACCGGTCTCACCGGTTAAAATATTGAGTCCTCTCTTGAACTCCACTTCTGTTTCTTCCATCAATGCCAGGTTTTTTACATGTAGATTTTGCAGCATTTTTGATTCTCCTTATGTCCTTCTCCGACATTGCCCTGTATCACGCTTTCACAAAACCATGTATTTTATCCATCAGGGCGTGTGTTTCATCCACCGTCCTGACAGCGACAAAAATCGTGTCGTCTCCCGCAATGCAGCCTACGACCTCCGGAAGCTTCAGTGCATCCAGCGCGGCCGCCACCGCCATTGCCATTCCTGATACTGTCTTGATGACCAGAATGTTCTGAGCCATCTCCATCGAGGAAAATCCATCCCGGAGCACTCTGATATATTTATCTCCCATGTGTCCGTCATCCTGCTTCAGGACGATGTATTTCTGACTGCCTCCGCCCAGCGAGATCTTGGAGAGTTTCAACTCTCTGATATCTCTGGAAATGGTTGCCTGTGTCACGTCAAACCCTGCGTCGCGCAGCCTTAAGGCCAGCTCCTCCTGAGTATCGATATCATACTTTTGAATCAACTCGATAATTTTACCCTGTCGAATCTTTTTCATCTCAGAATTGCTCCTTTCCGCGGATGGTAAACTCTCCGCTTCCTAGCCCTCATACAGCTTCTTGTGCAGCACTTCCAAAAAGCTTACATCATTCAGCTGGATAAACTCTGTGCTTTTCTCAGACTGCGCAACCCTGATTCTGTCACCGGTTACCAGCTCAATGGTATGTGTGCCGTCGAAATTGACCTCCGCCGTCTGCACTCTCCCTTCCCGTCCTTTTGGGATCTCGATCTCAATGATATCCTCCGCTGAGAAGATAATGCTTCTCTGATTTAAGGAATGAGGACAGATCGGGGTCAGAATAATCATTCTCGCCCGGGGAGAAACGATCGGACCGCCGGCAGAGAGATTATACCCCGTGGAGCCGGTAGGCGTCGTCACGATCACACCGTCGGCGTTATAAGTATTCAGGAACTTTCCGTTGACATAGATATGAAACTGCATCACCTGCAGAATTCCCCGTCTGGTGATGACGATATCATTCAGGGACCAGCTCTCTTTCCTCGATCCGTCGTGAAGCGAAACAAAGCCGGAAAGCATCATTCTCTTCTCCTGCGTATACTCCCCGGCAATCAGGCGGTCCAAGGCTGCCGGAAGCTGTGCAGGCTCCACCTGCGTAAGGTAGCCCACGGTACCGAGGTTCACTCCCAGCATCGGTATGCCCAGCCCGCAGGTCTCTCTCGCAGCCTGCAGCACTGTGCCGTCTCCGCCGAGCACCAGAAGACAGTCCACATCCGTGGGCAGCTCCTTCAGCCTGCCGGACGCCTCAGTGTCAGACTCCTTCCAGTCTCCGCTGTCCGCAAGGATGGTTGCCTTTTGAGCGTTTTTTGTCAGATAGTCACTGATATAACGGGCGGTTTCCATATCGGGATCTTTATGCAGATTGGTATATACAAGAAAATGTTTCATCTTATGACTTCTTGCCTTTCTTAAGGGTCACACATGACTACAGTGTATGGGAACGCTCCACGGTATCATTGACCAGCCGGGTCCACTCTTCACGGTTTGAAATACCGCTTCGCTGCTCAATCAGTTCCCGGAGGGCACTTTCTGCTTCTGCCTCCGTCATAAGGCGTACCTCATCCTCCGGCTCACTTTCCTTCCTGATATGAATCAAATACTCGATATTGCCCTCCGGTCCCCTGATCGGCGAGTACTCCAGATGCAGTATGCGAAAACCGATCAGGTCAGCATAATCCATGATTTTGCTGATGACCTCGCGATGTACCTGCGGGTCTCTGACGACTCCGTTCTTGCCGACCTTCTCTCTGCCGGCCTCAAACTGGGGCTTGATCAGACATACCATCTCTCCGCCTTCCTTCAGCAGATTTCTGGCAGGTATCAGAATCTTGGTCAGGGAGATAAACGAGACATCCACGCTTGCAAAATCCAGCTGTTCTTCGATATCCTCCGGAAGCATGTATCGGAAATTGGTCTGCTCCATACAAACCACCCGCTCATCGTTTCGAAGCTTCCAGGCGAGCTGTCCGTGTCCCACATCGACAGAGTACACCTTGGAAGCGCCGTTTTGCAGCATACAGTCCGTAAAACCGCCGGTGGAAGCCCCGATGTCCATACAGACCCTGCCCTCCAGGGCGAAGTCCCATTGTTCCATTGCTTTCTCAAGCTTCAAGCCGCCGCGGCTCACATATTTCAGGGTACTGCCCCTCACCTCAAGCGTAATTTTGCTCTCGTCAAAGGCAGTGCCTGCCTTGTCTTCCTTTTGTCCGTTGACATAGACATTTCCGGACATAATGATTGCTTTTGCCTTCTCTCTTGAGGCTGCATATCCCTGATTGATCAGGATTACATCCAAACGCTCTTTCATTCCTGTTTTAACTTCTCCAACATCTGTTCCACTTTATCGACAATACCGGCGCAGTCAATGCCGAGCTTCTGTTTCAAAAGCTCCACATTGCCATGCTCCACATATTCGTCCGGTATGCTGACGGTCAGGCATGCATTCGGCAGCCGGTGCGCATTGATGCATGCCAATACCTTCTCTCCATACCCTCCTGCTGCCACATTCTCCTCCATGGTCACGATCAAACGATGATCCCTGCAGGCTTCCAGCACGGCCTCCTCGTCGATGGGCTTGGCAAACCGCGCATTGATCAGACTGACGCCGAAGCCTTTCTTACGAAGCTCTTCCCTCACCGCCTCCGCTGTCCTGACCATGCTGCCCAGGGCAAAGAGTGCAATCTCCTTCTCCCGGTAAATCCACTCCGCCCGGCCAAGGCTCACAGGCTCGCGAAATTCCTTCAGTCCGCTGTAAGCAAGTCCTCTGGGGTAACGGATCGCTATCGGCCGTTCATAGGAAACCGCAAATTTGATCATATCAGACAGCTCCCACATATTCTTAGGCGCACAGACCGTCATATTGGGAATGCCCGTCAGATAGGACAGATCAAAAATTCCCTGATGGGTCTCTCCGTCGCTTCCTACCAGACCGGCCCGGTCAATCGCAAAGACCACCGGAAGATTCTGGATGCACACATCATGCACGATCTGATCATAGGCTCTTTGCAGGAAGGAGGAATAGATTGCCACAACAGGCTTCATGCCCCCTGCCGCCAGTCCCGCCGCAAAGGTAACCGCATGCTCCTCCGCGATCCCGACATCGAAGAACCGGTCCGGGAACCGGTTGCGGAACCGTTTCAGACCCGTTCCGTCCGGCATCGCTGCCGTGATGGCCACGACCTTCTCATCCCTTTGCCCGAGCTTACACATAATGGTTGAAAACACATCCGTATAATTCGGCTCCGTCCGGTTTTTCAGGGGCAGTCCGGTCTCGACTGCGAAGGGTTCCGCTCCGTGAAACCTTGCAGGATGCCGTTCCGCCGGCTCATACCCCTTGCCCTTCTGCGTCATGACATGAATCAGCACGGGACCCTCCACGCGCTTTGCCTCATTGATGACCTTCACCAGACCTGCGATGTCATGCCCGTCCACGGGCCCTAAGTAGGTAATCCCCATATCCTCGAAGAACATGCCCGGAATGACCAGCTGTTTAAAACTGCTCTTTGCTCTGCGGATACCGTTTATGGTGTTGTTTCCCACCTTTGTGCCCAACAGGGCATTGTATATTCCCTTCTTCAAGTCCAGATAACCGGTCGCGGTCCGAATATTGTTCAGGTACTTCGAAACGCCGCCGACATTTTCCGAGATGGACATATTATTATCATTTAAAATGATGATGAAGTTGGTCTCAAGCTTGGACGCATTGTTCAAGGCCTCGTAGGCCATGCCTCCGGTCAGTGAGCCGTCTCCGATCACAGAGACGATCGTGCGGTGCTCTCCCCTGATGTCCCTCGCCTTGACAAGTCCCAGCGCTGCAGAAATCGAAGTCGAGCTGTGTCCGGTGTCAAACACGTCACAGTCACTCTCCTTGCGCTTCGGGAAACCGCTCATTCCATGATACTGACGAAGCGTATCAAACTTATCCTTGCGCCCGGTCAGGATCTTGTGCGTGTACGACTGATGTCCCACGTCCCACACGATCTTATCCTCCGGGAGATTCAGGCTCAGATGCAGTGCCATGGTAAGCTCGACCACTCCCAAATTAGAACCGAGATGTCCGCCGGTGACACTGATCTTTTCAATGAGAAACTGTCGAATCTCCTCCGCCAGAGCATTCCAATTGGTCTTATCTATTTTTTTGATATCATTTGTCTCTTTGATCGTCTCTAAAAACATGCTCTTCCCAATTTCCTTCTGACTGTGCTTACTTTCTTCTGCCGATCAGTTGCATCACCAATTCCTTCAGGAATTCATGCTCTCCCTCAAAGGAATCCAGTATCCTGACAGCCTCCAGGGAAAGCGTTTCCACCTCCCTCTCAGCCTGCTCCAGACCTTTCAGCCTCACATAAGTCTGCTTGTCATTCTGCGCATCACTGCCGACGGTCTTGCCAAGCTCCCCGGTGTCGCCGACAACATCCAGAATATCGTCCTGTATCTGGAACGCCAGTCCGATATGGCAGGCACAGCTCTCGAGCAAAGCGACCTGACTTTCACCAGCTCCCGCCAGAATGGCCCCTATCATCATAGGTGCCTGAATCAGAGCTGCGGTCTTGTTCTTATGAATGAAAAGGAGCTCCTCCTCACTCACCGACGCACCCTTTCCCTCGGCTTCCAGATCGACCGTCTGTCCGCCGATCATACCGTACACGCCGGCTTTTCTGCTCAAAACCTCCAAGGCCAGAACCGCCCTTTTTAAGCGTTCTTCCCCAGGGACGGTGCCTCCGCAATCTCCTGCCGCGATCCGGGCAAGTTCCTTCGCGACCGTCTCGAAAGCGTAGTTTAAAAGACCGTCGCCCGCAAGAATTCCCGTTGCCTCTCCATACTGATACCAGGTAGTGGGCTTGCCCCTCCTGAGCACATCGTTGTCCATTGCCGGAAGGTCATCGTGTACCAGGGAATAGGTGTGAATCATCTCAAGCGCCGCCATAAAAGGCTCTGCATACGCCTTCTCTTCCGTTCTGCCGCCGCACAGCAGAAAGCTTTCCCACAGGAAAATGGGACGGAGTCTCTTTCCGCCCACACGGACACTATAATTCATTGCCTCCAGAACAGTCTTCTGGAGCCCCTCCTCCACAGGAAAGTACTGTTCCAGCACATCGTTGACATAGGCTGTCTTCTGCTTCAGAAGTTCCTGAAATCTACTGTTCTCCACCGTCAAACTCCTCCAGACATCCGTCTTCCGTAATCTTCAGAACCTTTTTTTCCACACGATCGATCTGCTCGTTGCATTGCTTCAAAAGGGTCATTCCCTCCATGTATACTTGAAAGGCCTCCTCCAACGGGATATCCTCTTTCTCCAGCAACCGAATGGATTCCTCCAGTTTTGCGAAATTCTCTTCCAGTCCTAACTGCTCCATGGCAAACCATCCTTTCCGCGCCCTATCAAGCGCATACGATGTTCTCACACGCTCTGCTCAAATGTTCCTACGCTCTTCACTTCCGCCGTTGCATAACCGTCGCTGACCCGGATCGAAATGACCTGCCCGGGATGCATCTGCCCGACAGCGCGGATATTGTGTCCGTTCTCATCCGTGACATAGGAATAGCCGCTGCACAGCTTCTCCAGGGGAGAACGGCCCTTCAGCCTCTCCGCGCAGACCGCCATCCTGTGGCGTCTGTCCTGTAAGATCGCTCTCATGCGGTCGTTCAACTGCTCCTCCAGTCGAAGTACAGTCATTTTCTTCTCCCGGATCGAAGAAGCCGGACTGCCGGCCCGAAGCAGCGCCTCAAGCTTCGAAAGCCGTAGCCTCTGCTCTTTGATCCTGCGCTGCATCAGTGCCTGCATTGTCAGCGCATACTCCTGTATATCGCCCATAATCTCGCGGACATCTGTCACCGCAAGCTCTGCCGCCGCAGAGGGGGTTGGTGCCCGCAGATCGGACACATAGTCAATGATCGTGGTATCCGTCTCATGTCCGACTGCCGAAATGATGGGGACACTACAGTCAAACACTGCCTGTGCGACCTCTTTTTCATTAAAGGCCCACAGATCCTCGATGGAACCGCCGCCGCGGCCGACGATCATCACATCCACGCCGATATGCTCCAGGACACGGATGCCTTCCACAATACTCGGAACCGCATATGCTCCCTGCACGATTGCCGGATATAAAATAATCTGCACATACGGATTTCGCCTGTGTGCAATCTGAATGATATCACGCACAGCCGCCCCGGTATCTGCAGTCACGATGCCAAGCGTTCTGATATACTTGGGAATCGGCTTCTTGTACTCCGCCGAGAACACGCCCGCTTCCTCAAGCTCACGCTTCAGGCGCTCAAATTGTTCGTACAAGAGTCCGTTGCCGTCCAACACGATCTGCTTCGCATACAGCTGGTATTTGCCGTCCCTCTCGTATACATCCACAGTACCGCCCACGATGACCTGCTGGCCTTCCGCCAGACGAAAAGAAAGACCCGTTCGGTTGCCTGCGAACATGACGCAGTTTACCACTCCCTTAGGGTCCTTTAATGTAAAATAAATATGCCCCGATGCATGGTATTTACAGTTGCTGACCTCCCCTTTGACAAGGATGGACTGCAACCTGTACTCCTGCGCAAACATATTTTTGATATATGAATTCAGTTGTCCTACCGTATATACTGTCCGAATTTTAATCACCCAGCTTCATAATTTTTCCCAGGATCGCATTGACGAAACCGCCGGAATTCTCCTGACCGTACTTCTTCGCGATCTCAACCGCCTCATCGATCGCAACTCCGCCCGGAATATCGTCGTCATAGCGGATCTCATAGACTGCCAGTCTGAGTGCGGTCAATTCCACCTTGCCCATACGCGCGGTATTCCATCCTTCCGTATTGTCGTTGATCAGCTGATCGATCTGCGGCAGCTTCTCCATCACAAGATCCGCACGGTTTCTGATGTATTCTGCAGTCTTCTGATCCATGTTTTCTTCGCTGTTCTCAACGAAAAGTCTCGCCTGCTCCGGCATATCCTGCGGAGCATGAAATTCTACCCGGAATAAGAACAGAAAAACCTGTTCTCTCAGTTCATGTCGTCCCATTGTTTTATCCCTTGTTGTTTACTTTACTTTAATATTCACGATGCGAATATTGACATCGGTGCAGTTCAGACCGGTCATGTTCTCAACGGCATTCTTGATCTTCGTCTGAATCATCTGACAGGTTGCCGGAATGTTATAGCCGTAGTCCATGGAAATTGCAATGGAAACTTTCACGGAATCCTCGGAAATCACTACTTTGACTCCCTTGGTCAGCTTCTTTACTCCGACCTTGCTCATCAGCTCATTGCTGATATTTCCGGCCATAGTGTTGACGCCCTCAACCTCAGCGGCTGCCAGGGAAGCGATCATGGCAACCACATCGTCTGCGATCTGTACCACACCCACATTGGCCTCTTCCTTTAATACAACAGAATTCTTTATCTCTTTTTCCATCTGAATAACCTCCTGATGAATCGTATTCCTTCCTAAACATGATACGCCAAACCAATATCTGCACAATCCAAAATTGCCTGTACGGATATCCTTGTGATATTATACCACACTCCTCAGCTGTTTGTCATCCAAAATGTCAGTATCATAAGAGCATCGTTTTGGGTATATGTCACCTTTTTCCCGGAATCCGGGAGAAATTGAAACAGTGCGCCTTCCGAAATCAGTTTGTTTTTCATCTCTTCATAACAGTCTGCCGTCAGGCATTTCAGGGTGACCATATCCTCTTCGGATCTCAAGAGTCTCTCAAGCTGTTCCTCGTCATAGGAGGAAAACAAGGCTCCGTGTCTGGTATAGTAATTGGCCTCTCTGCTGTCGCAGACCGGAAGGGGCGTCTCCCCGTTCGGCACATGCGTCTGTTCCAGCTCAGCCGTTGTGAGGTTGAGATAATCGTAAATCATCTCCACAGCATTCTCGTCCGCCGTCTGCGGATTCCCGTCTCCCCAGGTCGCATCCAGATAATAGAACGCGCCGTCAATCTCTGTCAGGTTCCATGCATGCCGCTGGTTTGTATCCGTCGAACCCAGTACCACGGCGCAGTTGACACCCATTTTGTTTAACAGATACTGCACTGTCCTCGCATAGCCCAGACAGACCGAGCTGTGGTTGACCAATACGGAATAGATGCTCTGATTGTCAGGCGCGGCCATATCGTACACCGTATTGCGGATGATCGTTTCGTACACATACTCCGTCTTCTCATACTGGTCGGCGTCCTCGGGGATTCCGCTCAATATCTGTTCTGCGGCATCGTCTATCTCCTGCTTTCGAAGCGCCGCCTCCGTGTCGGAAATCGTATAGCAGCCGGAAAAGGTAAACCCGGTCGTTACCGCTCCCCTGGTGTACTTCGTATAATTGAACGCTTCCACATAAAAGAGCTCCGGGTGATCATCCATGACGCACTGGAATACTTTCTTGAGTGTCTCCTCATCACAGCCCTTCGAAAGAGGGCCCGCATCCAGCTTTACTCCCGTGCGAAATGCTCCGAGGATATCCAGTATATTCTGATACCAGACTTTCTCCGGCTCGCTCAGAAACTGGTACGAATAGGCGTAGCAATCCCGGTCCGCAAAGGAGCCGGCTGATTCCTGCTGCTTAGGTTCCTCCCAAGGTGCTTCACTTACTTGACTGTCCGAGTCAAAGCCATCCTCCTGCCTCTCGCTTACCTCCTCCGGGGCAGCAGAGCTCTCCTCCCTCGTCTCACTGAAACTTCCAGGGGAAGCTTTGCTCTCTTCCTTCGTCTCATCAAAGCTCACCGGGGAAGTCACGCTCTCATCCTCATAAGAGCTCTCAATTCCCGGGCTTTCACCTGTTGCAGGGAATCCGACCGGCTCTGCAGGGCTTCCGCATCCGCACAGCCACAGCAGATTCAGGCACAGCCCAAGAACCGGCACATATACTGCTTTCTTCCTCATCCCGTCTCCTTGCTTAGTTTCTGGAAAACTCTGTCAGAACCAATCCTTTGTTTCTGTCAAGTGTCATGCCGATGCTCCATGCGTTGACAAAGAGAAGCAGCGGATTGCCCTTCATATCCTTAACCTTCTTCATATCGGAAGTACCTGTCAGCTTCGCGATGTCTACCTCATCCTTATTCTCGATCCAACGGATATGCTCATAAGGGAGTGTCTCAAGGCGAATCTCAACATTGTATTCATTTTGAAGTCTGTACTTGAGCACATCAAACTGCAGCACACCTACCACGCCGACAATGATCTCCTCCAGACCGGAGTTGAACTCCTGGAAAATCTGAATGGCACCTTCCTGCGCAATCTGTTCGATTCCTTTGACAAACTGCTTTCTCTTCATGGTATCCATCTGTCTGACTCTTGCGAAATGCTCGGGGGCAAAGGTCGGGATACCCTCGTAGCGGATCTTATCCTTCGGCATGCAGATGGTATCGCCGATGGAGAAGATACCGGGGTCGAATACGCCGATAATATCGCCGGCGTATGCCTCGCTCAGAATCTTCCTCTCATCCGCCATGATCTGCTGAGGCTGGGAAAGGCGCATCACCTTATTCCCCTGCACATGGCGAACCTCCATATTGGCGTCAAACCTGCCGGAACAGATTCTCATGAAAGCGATACGGTCTCTGTGCGCTTTGTTCATATTTGCCTGGATCTTAAAGACAAAGGCTGAGAAGTCCGTCTCATTCGGGTCTATCATGCCGCTCTCCGCCCTTCTGGGGAGGGGAGGCGTTGTCATTCTGAGGAAATGCTGCAGGAACACCTCGACGCCGAAGTTCGTCAGGGCAGAGCCGAAGCAGACCGGGGTCAGTTTGCCGGCGCGTACCTGCTCGAGATCAAACTCAGCGCTTGCACCGTCCAACAGTTCAATCTCCTCCAACAGTTTGTCCGCTGCGGCGTCACCGATACAGGCGCGAAGATCTGCCTCGTTCTCCACAGGAATCTCTGTCGCATGGCCTTCCTTCGTACCCTTCTCGGTATCCGAATAAGAGATGACGCACTTCTTCTCCCTGTCGTAGACGCCCTTGAATTCCTTGCCCGAGCCGATGGGCCAGTTCACGGGACAGGTTGCAATTCCCAGTTCCTTCTCGATTTCATCCAGAAGATCAAAGGTATCGTTGGCGTCGCGGTCCAGCTTATTGATGAAGGTGAAAATAGGAATGCCTCTCATACCGCAGACCTTGAACAGTTTTCTGGTCTGTGCCTCAACACCCTTGGAGGCATCGATCACCATGACCGCCGAATCGGCCGCCATCAGGGTTCGATAGGTATCCTCCGAGAAATCCTGGTGTCCCGGGGTATCCAGAATATTGATGCAATAGCCGTCGTATTCAAACTGCAGCACTGAGGAGGTCACGGAAATACCTCTCTCCTTCTCTATCTCCATCCAGTCAGATACCGCGTGTCTTGCCGTTGCCTTACCCTTGACACTTCCGGCCAGATTGATTGCTCCGCCGTAGAGCAGGAATTTCTCCGTCAATGTCGTCTTACCGGCATCGGGGTGGGAAATAATCGCAAAGGTTCGTCTGCGGTTGATCTCTTCTGTATAGTTGCTCATAAAAACATCCTCCAAAATCCGTTATCCTGTTATTGTCTGGATTCCTTCCGTGCGGACAGCATTCCCTCCGCCTCGAATTCAGGCACAACACCAAAGTATTGTAACACAGAAGCCCCTATGTCTGCAAAGGTTTTCCTTGTTCCGAGGTTTTCCGGCTCCACTTTTTCGCCAAACATCAAAAAAGGAGTATACTCTCTGGTGTGATCCGTGGTCGCCGTATAGGAAGGGTCGCATCCGTGGTCAGCCGTGATCATCAGACAATCGTCCGGACGGAGCAGACTCATTATCTCGGGAAGCTTTTCATCGAAGTAGGCCAATGCCTTCGCATAGCCGTCCACATCCCTTCTGTGCCCGTAAAGCATGTCATAATCAACCAGATTGACAAACAACAGCCCCTCAAAATCCTTCTTGAGATACTCCAGAGTCTTCTCGATTCCTTCTGCATTGTCCTTCGTATAGGTGTATTCCGTAATACCCTTCCCTGCGAAGATATCATAGATTTTTCCGACGGATATCACGGAATACCCGCTCTGCTTCAGCTGGTCGAGCATGGTCGTTTCGGCAGGCTCCAGGGAGAAGTCATGCCTTCCGGCCGTTCTCTCATAAGGGCCTCCCGCCGGCCCGATAAAGGGTCTTGCGATCACCCGTCCCACGCCATGTTTTCCCTGCAATATGTTTCTGGCGATCCTGCAGTATTCATACAATCGTTCCCGCGAAACGATCTCCTCGTGAGCCGCAATCTGAAATACGCTGTCAGCGGAAGTATACACGATCAAATCTCCGGTTTTCATATGTTCATCCCCGTAATCGGCGATCACCTTTGTGCCGGAATACGGCCGATTACAGAGCACGCCGCGACCCGTTTCCCTGACAAAGGCACTGATAACCTCCTCCGGAAAACCGTCCGGGTAAGTCGGAAGCGGTTCCTCTGAGCGGATGCCCGCGATCTCCCAATGTCCGATGGTGGTATCCTTTCCGCGGGAACGCTCCTCCATTCTTGCGAATGCGGCAGTCGGTTTTGGGACGCGTTCTCCCACCTCCACGCCGTCAATGTTGAAAAGCCCCATCTTTGCCAGATTCGGCATATGAAAATAAGGACTTCGGGATACAGCACGCAGGGTATTCACGTCTATGTCGCCATACCCGGCTGCATCCCTCATCCCACCGATACCGAAACTGTCCAGAACAATTAATACGACTCGCTTCATGCCTTCTGACTCCCTTTCGCATTTTACTTACAGGATATTGTAAGCTTATCTGTTAAGTATAACACATTTATCGTAATACTAACAGGAAAAAGTTTTCCGTCCGATTACTTTCTTTACTGTACCACCGTACTGATGATGATTTTTTCAGGGCTGATGCCGGTCTTACGCTTGACGATATCCTCAATCTGTGCTCTGCTCGTATCATCCAAAACCGTTGCATTGACCACGACATCGGCCTCGTCGCCGTTGATGCTGACCACAATGTCCGAATACCCCTTTGCTTCCAGCAGGATCTCAGCTGCGGCCTCCTTTTCAGAGATGGTCGTCATCTGCACCATACAGTCAACAGCCGTCTGCTTCTGAATGTCCGTGAGCCCTTCACTGTTGATGATCTCCATGAGGGTCTCTTTATTTTTCGCACGGATCTGTTCCTTGATCAGCTTCGCATCCGAAAGAAGCGCCTCGCCGGAACCCGAGGTGTAGACTGCCTCGCCGGGGATCTCTCCCGCCTCCGGTGTCGCAGTTTTCTCCCCGTCGGCGGTCTGCATGCCATCCTCCAGATAATCCTCCACATAGAGCTTCTCTGTCTCGGAGTCGAGCCCTGCGATCTCATTGAGATCCGTCCAGGTCAGGTCCTCCTGCGACAGATCCAGCACTCCGTCCGCTATGTATTCCTGTCCTTTAGCAGCCGCCTGACCGCCTGCGCTGACTTCCTGCGCGTACGCCTCCTGCTTTCTGCTGCCGTCTGCCTCTTCTTTCGCCTGGGTTCCTGAGAACTGTAAATATGCCGCAATCGCAATCATAATGGCAAGTGCTGTTATCATTAGCTGATTTTTCTTGATCAGGTTTTTCACTTTTTCCCCTTCTCTCCCTTTTTTACTAGTTCATTGTATGTGTTCTTTTCCCATAATATGATTTATTCCGGACGCATTCCGACCACCACGATTCTGTGCGCCTCAATTCCCAAAAGCGCCTCCGCAGAAGCAGTCAGCATCCGGTTCACCTCCCCGTTTCCCGCGCCCTGCGCGACGATGAGCACCCCTTCCACCTTGGGCATCAGTGTCTTTTTCACGAAAGGGTCACTGTTTCCTGACTGTGTCCGATATACCGACTCCGTTCCGTTCTGATCCTTTTCCACGACCCTCTCCAACGAGGTCTTCAGGGTAATCATCACTCTGACCCTCCCTACCCCTTTTATGGAGGAAAAGATCTCCTCAAGCCGCGTCTCCAGCTCTCCCCGATACTGTTCTTCCTCGCTGTCCTTCACAGGCGCTGCCTGCACGGGCGTCTGAATTTCGGTCGCCTCCGCTTCCCTGCTGTCGCCGACAGGCAGCGCAATGACGAACAAAAGGATCCCTGCCAGCACTAACACGATCAGATTATCCTTCGTAAACAGCTTCTTCATGTCCTTCATTGTCCCTGCGCATCTCCCTTCTGCACATCTTCTTCCTGCGCTTCTCCTTTCTGTGTCTCTTCTTTCTGTGTCTCTTCTTTCTGTGTCTCTTCTTTCTGTGCCTCTTCTTTCTGTGCCTCTTCCTTCTGTGTCTCTTCCTTCCGCACGCCGTCCGCCGCAGCATCCTCAGACATCCCGGCTGCCTTTTCTTCTGCCTCCATCCTCCGGCCGATCTCCTCCATCGTCATTCGCTCAAGCAGCTCCTGCGCTTTCCTCTCATTTTCTGCAGCGCCCGGAAGCGTCCCGTCAAACATCCTCTGGTATTCCTCCACCACCCTGACCGAAAGCCTGCTGTCCTCACCCAGCAAAAAGCCTGTCAGAGGGATCATGAGCAACAGCAGAACCATCATACCGACCAACAGTTTGCAATATTTCTCATAACTTTCTTTCGGTCGGAAATGAACAATCGTCTGTGCACAGATCATGAAAATACCCATTTTGCAGATTGCCTGAAAAAAGATTCCCTGAAACATATCCTCCTACCTCCTGACTGAAGCAGTCACCACTGCCATTGCAATAAAAAACAACAGAATACCGGTTCCGATGGTTTTTAAGAGTAACAGCCCGGCGTCTCCGGCGCGATTCGTGCAGGTGCTCAGCCGCTTATCACTCACCATGCCCAGAAAAGCTGCCGCAAGCTTCAAGGCCACGGCTGTCAGGGCAATGCGGATCAACGGTACCGCACAAAGGAATATCATCAAAAGCATCAGGACCACGCCGACGCTGTTCTTGACCGCCAGCGCCGAGCCTATGACCATCTGAATGGCTCCCTCCGCCACATCTCCCACCCCCGGTATCATAGAAATCGCCTTCTGCAGCACGGAGTGCTTGGCCGTATCAATGACCGGGACGATCAATGACTGAAACAGGCTGATTCCCGTCACGACTCCGATCGCCCCCTTCTGGATCCAGCCGGTCACTTTCTCCATCAGATCCGTGAGCAGAGTCAGTTTTTCCTCCGGCCAGATTCCGTTGATGACAGACAGCATCAGATAAGAATAGAGAAACGGAACCAGTATGCCGATCAGAAGGCGCTCCACCCCATAGATGACAAGCAGCAAGACCTGACAGGTCAGTGCAGCCCGCGTCGTTCCCAGGGCCAGTCCCACGGTTAACAGATAGGACGGCGCCAACAGCTTGATGAACAAAGCAATCTGCTCCATCGTTTCGACTGCCTCATTTGCCGCATCCGAGAAGCACTTTAACAAAACGGTCACAAATAACAGGTAGCTGAAATAGTAGCTGATTTCCGCCACCTGGTGCACCTCCAGGACCTCCGCAAAATGTGTCAGAAGCGATGATATCAGACCCAGCGTCAAAAGCCATACCAATAAATTTTTCGCGCCGATACACGGGTCCGTAATCTCCGAGGCAAGTCCGCGCAGAAGGTTTTCCAATGCGCCCGTCACATCCCCCGAAAACACCTGACTCAGAAGCTGTTCCAGGGAAATGTTGTGTTTCGGAAACAACTGCCCGATTCCCTGCTTCAGCCCTTCCAGGTCGTACTGCTGCAAGATGGTTTCCATTAACAGGGTCCTCCTCTACAGAAAGCTGTAAATCTGGTCAATGACGGCAAACAGGATCGGAAGTCCGGATATCAGCACCGATATTTTGCCTAACAGCTCAATCTGCCCCGAGATCGCACTGTAACCGGAGTCCTTGCAGATTCCGGCCGCAAAGTCGCAGACATAGGTAATGCAGATCACCTTCAGAAGAATCACCAGATATTTCCCGCTGTCCCCCAGATACCCGTTGATCCTTTCTATCTGAGTCAACACCGCACCGATCTGCCTCAGAGCCAGCCCAAAGATCAGAATACCGAGCACCAGTGCAATCAGAGTGCCGTACTCAGGTCTGCTTTGTTTGAACTGCATGGCAATCATGACTCCCAGCATCCCCAAAAATGCTGCCTTTACGATTTCCTGCATACTCCCTCCTATAGCGAAAACAAAGCCTGTATCGTCTGGAACAGTTCATAGATATAGGGGACAATCCAGGACAGGACCAGCAGCAGTCCTGCCAGACTTACCATAAACGCATGCTCTTCCCGCCCGCTGTGTTTTAACACCTGTCCTAAAATCGTGACCAGAATTCCCACCGCCGCTATTTTAAAAATCAGACTTACACTCATACCCTACCGCTTTCCGGTTCCTGTGTCTCAACACAAAACCAAGATGATTACAACGCCGCTCATCGCACCAAGTCCAAGATACATTCTGCCTCTCTGAATCGCTTCTCTCTCCAGCCGCTCTACGGTTTCCGCCAACTCCCTCCTGCTTCTGTCAATTGTTTTCTGCTGCATCCGTCCATCCCAAAACGCCTGATCTGAGAGACATCTGAAAAAAATCTCCTTGTCCGGCACAGTCAACGGGCTTTGATCCAACACGGGTTCCAGATTCTTTCGAAAGACTTCTCCAAAGCTTTCTCCGTCCGGTCTCTTCTCTCCCATATGCAGAAAAGCACTCCGAAGAGGCTCCTGCAGCCGCCTTGCGATTGCCATACAGCTTTCCGGCAGCGTTCCCCTCCCATAATCGATTTCTCCGCACAATAGCTCCAGAGACCTGTCCAGCTCCTTAAGCATGCGGATTCTTCCTTCAAACTGACACTTATACCAAAGACCTATTCCCAGGCAACCCGCCAGGACAAATACTGCGCCGATTCCCTTTAGCATCTTCCTTCCTCCAGGATACTTTTTACCAGACACCTTCCGTTCCTTTTTTCCAATACAACAAACAGTTCAAAGAAGGAATCCTTCATGAGCTCCGGAAACCTTCTTCGAATGTCCGACACATCCGCTCCATGCGCGGTGGCAAGGATACTGCACCCACTCACCGCAGCCTCTTTGAGTGCATCCATGTCTTCTCTGCTTCCGATTTCATCCACGGCTATGACCTGCGGTGCCATGGAACGAAGCAGTAGGCCTATGCCTGTTGTTTTCGGACAGGCATCCATGACATCCGTCCGCATCCCGACCCGGTTATTGTGTCTGCCCAGGCACCCGGCCGCAATCTCACAGCGTTCATCTACCACGCCGACCGTTCTTCCCCCGTCCCATGCATTTCCGTCGGAGATCTGTCTGATCAGATCACGAAGCAGTGTGGTCTTTCCGCAGCCCGGCGGTGATAGGATCAGTACATTCCGTATCCTCCCCGAATGATAGATCCAGGGAAGGACTGCGTCAGATACTCCCCACACCTCATGGGATACCCGGATATTCATGGACGAGACACTCTTGATGGCTCTGACGCCGCCCCCTTCCTCCGGGATGATCTGTCCGCAGATACCGATTCGATGTCCTCCCTCCACCGTCAGAAAGCCGCGTCTGAGCTCCTCCTCAAATGCATAGAGGGAATAATCGCAGGCGTGCTCCAGGATGGCGGCTATCTCTTCCCCGTTCATGTTCCGTGCTCTGGCAATCTCGCAGGTATACTCTCCCTCCTCATCAAGAAAATACTCCCTGCCTCCCTCATACACCAGAATCGGCTTCCCGTTTCTCAGCCTGATTTCATTGATTTGTTCCTGTCTTTGTGCAACATACCTCCACTGTGCACGAAGCATCGCAGGAAACAGCATAAGCAGCGTCGGTTCCATTCCTTGTCCTCCTTCTCCAATATATGAGAAAGCCCCCGGGATATTCCTTGCAAAAAAGAACTCCCTCTGTCAAATTATGGGTCTGCGCCCGGTCGGGAACACAATTTGGCAGAGGGAGTAACATAAAAAGGCAACCCCGAAGGGCTGCCTCATATACAGCGGATATGGTACTATAACATTCCTAACAGGATGGAAACGATGTTGATGCCGAAGGAAAACGCAAAACGTAAAAAAGATAAAGAGATTACGCCTTTTGCCAGATTCGACAGTTTTCTCATCTCCCCGTCATCGGCTCCCGCACATTGTATCTGAACAACAATACCCAAAATGAAACCTACAAACGGAAAGAGAATGGCGAACACAAACCCGGCAATCAAAAGAGCCTTCAGGGCTTCCGGCGGAAGATTTCCAAGTGGTCTTGCCCCGGCAGTGCCGGTGCTGCGCGTCACCATAACTCCCTTTCCCTGCCAGTTTGTATCCTGACGCAATCTTGTATGATTGTCAGAATGCGGCGTATCGTGATGGATCGGATCCGAGCCGATATGCCCTCCGCTCATACTGTTCGCGTTCTGTCTTTTTAACTGCCCGATCAAAGAAGTAATCAGTCTGCTATAGACAGCGTCCGGGTTGGACTTTCCCCCAAAGACGCCTTTATTCCACGCTTCCACATGAAATGTCCCGGCGGCATAGTACCAGATCATATAACGCTTCGCGCTGCCGGGTTGATTCTGCACATAGACCATCTCACCGTCCCAGTCACCTCTGGTAAACCGGTTATGATACATGAAATCATCCATCACCATGCTGACAACGTCAATCGGCTGATCCAGTTGTATTTCCTTTAAAAAACTTGCCATACGATTTCCTCCTTTGCTTATGATCCTATCATAGCATACAAAATAGTAACGCCGCAATGTCAAAACCTTAAAATATTGCTGACTTCTTCCAAGATATTGCTAAATTGCCTTTCTCATATTGCTTTTTTCCGCTAAAGTCTGTAATCTGAAATAGTAAAGAATACAATTTGTAGAGAAATAACGATTATGAAAAAACATATATTAAAGCAAATTCTCGGGGTTTTGGCATGTCAGGTTCTACTCCTGTCCGCATGCTCCGCGACTGCCCCAAAGGAGGACACGCAAATGACCGAATCTGAAATGCAGGAAACAACGGTATCCGAACAAAGCGTTTCTGCAGAATCCTCTGCGGAAGAAAGCATCGACCCGATCCGGGAAGCCATTCGGCAGGAAACCGCTGAGGTTGACACCACACCCGCAGAAGCGGATGAAAACGAGGACCGTGTACCGACTGCAGAGCTTTCCCAGATCATCCCTTCCAAGTATATTGACCTTCAGCTTCGTGAAAGAGGTACGATCGAGCACATCTCCTACACTTCCTACGATTATTTCGGAGACGGCGCCGAGGTCACAAAGGAAGCAAACGTATATCTTCCTTACAACTACGATACCTCCAAACAGTACAATGTCCTGTATCTGATGCACGGTATCGGCGGAGATGAAAACGAATGGGGAATGACCGGTAATATGTCCCGCGTCAAGATCATCATGGATAATCTCTCCTACTACGGCGACATCGATTCCTTCATTGTAGTCACGCCAAACGGCCGTTCCGCGACAGACCACGGTCCCAACTCAGACTTCAACTCCTTCTATTGCTTCGGCAAGGAGCTGCGCAACGATCTGATTCCTTATATCGAGTCCCACTACAGCACCTACGCCGAGTATGATGAGAACGGATATGACTTAACACAAAACAGAGACCACCGTGCCATGGCCGGTCTTTCCATGGGTGGCATGCAGACCATCAATATCGGTATCGGCGAATGCTTAGATCTGTTTGGTTACTTCGGAGCCTTCTCAGCCGCTCCTACCAGCAACCCTGCAGCAAAGACCATAGAGATACTGGAAGGAAACGAATATCCGATCCACTTCTTCTACAATATCTGCGGAACCGAGGACCAGATTGCCTACCCCAGCGCTTCCGCTGCAGCCAAAACACTGCCTGCTCTCTCCGACCGGTTTACGGACGGTGAGAATTTCATGTGGGTAGAGCTCAAGGGTGCCCATGATTTCAACATCTGGTACCTGGGCTTCTATCATTTCGCGCAGCTGGTATTCCAATAATTCACTTTCGCTTATTTCCTAACAAATCCTTACATACAACAAAAGAAATGCCCGAGCCGCAAACGGTTCGGGCATTTCTTTTATCGTTTATCATTTCTAACCGGTCTCTCGTTTTCGCAATGGCGTCCCGCCGGGGCAAGAGCGTCTCACTGCAGAACCCCCGCCGCCGATCTCGGATGGTCACCCCGGCAAGCCCTGCGTGTCTGCAATCAGATATGCAGGGCTTAGGCGAAGGGACACATTCCCCGAGCCGGTACGCTTATTCCTTGTCGTGAATTTCAGCGTGCAGCTCCTGCAGAGATTTCAGCTTGCCTGCTTCGTGGGTCTGAACATACAGAATACCCTCAGCAGTAACTCTCGCAGCAGCGATGGTTGTGATATAAGGAACCTTCGCCTTGATAGCTGCCTTACGCAGATAACTGTCATCTCTTGTACTGTCCTTTCCGACAGGAGAGTTCACAATCAGCTGGATCTCGCCGTTTGTGATCATATCGGAAATGTTGGGTCTTCCCTCGAAAATCTTCTTTACGACTTCAGACTTGATGCCTGCCTCCGCAAGTACTTCGCTGGTTCCGCTTGTGGCTACGATCTGAAAGCCTGCCTTTTCGAACAGGGAAGCCACTTCGCATACTTCCTTCTTGTCAGCGCGGTTGACGGAGATCAAAACAGTTCCGCCAAGAGGCAGCTTAGACTGGGTCGCCTCCTGTGCCTTGAAGAATGCCTCACCATAGGAAGGTGAAAGTCCGAGTACTTCACCGGTAGAACGCATCTCGGGTCCGAGTACGGGGTCTACCTCAGGGAACATATTGAAGGGGAATACCGCTTCCTTTACACCATAGTTCGGGATGACCTGCTCCTTCAAAGTGGGAATGGGAGAAGGACGGCCGGTCAGTTCTGAAGTGATGATATCCGTAGCAATAGGCACCATTCTGATGTTGCATACCTTCGAAACAAGAGGAACGGTACGGGATGCGCGGGGATTTGCCTCAAGTACAAATACCTTGCCGTTCTCGATTGCATACTGCATGTTCATAAGTCCCTTTACATGCATCTCTTCCGCAATCTTTCTGGTATATTCCTTAATTGTCTCCACATTCTCGGGGGTAATGTGTACAGAGGGAATGATACAAGCGGAGTCACCGGAGTGAACGCCTGCAAGCTCAATATGCTCCATGACAGCGGGAACGAACGCATGGGTTCCGTCGCTGATCGCATCTGCTTCACACTCAAGCGCATGATTCAGGAAGCGGTCGATCAGAATAGGTCTGTCAGGTGTCACACCTACAGCCGCCTGCATATAGCCTGCCATGCTCTCATCATCATACACCACTTCCATTCCGCGTCCGCCAAGCACATAGGAAGGACGAACCATGACGGGATATCCGATCTTATGTGCAATCTCTAAGGCGTCATCTACCGTAACAGCCATTCCGGATTCAGGCATGGGAATTCCAAGCTTATCCATCATAGCGCGGAACAGGTCTCTGTCCTCAGCCAGATCAATGACTGCAGGGGAGGTACCAAGAATCTTAACTCCGTTCTTCTCCAAAGAAGCGGCAAGATTCAGCGGCGTCTGTCCGCCGAACTGTGCGATCACACCGAGAGGCTTTTCCTTATTGTAGATGCTCAAAACATCCTCGAGGGTCAGAGGCTCGAAATAGAGCTTGTCGGAAGTATCGTAGTCCGTGGATACCGTCTCAGGATTACAGTTTACGATAATGGTCTCGAATCCAAGCTTCTTCAAAGCCATGGAAGCGTGTACACAGCAATAGTCAAATTCAATACCCTGTCCGATACGGTTGGGACCGCCGCCGAGAATCATGATCTTAGGCTTGTCTGACTTGATCGGATTCTTGTCGGGAGCGTTATAGGTGGAGAAATAATATGCGCTGTCCTGTGTTCCGCTGACATGGACGCCTTCCCAGGCCTCTTCCACGCCGAGGGAAAGTCTGCGGTTGCGGATTGTCTCCTCGTCGCAGGCAAGCAGCTGACTTAAGTACTTATCAGAGAAACCATCCTTCTTGGCAGCGACAAGCATCTCATCGGGAAGCTTGTCACCCTTGTGGGTCAGAATTGCTTCTTCCTCCTCAACCAGCTCCTTCATCTGCTCAATAAAGTAATGCTTTACTTTAGTCGCATTGTGGATCTCCTCCACGGTAGCACCCTTGCGGAGTGCTTCATACATCAGGAAATGACGCTCACTCGAAGCAGTTGCGAGTCTGTTCATCAGCTCATCCTTTGACAAAGTATCAAAGTTTTTCGCGTGACCGAGACCATATCTGCCGGTCTCGAGGGAACGGATTGCCTTCTGGAATGCTTCCTTATAGGTCTTACCGATGCTCATTACTTCACCGACGGCACGCATCTGTGTACCGAGCTTGTCTTCCACGCCCTTGAACTTTTCAAATGCCCAGCGCGCGAATTTGATTACGACATAATCTCCGTCGGGAACATACTTATCCAGCGTTCCGTACTTGCCGCAGGGAATATCGGACAGTGTCAGGCCTGCAGCCAACATTGCAGACACCAGTGCAATCGGGAAGCCGGTCGCCTTGGATGCGAGCGCCGAGGATCTGGAGGTTCTGGGATTGATCTCAATGACAATGATTCTGCCGTCCTTAGGGTTGCGTGCAAACTGTACATTGGTACCGCCGATTACCTGCACCTTATCCACGATGCTGTATGCCTGTCTCTGCAGCTCCTTCTGAACCTCCTCGGGAATGGTCAGCATGGGTGCAGAGCAGAAGGAATCACCGGTATGCACGCCGATAGGATCGATATTTTCAATGAAGCATACGGTGATCATCTTACCGTCTGCATCTCTTACTACTTCCAGTTCAAGCTCCTCCCAGCCAAGAACGGATTCCTCAACCAGAACCTGTCCTACGAGGGATGCCTGAAGACCTCTTGCACATACGGTTCTCAGCTCGTCCTTGTTGTATACAAGGCCGCCGCCTGCGCCGCCCATGGTGTACGCGGGACGAAGCACGACAGGATATCCGAGTCGATCCGCAATGGCAAGCGCCTCTTCCACCGAGTAAGCTACATCGGAGAGCGCCATACCGATGCCAAGAGAATTCATGGTCTTCTTGAACTCGATTCTGTCTTCGCCTCTCTCGATGGCGTCCACCTGAACGCCGATTACCTGCACCTGATATTTGTCCAGAATGCCTTCCTTGTTCAGCTCAGAGCAGAGGTTCAGTCCCGACTGTCCTCCAAGGTTGGGAAGCAGCGCGTCCGGTCTCTCCTTTGCGATAATCCTCTCCAGGCTGGATACATTAAGGGGCTCAATGTAAGTCACATCTGCAGTCTCGGGATCTGTCATGATGGTTGCAGGGTTTGAGTTTACCAATACAATCTCATATCCCAGCTTTTTCAGCGCTTTACATGCCTGTGTGCCTGAATAGTCAAACTCACAAGCCTGTCCGATGATGATGGGACCGGATCCGATGATCAGAATTTTATGAATGTCTGTTCTCTTGGGCATTTGTTCCTCCTTACTTCACAAAAAAGTGCATCTGTGTAGTGTTCTTAATTTTTTCTCAATTTTGTATTATATCATACTTTCCGCGGATTGCCTAATATTTCTTTTCAAAAATAGTGACAAATATTTATCCTCTGAAGGCTGTTTTCTGTCATATTTTGTAGCGATTCCCTCTTATTCTACGCCGAGGAAAAGCGTCGCGGCGGCATCCTCCATGGAATCCATGCAAATCGTCTCATACAGGGTATCATCCTGCAGTCGGTAACTCGTGGCATTGCCCTGTCCGTCATTGCTGAAAATGGTCCGGTATGCGCCGTGATAATACCAGATATCACTTAAGAAAACACCGCCTGATTCGTCCGGCCAGAAGAACAGATACATATGATCCTCGCTTCCTTTTTGCGTCAACATGATCTCTCCGTCTGTCTCACCGTCATCCGGCAAAAGTGCCGTAAACTCAAATCCCGACTTCTCCACAAAAGCAAGCACTTCCTCATACCCTGCGCTTCCGAGCCGGTCCGTCATCGGGATCACGATCTCGCGAAACAGGTCGCTTACGAAGGAAGAAATCTCTGCCTGTTCAGGCTGCGTCTGTTCCGAGGCATTGATATTGCCCAGATAATTGGGTTCAAACACCTCCGGGTTCTCCCGATAGCTGATTGCAACCCGTATCGGTCCCACGGAATAAGGCGCGATCTCGTAAGCGTCAAACCAGATCACGATCTGTTCCGGATAATAGCACCATTTCAGACTATCGCCCGCAAATGCTTCTTCGACCGTCTCACGCCACCACTCGTAAAACTCATCCGTGCCCTCCCAGACTTTTTCGGGATACTTCTCCAGCTTCTGCAGGACAATGCTTTTAAAGAGCGGCACATCCGTGATGACATCATCCAGAAGAAGCTTCTTTCCCGTGGAGGTTTCAAAATTGACTGCCGTATGTACCTCACTCGGATGTATCCCACCCAGATCAGACTGAGAACCGGCTGCCACACTGAACACCTTTTCATCCGACCGCACGACACAGGGCAGAAACGAATAGTACCACCCCAACGACTCGCTCTCCGTATACTCTTCTGTCCGAAACAACTCCAGCACCTGTTCGTTTGTCTGTTGTCTTTCGTCATACCCTGTCTTAATGTATTCGGCAAGTCCCCGCTTCAACGCTTCGTATCCGGGCGAAGTGATAAAAATGTAACGCAGATCTCCGGTATAATCAGGGGTCTGTGTCTCGTTTTCTTTGCGGAACAGCTCTTCCGTATTCGCTCCGTACACATAGGCCGGTCCCGCCTCCACCCTGACAAAAGTCAGAGATTCCGATTCCGGTTCCGGTTCTGCCGAACTGCTTTCTGCTATGGTTTCAATTACAGTCGTCTCTGAAGGCTTCATGACTGTTTCCCTCGTTGCGGCCTGACCGCATGACGATAGTACAAGACATACAGAAAGCAAAAAAACCGATGTTTTTCTTTTCTTCATAACATACCTCAACTAACAGTCAAGCATATCCAAAGATATCTCTTTCCTGGAGTCTCCCTGCAAAATGCCTATTTTTTCCCGTTTCTTCTCTTAAGCTGCCTCAGCTTTAGTCCGGTCCGATAGAAATCCTTCGCAGAACAGCCTGCTCTGCCGCCGCCCGCACAGGCGCAGGCACACGCACACGCACAGGCGCAGGAGCTGTGAACGCAGGAAGAACGCGATCTGCCCGAACGCGTTGTCCCTGAGCGTCTGGGTGTCTTTGTGACATTGACCCTGACATAGGTATTCGGTATTGCGGAATAGGGATAGAGACCTTCTTTGTCATGCTTCATGGCCTCTTGGTCCTCAGGTCTGACTTTTATCTCCGATAGCACTTCCTTGCTCTTGACCATATTGTTGCCGCAGAACTGGCAATAATCCTCTCCGGCTTTGCGCACTCCGCCGCAGCTGGGGCAAAGTCTGTGGTACTCGATTCTGGTTCTGGTAACCTCGGTCTGATATGCGCCCAAACCGCTGTGCCCCCGATAACGCTGATTGGCCAGTCCCACCAGCGTGATGATGGCAGCAAGGCCTATCGTAAATGCAGAAACCAAGGCCAGGATTTCCCCTTCATGTTGAAAAGAGCCGTTATTTTTAACATATTTGTCAGCTGCAAAGGCAAAGGCATCGTTCGGATAGGTTACACATATCCTTGTCTTCTCGCCGGGTTTGAGTTTGACTGTCCAGGAATGATAGCCTTTGTCTATCTCGCAGCCGGGCGTCCAGCTGTGCAGTTTATCACTGTTCCAGTATACAGTCAGGTTGTCGACCGCGATGTCATCGAACCAGCCCGGAGTCAGCTCATATGTCGTATATCCGTCCTCCAGCCGGTTCATCTCATACATATAATCCTGGGTAATCTGAAAGTCAAAGCTTACCTTCTGCCCCTCATAATACTTTTGTTTCAAAGTAATCTTCGCATAACTGCCGCCGCTGCTGATGTGACTGATGGATTTGATCGTATCAGACAGTGCGATATAATCCTTCGAGTGGTTGTTCGGCGTACCGATCTGTACCCACTCAAGCGGTCCCTCAGAGTCCGAATCCAACACCAGCCATTCAATGTGATACTTCATATTCAGGGTAGCATCCTCATTGACATCGACAGTTATCGTGTAATTCAAGATTTCATCCAAAGGCGCCGCCTCTGCCCTCAGTGCTGCCAGGCCGGTGAAAACCAGGCTGCAAAGGCATACGGCAATCCATCTACTCAGCTTTTTCATGCTTCCTCCTCAAAGGGCATTCCCCCAGCATCTGAGCGGAATACTCTCTTCTCTTCACGCATTTTTCACTATTCCAGATACTGTCCCAATCATCGCCAAGCAGATTGCCCAGCACGCCGTCCGACAGCCAGCTCTGGCAGCTGACGACATTCCCCGCGGGTGTCACTGCCATATTGCTTAAACACGCGCCGCAGGCAGGTGCCGTAATGCCCAGTTCTTCACAGAACGAGCTCTCTACCCACCCCGGTGATGTGAAGCTGATCTCCATTCCGTTTGCGAAGCAGTATGCGACAGCCTCCGCGAGGACCGATTTTATCTCTTCGGTGCTCAGCTGAAGCTGCTCCGACTCTTCACTCGTCGCATTTCCGGTCGTGATCAGTCCCGAACAGGTCACATAGCGCACCCCTCTCGCATGCAGAAACTGCAGCGTCTTTTGATATTCTCTGTTCAGGGTACACAGCGGCGTGTTGATGCTGACACTGATACCTGCGGCCAGGGCATTGTCAATGCCTGCCAGAGTGTCCTCATAGTGATCTGCGCCGACCAGACGGTTATGTATCTCCTTCTCACAGGAATAAAAGGTAATCTGCACACTGTCCAGAGAAGCCGCATGAAGCTGTTCACACAGCTCCTTCGTCAGACGGATTCCGTTTGTGTTGAGTCTCGTCACAAACCATCTTGCATGCTCCACAAGCTCTGTCAGATCGTCCCGCATCGTGGGTTCACCGCCGGTGAATGTAAGCTGCGGAATCCCGATTTCCCTGCACTTATCAATCAGTCTTTTCCACTCATCTGTAGAGAGTTCCTGCTCCTGTGACTGCTCCTGTCCGGCTGCATAGCAATGTACGCACCTCTGATTGCAGTGCCATTTTCCGTCTCTCGTCATGGCGCTGACCATCAGGTCCATTCGATGAGGCGCACGCATATAAGGCGCATACTCTCCAAACGTCATATAACCGATCTGCTCATCGACAGGCTCACCTGCCGCGACCTGCTGAAACGCCATCATCATCCGGTAAAGGTCATCACGGAATCGCTTCTTTGACACAAAAGGATATACCTTTCTCATCCCCTTCGCCGTCTGCTCCATGATCCTCGCAGCATCCGCATCCGTGATTTCTCTGCCGTCGTATTGATTCACCTGCCCGATAAACTCCGAGAGCAGAATACTCCATGCCACATTTACGGGTATGATATCCTGCCCGTTGATAATAGCCACACTCTCTCCAATCTCTTCTCCCTCATACTTCGGAGGGATCAGATGAATCCGGATAACTCCCGGTCCCTCAGGGTCCAGTGTGGTATGCAGAACCTCTCCGAAATGCTCTGCTGCATACTTTTTCTCTCTGTATGTTGCCTTCATGCAAACTTAGTCCTCCGCCTACTGTTTCTTCATCCTTGCCTTATTCTCATACATCAGAGCGTCTGCCCTGTTGAAGACATCTGTGAACTGACAATCCCTTGTTCGGTCGAAGGCAGCCAGACCGGATGCAATCGATATCTTCTCTGTCTCAGCTTCTTTTATATACTTTGATTCCTCCATGATGCCTTTCATGGTATCCAGCAAAGAATCCCTGTTTTTATAATCATCATTCTCCAGAATCACGGCAAACTCGTCACCGCCGATTCGATAAACCGCGCTCTTCTTGAATACATTGCAGATCAGTCTGCAGCAATTGACAATGTATTCATCTCCCGCCTCATGTCCCAGTCCGTCATTGATTTTCTTCAGGTTGTTGATATCGAATACGGCAACCGCAAAGGCAAACTCCTCTTCCGTTCTGATACCGTTTTGGATTCTTTCGATTCTCGACTTATAAGCCGTTCGGTTTTTCACATGCGTCAAAGCGTCGGTTTCGGTCAGCTCCAGCAGACGGTCTGTCAGCACGCCGACCCGCAGATCCCGCAGATATTTACCGAGTATGATATTGATCCGTTCCACATATTTCCGGATAAACTGATCATCCCTAACCTTGGCGAAATCATCCCCGAAAACGATATATCCCATGTTGATCTGCTCTTCATGAAGCGGCAGGAACAGAAACTGATGATTCTGCGTATCATCCGTCCCCTGCGGCACAAGCTTTCGGGATGCAAATGACGGATCAGAAACGATCGAATCGCCCACGGCAGAAAAAACAGCATCCATCCTCTCCGAATATCCCTGTTCCCACATCTGTTTATCCTGCTGGTATACAGACTCCTCAAAGGCAGGCTCCAGAATCACATGAAAAGAATTCTTATGATACTCCGAAAATCCTCGATGAATCTGCGCAAAACTTTCCTTCAGATCCTTATAGCATTTTCCCTGCATAATGACTCTCTCCATCATGGAAAGATTCTGGTCAAACAGGGCTCGATTGACATTGTCCAGGAACTTATTTTTTCCCAAGGCTTTCCTGATTGCGCCGAAATCTCTTGCCGTCATACATCCGCAGCTTTCACTGGGACAAAACTCACAGGCGATCATCTGCTTCTTTTCACTCTCCACGCCCTGCATTGCAGCAATCAGCGTCTCCGCACTTCTCTTTCCCAACAAATCAAATCTCTGATCCACGGAACTGATGGAAGGGTCGTAGATCTGCGCATACAGCTCATTATCGAAGCCGGTAACCAGCAGGTCCTCCGGCACACGATATCCGTAATCCTGCAATACGGAGCATACGACCATAGCCATCTTATCGTTGGCACAGACGAACACCTCCGGCAGTGCCTTCGCAGCGATTCTGGCTTTGACAGCCCTTGCGGCTTCCCCCAGATCCCAGTTGGTATAGGCAATATCATCCTCCGTTATTTCAATGCCGTGTGCGGCGGCGGAATCCAACAACGCCTGCTGTCTGGTATTGGAGTCCATATTTTCATGGCTTCCGGCGATAAACACGACACGCTTCACATGATGGACCTCAAACAGATGGTCACAGAGTGCCCTTGCACCGATATAGTTATCCGAGCCCACGAAATAACCGTCCTGCTTGTCGCTTCCCGTATAAACAACCGGAATCTTCGCTTCCAGGCACCGCCTGTTGATATCACCGAGCACCTCGGGGAAATCGATGCCGTTCGCAAATACCATTGCCCCGTCAAAGTCTTCCAGATGGGGCAGCTGAAAAATGTTCACTTCTCCCTTCATATGTGTATTCTTGTCGGTAAACGTCGGATAGCACAAAAACAGATATAGATCCACCGAATCCTGTTCGACAGCCTTCCTGGCTCCTGTCACATACTGATACAGATTCTCTGCCGCCCATCCTGTCGCAAAAATCGCTATTTTCTTCTTACTCATACCTTCGCCTCCCCGCAGAAATCCCTTCAAAGGTAACCCACGCCCGGCTTTACCGGGAACGGGTCACACACCGGTGACAGGTCCCGTCACTCAAATTATAACACATGTACGAAAAAAGAGAAAGAGGTTGGACAAAAAGGAGCCACCCCGCAGGGCAGCTCCCGTCATTCTGAAATCAGGAATTCTTTTATTCTTCACCGTTCTTCACTGCAGCGGCAAACTCAGCCTGAATTGCAGGATCGTAAGAAAGGATCGGCTCAATATCTTCTCCCTTGATCTTACGGGCCACATAGTTTCTCGTAATCTTAATAACAAGAGGAGTCATGGCAAGCACACCGATTAAGTTGGGGATCATCATCAGACCATTGAAGGTATCGGAGATGTCCCATGCCAGAGAGGAAGTCATGATTGCACCGGAAACCATCATCAGCACGAAGATAACCTTGTAAATCCTGGTGCCCTTCACGCCGAACAGATACTCAACTGCCTTTGAGCCGTAATGAGACCAACCCATAACGGTTGTGAACGCGAACAGCAGCATGGCAAGTGCGATGAACCACTCACCGGCTTTGCCGAAGATATTGCCGAATGCCGTTGCAACCAAGGTTGCATCCTTAGTGCCTTCCGCAACCAGACCTGTCTCCAGATCAATGGCGCCGGAGGAAAGTACAACAATTGCAGTCATGGTACATACGACCATAGTGTCCGCAAATACTTCAAAGATACCCCAAAGACCCTGCTTTACAGGTTCCTTGACATTGGAGTTCGCATGCACCATAACGGAGGAGCCAAGACCGGCCTCGTTGGAGAACACACCTCTCTTACATCCGTTCTTCACAGGTCCGTCCAAAATCATCTTTATTACAGAACCGCTCACACCGCCGGCAACTGCTCTCGGGATGAAAGCAAACTTAAAGATTGATACAAACATTGCGCCGACCATATTGATATGGCAGGCGAAAATGATCAGTGCTCCGATGACATATACCACAGCCATGAAAGGCACAACCTTCTCTGCGAAGGAAGCAATTCTCTGCAGACCGCCGAGAATGATGAATCCGCCGACGATCATCAGGCAGATGCCGATCAGCCAGTTGATTGCGGTAACATCCTGCACATTGCCGAAGAATGCAGACTGCAGATTGATGGTGATCTTGTTGATCTGACCCATATTTCCGATACCGAAGGAAGCAAGGATCGCAAAAATCGAGAAGATAACGGCAAGGACCTTACCGATCTGCTTGCATCCCTTATAGGAACCGAGACCGTCCTGCAGATAGTACATTGCACCGCCGGACCACTCTCCTTCTTTGTTTTTACGACGGAAATAGATACCAAGTATATTTTCGGAATAGTTTGTCATCATTCCGAGGAATGCCGCAACCCACATCCAGAATACCGCTCCGGGGCCGCCGACACAGATAGCCGCCGCAACGCCGGCGATATTACCGGTACCGATCGTTGCTGCCAGTGCGGTACAAAGTGCCTGGAACTGTGATACGGTTCCTGACTTCTTGCCCAGCTTGGCGTGTGTATCCTTCTTGAATACAGAGCCGATCGTCTTACCCCACCAATGCTTCAAATGTGAAATCTGAAAGCACTTTGTGATGACCGTGCAGATGAGACCGGTTCCAAGCAGCAGCACCAGCGCAAACCATCCCCACGCGAAGCTGTTGACGACATTGTTGACCTGTTCAACCTTTTCTAAGAAATTTTCCATATGTTTCTCCTGTCCTTTTGCCTGAGAGATTGACCGGCCAAGGCGCTCTTCTTCATATTTTGACCGGTTTTACACCTTCGGCGCCCGTTCAACGGGACTCTCCAGTACTAGCGCGTTAACAGAATATCATACTGTATTCGACAATGCAACAAAAAATTTAGCAAGCTAAAGCGTTATAATAGCAGAGTGATCTTTAAAAGTAATAGAAATTGTACCCTCCGAGCGTATATTTGAAGAAATACAGACCGCAAAACAGATGCAGGAGAAACAATACCCACCCGATTCCGACAAGCACTGTCCGAAACACACTCTTTTGTTCCGTCGTATTCTTCACAAGCATGGCCATTCCCACAAAAAATACGAAGAAAATACCGTACACATAGCCCCAGGCAAAGTTGACATGCTCCATGCGAAATCCCTTTTCATACAGAAACAGGAGCATCGCCAGACCCATCAGCCAGAGCTGCCAGGCATGCCGAAACCATGTGGCGTCTCTCAGCCGGCGAAGGTTGACGGCGAGCATCCAAAGAGGAAAGGCACAGCCGAGCAGAATACTAAGCGGGATGCTTTCCGTTATCGTCAGCCAGGCTTTTCCGAACGCCAGACCGATGCCCGTTTCCTCCCCCGCCGCATTCGTACCGGTGAAGACACCCGAATACTGGTACAGACAGTCAAAGCCTGCCGGCAAAATACTGAGTCCGAACAGAATACTCTTCTTCAGATTGCGAAAACGACTTTTCACAAAACGATATGCCAGAATCAGGCCCAGAGTCGTGATTGCCACAAGCGAATAGGAAGGTTTTGTCAGTGTTGCGAGCAAAAGTGAAGCACCAAACGCCAGATAATCCCAAGGTCCGGCGTCGCTTTCATACCGGTCGAGCAGTCTGCATGCCGTAAAAAAGCTCAGAATTGCAAAGGGTCTGGCCGCCAGATAGGTCGCATTCCAGTAGGGATTCGGTGTAAACGCCCCCAGACACCTGGAGAGAGACCTGTATCCGAGCACCTCCGTCACAAAGGAACCGTACAGCATCGAGACCACCATCAGACAGGGTGGCATAACCAGCCAAAATCCTTCCCAAAGGAGCATCCTTCCGCCGGCATCTGCTCCCGCATCCCCGTCCGCACAGCGTCTGAAATACAGGTACACCAGTAAAAGGCTCAGGGAATTCAGGGCTGTCAGTACGATAGCCAGTGCATTCTCCGTTGTCGTAAACAGCCCGACCGCCCTGCTTAAGAGAAACATCAGCGGATAGGGAAATTCATACTCCGTTTCCAGTCCTTTCAGCGTATCCAGATACGGCAGGACATCCGAACCATACATCCCGTCATATACAATACACTGCCTGTAAAACAGAAAATACATGACTGCACTATATCCCGCAAGAATCACTGCAATGCAGATGTTCCTTACCTTCCGCCGATCCTTTTCCGATTCCATGTAATGCTGTATCATACCAAAGTCTCCTTCTCATCCTTATCGCCTATTCTATCATACTTTTTCCTCCTCTGCACAGTAGAATGTCAGAAATTGCGGGCAAAGTGCTTCTGCAGGACATCGTTATCATTTGACACCTGCAGTTTATTATAGTAAAGTGATACTGTAAATCAAATCTATCAACAGGAAAAGGAAGTTAGCATCATGAAAAGAAAAATTTTATTATTACTTGTCGGACTGACCGTTCTTTCTCTCTGTGCCTGCGGTACTCCCGCGCCCGCCGGGGAATCCTCCTCTCAGTCTCAGGTATCCACGGAGGTCTCCGCAGAAGCCTCTCAATCACAGGAGCCTTCCACAGAAGAATCAACACAGGAATCTTCAGAAGAACAGGTTGAAGAGCTTTCCCTGAAAGAGCTCTTTGCCGAACACGGCATCAAAGTCGGCACCTGCCTGACGCCCCAGATGACCAGCAACCTGACCGTCAGCAAGATCATCACCTCCCAGTTTAACAGCATTACCATGGAAAACGCGATGAAGCCTGACTATATTTTCAACAAAAAAGAAAGCATGGCAACCGGCGACCTTGTCGTAGAATTCGGGAAAGACGCCATAAAAATGCTGGACTGGGCAAAGAGAAATGAAATGGCAGTCCGCGGACATACCCTCGTGTGGTACAGTCAGACTCCCAATTGGATCTTCTATGAAGACTTTGACCAGAGCAAAAAGCTTGTAAGCCGCGATGTCATGCTCGCCCGTATGGAAAGCTATATCAGACAGGTCTTCGAATTTCTCGAGAACAATGGTTATGCCGAGCTCTTCTATGCCTATGATGTTGTCAACGAGGCATGGATGGAGGACGGCTCCATGCGTGAAAACAACTGGAGCAAGACCATCGGTGACGATTATCTCTGGCAGGCTTTCTATTTTGCAGACAAATATGCACCCGAGACAATCGATCTTTACTACAACGACTACAACGAACAGTTCAAGGGCGATACCCTCGTGAAGTTTGCGAATACGCTCGTAGACGAAGACGGTAACTTCCTCATCGACGGTATCGGTTTCCAGGCGCATCTCTATACCCAGGATGACCTCAATCTGTATTTCCAGACCGTCGATAAGCTTGCCGAGACCGGCTTGAAGATTCAGCTCACCGAGCTGGATGTCTGCCTCGGTTCCTACCAGCATCCTCAAAAGGCAACCGACGACAACCTGAAAAAACAGGGCAAATTCTACTACAACCTAGTCAATGGTCTGCTCGAAAGAGTGGATGCCGGAACTCTCAAGATGGATTCCCTGACCTTCTGGGGTGTTTCCGACGCGGCTTCCTGGCGAAAAGAATACAGCCCGCTTCTCTACAGTGTCGTTTATAAGCCCAAGTATGCTTACTATGGAGCGATGCAGATCAAGGAAGAGGCTGGATTCTAGCTTCACTATTGCGCAAAAACAAAAGGCGTCTGGTCAATAGCCAAACGCCTTTTGAAAAGGGGAAAATTAGAGGGATAAGCTTAGTTTATACTGATTGAACGATCATACGCAAATCAATCGCTCCGTAACCTTCTTCTCGATCTCAGTATCGCCTAAAACATAGGACAATTCACTGAAAATAACTGTACTTACAAGTCTGATGTAACGATCATCCACGGCTGTCAGCAATCTGTTGGAGGCATAACGCTCCCGCTTTCTCTGCTCGAGACACTTCAGCAAAGCCAGACAATCTTTGGCATTGCCTCTGCCCAATGCATTCTTGTATTCATCTTCTCTTGTCTTCTCGTTTTGAATCTCAAGAGCGTGAATCTCATCCAGCTCACTTACAAGATTAGATGCCTCATCATAGCTGATGGGATAACGCATCTTCTCTTCGGCCGTTTCTTTTGTGATAAACAGGGTTGCAACACTCTTCTTCTGAGGAACCACAGCATAACACTCCTTCGTCTGACCGAAAAAGCTCTTCTCCTCAATCGCTTCGATCTTGCACAGCCCTTCACGAGGTAAAACAACATATTCTCCTCTTTGAAACATAACCATCACCTGTCAAAAATGAATCATTACCTGTTCCATGATTATAGTTTATCCATTTTTTAGAAATTAATCTACACAAAATGTCTATTATTTGATATAATTGTGTCAACTTTAGGTAAAGGGGGCAAAAAAATGAAATCAAAAGCTCAGATCTGTCAGATTGTGAAGGAAATCTACTCCATCACCGGCGTTCCCGTCTTTGTATTCGAAGAAGGGCAGACGCCTTATGCGCTTCCCGTCCTTCCCATGGATCATTTCCTGGAGAATCACCTGGCTGCACTGCATGACATCATCGAAGAAAACTCCGTCCGCATCGGCGTTCCCCATATGGCTCACCTGTATTTTTCCGTCTTATACAGCATTATCCGGCTGGATGAAAAAACTATCCTCCAGATCGGTCCCATTGCCTCCCACGATTTCAATTTCTCACAGTATATCCAGTCCATGCTGGCAGTATACCCCGAGCTGGTGGTCAAGGAACACATTAAATTATTACAGGGGGCTCCGAAGGTTGACATCAACTACTTTCTGAATCTGGTGGTTCATTATGCCAATACCATTCTGGGAACCGGGATCGTCCGCACCGACATCGTCCTGCCGCAGGCCATGCAGGACGCTTTCTTCTCCGTCTCTCCGCACGACTTTAATCCTTCCGCCATCTCTGTGGATAACCTATCGATGAATGATGAGATCTTTCATGTCATCAGAAGCGGCGACATCGCCAAATTATCGGAGTTGCAGAAAAAGAGGCAGTCTTCCAGCACTTATTACTTTCAGGAAAATGATGTTCACTTTCTTCGTATCTCGCTCATCTTTTACGGGGCGATTGCGTGTCACTATGCCTTTCTGGGCGGTATCCCCGAAAAAAATGTGAAGGATCTGTTCCGTCTGTTCCTGAATGAGTTGGGCTCTCTGACCAAGCCCTCTGATTTCTGGGTACTTCTTTCAGACTTTTCGAAAACACTCTGTCACAGAGTACACGACATACACAATCCGGCTTATGAATCAGAGATCCTGTTCCATTGTATCCGCTACATCGACGGAAATCTGCACTCCAGAATCACCATGGAAGATCTGGAGGAAGCCGCACATGCTTCCCGCAAAACCATTTTCCGGCACTTTGTAGACTATCTGGGCACCACGCCTTCTGCCTACATTGCGGACAGGAAAGTAACCGAAGCAGCCTATTTGCTGGAAAAACAGGGGTTCTCCATCATTGAGATAGCCAATCTGCTCGGCTATTCCTCTCAGAGTCACTTAAACCGCTGCTTTAAAGAAAAGTACGGCTGTACTCCCGCCGAATACAGAAAGGCAAAACCGGTATAGCGGGGATTTCCCTGCCATACCGGCTCTTCTGTTTCTAATGAATCCTGTCCTTGATGCTTTGCATTCTGCTGTCGAGCATAGCGCTGATGCGTGCGCACTCTTCCAGTTCCGCCCCGATCTCCTGTATCTGTTCTTCCGGCAAATCCTTTTTGTAGCGGAGTTTATGCTCCAGACTCGCCCAGAAATCCATCGCGATCGTGCGAAGCTGTACCTCGACACGGATATTCTTCTTCTCATTCTGCAAAAAGATGGGAACCTCCACAATCAGGTGCAGACTTCTGTACCCGTTTTCCTTAGGGTTCTGAATATAGTCCTTTTTCTGAATCAGGGTAATATCATCCTGTCGCAGGAAGCACTCCGCGATATGATAAATATCCTTCGGGAAAGA
The DNA here is from genome assembly GCA_016293615.1 of Acetatifactor sp. Taxonomy (GTDB): domain Bacteria; phylum Bacillota; class Clostridia; order Lachnospirales; family Lachnospiraceae; genus Acetatifactor. The sequence goes on from JAEDDX010000015.1 coordinate 39,091, forward strand.
ACAAATGACCCTCACGCCCGCAATATCCGTGATCTGTTCCTCGATTGCTTCAAGCGACAGCGGGATGTGTTTCTTTTTGATCTTACGGAACAGACTCTCCGTGGATTTGATTCTCGTCTTTATCGTCTCAATCGGATTCCGGTCGTATTGCAGCGAGAACTCTTCATTCAGGACCCGGAACTTCGTCTCAATCTCCATGATGGCGCACTTATAATAGCAGATCAGCTTGTCATACATTTCCTTATTGCGCTTTACCAGTTCCACAAAATCCTCCGACAAAACCACATCCTTTATACTTTCCATACGATTGTCGCGTACTTCTGATAATTCGTCCATTTCATTCCCTCAACTTTCTCAATACAAATTCTGCCGAAGCTTACGGCATCTTGGTTGGATTCTGCGGTGTCAGATACTGCTCTATCGGCCCGTCATACCAGACCTGCGCCTCGATGTAACGCTCCGGTCCAAACTGTCCATCCGGTAAATCCTTCGGCATACCAGATACCTCAAAATCCTATTTGTCTGCTTCTTCCCCATCAAGTGTTCTGTTTTTCTTCTCTAAACGACCACTCACATCAGGCGGTCTTCCCTGTTTCGGTTTCATCTGTTATTCCCCTTCTTGGGCGGCAGAAATCTCAATGGTCTTACCATCCAAAGCTGCTGCCACAAGTTTATCCCGTATGTAATGCAATTTTAGGGAGAAGAAATCTTCTCTCTCCTTCAACAGCCGGAAAAAGAGTTTATCGCCTTCCCAAAGCGGCAGTTCTCCGACTTTTTCTTTATCTACCCAGACAAGCTCTCCCTCATCACATTCCTTCTGCTCTCCGGAAAACCGGTCGCAGGTATACAGGAAAGTATACTCATCGATGTCGTCGATCACAAAGGTCAGCAGGCCTCGCAGCCGAAAGTGCTCCATAGTAAGACCGGTCTCTTCCTTCACCTCTCGCAGGACACATTCCTCGGGAGATTCTCCGTGTTCCAGATGACCGCCTACCCCGATATATTTATCTTTATTGATGTCATTCTCCTTCTTCGTGCGGTGAAGCATCAGATATTGATTCTCTTTCTCCAGATAGCAAAGTGTCGTCACATGTACATTTTGACTCATATATTGTTTCTCCCAGTTTTTTTCCCTACTCACATTATAGTACCGATCATGCATCCGTTCAAATAAAGAAAGTATGAAGTCTCATAAAAAATTCTTTTCCGGTGAGGAGGTCTACTTGCTGCGGTACTTCTCTCCCCGGCCGGCAATTCCTGCGCCAGATATGCCAGGCGCTCTGTTCCGACCGACTTCCTCCCCTCTGACAAAATATAATCCTCTATCAGGGATTCATCATAAATCCATTTCAGCAAAGTGGACTTTCCGTTTCCCTCTTCTCCGATGATGACTGCCTTGTCGCCCGGATTTAAAACCAGATTGAAATCCTTAAGAATCACCCTTAAGTCTTTTCTATGTGTGAATGTAAGCGAATTGATTTGTAACATACTGCCTCCTTCCCGCGGAAAAAGAGTTTCACTCGCCCCCCATACTGCAATCAAAATCTTTCCAACTGCCCAATCTGACCCCGTCCTGCGGGCATTTATGCTCGCCGATCTGCTTTTCCATCCAGACCATATCATACCAGGTATCAAATTTGTATCCGCTGTTGTGAAATCTTCCGACCATGTCAAATCCAAGCTTCTTATGAAAGAAGACACTCGCATCCGTCAGATGCACATCGCTGCTTCCCTCGGGCAGTACGGCGATGCAGGCGTTCATATTTAAGATGCCCATCCAAGACAGGCATTGCTCCAAAGCTTTGTATAAAGCATGTCCGGCGCCCCGTCCTCTGCAGTCTCTGCGCACATACACCGTTGTCTCAACGGACCAGTCATAGGCTGCCCGGGACTTGAAAGCCGCGGCATAGGCATACCCTATGATACTGCCGTTCTCTACGGCTTTCAGATACGGATAGTTTTCTGAAATTGTCCGAATCCGTTCCGCGAACTCCTCAGGAGAAGGCGTTACATATTCAAACGAAACGGCGGTTTCCTCCACATAGGGGCGATATATCTCTACAAGTTCCTTCGCATCCTCAATCGTCACCTTTTCAATCTGCATCAGTTTTTCCTTTCTTTCGCTGTGGGCGCACATTCCAAAGAGTCTGAAAGTTCTCTATTCTTTCATCGGACAATTTTGAAGCAGCATTTGCACCGCCATACGGTATTCCGCGACAGTCTTAGCCTTGCGGATCTGTTTCAGCTCCTTCTCGGGAGCTTCAAAGTTCTGCCCGAAAAAGGTCCATAAATCCTTCATTTTGAACAATGTATTCGTATCCCCGGACATAATGCTTTCATACCCGGCAAGCAGCGCCCTATGATACTCGCGGAAGGTGGCAAGTCTCTCCTCCCGCGCCCCGGTATTCTCGCCCCTAAGCTGCCTGAAAAGCATCGGATTGCGCAGGATTCCTCTTCCTATCATGACCGCGTTGTCTTTCGCAAGAACCTCTCCTACGCTTGCCAAGTCCTCCGCGGAATTGATGTCGCCGTTATAGCACAGCGGGCAGGAAAGACGCAAAACCGCCTTTGCATAGGCTTCACGATTGGGCCGTCCCTGATATCCCTGCACCTGAAGCCTCGGGTGAATCGTCAACTCGGCTATCGGGTACTTTTCATAGACAGACAGCAGGGTGTCCCACTCGGAATCATCCTGCACGCCGATCCTCGTTTTGACAGATATCCGAAGCGGACATTTGGTAAATATCTCGTCCAGAAAAGCATCCAGCTCCTTCGGCACGCCCAGAAAACCCGCTCCTCTCTTTCTCGCGACGACCGTTCCGGACGGGCAGCCCAGATTCAGGTTGACTTCCTCGTAGCCATACTGTGCAATGACTTCTGCCAGTTCCAGGAACTCATCTGCTTTGTTGGTCAGAATCTGAGGAATTGTGTGCATTCCGACATTATGCTCCGGCAGAATATCGTTTCGTTCCCTGCTGTTTAGCTGTCTGTTCGCGATGAACGGTGTAAAGAATGTATCCGCTCCACCATAGTATTGATTCCAGACGGTGCGGAAGGTATAAGTTGTCATCCCCTCCATCGGGGCAAGATAGAATTTCATGTCTTTAGCTATCCCCATCATACATACTCCCCTGTCAGAAAGATCATTCCTGACAAGGGAGGGTACACATATTCAGTTTGGTCAGGCGCACCTTACAGAAAACAAAACCGGTCAAAGGCGGCAATTGCTCCGCTCTCTTCGGAACAAAACTCAAAATAGACTGCGTGCTTCCCGATGACCGCCGCAGTCAGGTCAAGCACTTTCTCCTGCTCGTCTGCAGCGACCTCCGCACTTGCGATCACACGGCCGCGGTACTGATCGATTCTGACCTTAAGCTTCAGATTCTTATGCTCGCCCAAAACGACCTTCACCCGGTGCGGTGTGTTGTTTCCAAACTGCAGATAACGGAAGCCGACCGTCGTCCCGGAGGACAGGTTCACCACCGGTGTGGAGATATCGTCCCGCATCTCATAGCCGGGCTGAATGTATGCCCGGGTACTGCTGCCATAGATGTGGCAGGCGTAGCCGGCAGAAATCCATTTGTAAGCATCCAAACCATTGATGTGCGGCCCCTGAGAGGTCATTTCCACAGGGCAGGAAGAGACCGGCTCGCCGCCCAGATATTTCACATCACCGATATAAAGCTTTCCGTCCTGTCCCATTGCGACATCGATGGGCTCCATCATAGCCTGTCTGGAATACTCGTTTACACCCGTCTGACGATGGTAGAAAACATACCACTTACCATTGATCTCCATGATGGAGCCGTGGTTATTTCCCCACTGATAGGTCATAGTACCGCAGCCGTCCGCATCCTTCAAGATCTCTCCGCCGTTGAAGCTGATATCGCCGCCGTCATGGAATGGGCCGAACGGGCTGTCGCTGAAACGATAGGATAAGAATCCATTGTTGGGTTCATACACGCCGAGCTCCGGAATAGGTTTCTCATACCGCTTGGAGTAGATATAGACATACTTGCCCATCACTTTTCTGGGACTGGAAGCCTCAAAGAACGCATCGATCAGATCAATATGCCCGTCATCCACCGGATTCCAGGGGCAGGAAGAGTGACCCAGCGGATTGGAAACCAGGGTCTCCTCCTTGAAGGTCGCCATGTCATCTTCCAGCTCTACAATATAACAGGGTGCGGCACAGCCTCCCCAATACGCATATACTTTTCCGTCATCGTCCACCAGAACACCGGGGTCAAAACCAAGCTTGGTCTCAACAGGGTTCTCAAACGGTCCCCACGGCGTCTTGGAGCTTGCGACTACGACGAGACTGCCGCAGTGCTCCGCCGCATACAGATAAAAGGTATCCCCCTTCTGCACAACATCCGGCGCATACAATACCGAATTGTAATGTGTCTCGTATGCCACCCCGTGACAGGTCCAGTCAGTCAGGTCATCGACAGGCGCGGACCATACAACATAGTTGCGCCCGCAATACTTGTCTCTCTCAATGTCATGGGAGCCATAGACATATACTCTCTTCTCCCCGTTATATTCAAACACTCTCGGTTCCCCGTCAGGCACATGCTCCCACAGCGGCATGTAAGGGTTTGCTCCTTTGATAAAATCAGTCATCGTTTCATCCTCCTCTTATTTTCTCTGGCAGTGCTCACAAAAATAAACCGTCCCGCCATTTCCTGCAGTTTCTCCACACTGCCGCAGATCTGTTCGTAGGCGTTATCCTTCCATCTGTGCTGCAGCATTTCTTCCCGGGGTTCGACTGCAACCACTTCATTCTTCCCGGCAAAAAAGTTGGCCGTAATTCCTTCCCCGCTTTCAAAATCCAGGATCCGCATGCCTTTTACATCCTCAAAGGTCCGAAAAACAAGGCGTTTTAATAAGCGCTCCCATGCCGGCAGTTCCCGGAGAGAATGCTTCTTCCTCACTTCGTTGTTATGATTCTCCATACAATACTCTTCTCATTTCTTCTCATTCTTCAAAGCTTTCGTCTGACAGCATCAGTTTGACGCCTTCGTCAAAAGTCTCCGATAAGACAAATCGATGGCAAATGCCCCCAAAGGTGCTGTCAACACGATGGCCAACACCGCGACCGTAAGGACCGTATCTCCGCAGGCAAAGCCAAGGGCCAGAGGAATTCCGCCGATCGCGGCCTGCACGGTTGCCTTCGGCGTATAAGCCATCATGGCAAAGAAACGCTCCCGTCTCGCAAGACTCGTCCCCAGAAGACAGACGAACACACCAAACATACGAAACACCAGCGCACCGAATATCAGGATCAGTGCCTTAGGTCCTACCTTTCCGAGATAAGAGACATTCACAGTCGCGCCAACCAGCACGAACAAGAAAACCTCCGCCGCCACCCAGAGCTTACCGTATTTCACGGAAAGCCTCTTAGCAACCTCCGGTCTCTTCCTCTGCAGACCGATCCCGATAAACATGATCGCAATCAGTGCCGAGAAAGTAATCGGGGTTTTCAGACTGTCCTCCGACACCACCAAAAGTAACGATACGCTCAGGATGATCAAAACCTTCGAAGTGTCTCTGATGTGAACCTTTTGGAAGGTCAGAGCCAGCAAGATTCCGGACAACAGCCCGATACCTATCCCCAGTAAAATAGAGATCGGAATATTCAGAAAACGGATCACCGAAGCGCCCTCGCCCTGCATCATACCGATGAAGGTGGAAAAAAGAACAATGACATAGACATCATCCACGGAAGCTCCCGCAAGAATCAGCTGCGGAATGCCTTCCTTCACGCCATACCCTTCGTCCATGAGTTTTACCATGCGTGGGACCACAACAGCAGGCGATACCGCCGCCAGAACCGCGCCGAGAATCGCTGCCTCCAAAAGAGTCAGCCCCATCAACTGCGGTGCCAGCAAAAGCATTCCGACAAGCTCAAAGGTTGCCGGAACAAAGCACATCAGCAAAGCAGGTCTTCCGATTCGTTTCAGTCCCGACAAATCCAGACCCAGACCCGCCCTCGTCAGGATAATAATCAGCGCTATTTTTCTAAGTTCCGCGGATATCCCTAGGATACTCTCATCCAGGATATTAAACAGATAGGGACCAAGCAAAATACCTGTAAACAGCATACCAAGCAGACTCGGCAGCCTGCATCTGCGACAGAGATACCCCATGAACATTCCAACCAATAAAATTAACGATATACTCAACAGCATAGCGATCTCCTGCCCAAACTAGTGAAATGTAAATTAAATAACTAGACCAATTGCGCGTTCTGTGCTATAATAA
>JAEDDX010000064.1 GCA_016293615.1 Acetatifactor sp.
AGTATTTATAGGGTATACGCCCGAAATTGTGATAATGAGTTTCACGGATTAAGGTTAAAATGAAAGAGGTGATTAGTATGAAAAAATTGTATACGACGATTTTATTTCCGATAGTATCCGATGACATATTAATTACCGATATTTTTGCCAGATAAAGTATCTGTTCAAGTAATACGCATCCGATGAAATCGGGTGCGTTTTTTGCTTTATGGGAAATTTCGTCCTATAAAGCAAAAACGCTCCGCGAGGATGCGCACTCGCGCGAGTTGAAATATGTCGCATGTGTGACCGCACTCGGCGCGAGAGTTTCGCAAGCGAAACTCTTTGTTCTGTAATAAAATCGTCCTTCTGCCAATTTGATTACGCCACATGAAAACGTAGTAAGCGAAAACAAGAAAGAAGGATGATAAGGAATGAACAGATTGAAACGTATTTTAATTTCCATGCAGGGAAAAAGTAAAACAGAACTGCACTGGCTGTACAATACCAGTGCAAACGATCCGGATGAGGAGGAAAAAATATTTACATACAAGGACATGAATTTCTGGTGCCAGGGAACGGGATTTCGGAATTCTGAAAGGCTGCTCCTTTTCGTAGCGATTCCGGACAGGTATTTTGAGAAAATCCGGTTCGAAGAATCTGTTCCCTTGGAAAACTATTTGCTCTATCGTCTTTCACCGGCAATCAGGGAATTGCAAGCAGAGTATCAAAACAATAAGAAGAATACCCGGGAGAAGGCATCATTTACAATCCAAAGTCCGGATGGCTGTATGGAGAAAAAGAGTGGCTGCAGATATGATCAGGCCAGGCAATGCTTTGTTCTGTGTGTCCATTTTACCGTACCATTGGTTAATGCCATGTCAGTGAATGGAAAAGCAGCTATCCGTGCAATGAAGGATCTCTTAGATTGTATTGAAACAGAGCTTGGGCGGATGGATACAGAGGAAATTCAATTGTGGATGACAACCTATAAGAAACAGAGAGAAATCCGAAAATTCATGGAAGAAAGCGGATTATGTGCCTTTATTGCTGATGGTAGTATTTTGCCGAGGGAGGGGGACACGGGAAGTCCTTTGGAGAGTGCGATTCCGTTCATGTCGCCGATAGAATTGAGAACTGAAATCCCTTTCGCTTCGGGGGAGAAAATCATCGGAATGGGAATTCGGAAAGGAATCACTGTCATTACAGGAGGGGGATATTCCGGGAAGTCCACACTACTGGATGCCATTGAGCAGGGTATCTATCATCATATACCCGGGGATGGAAGGGAATATGTTCTGACTGACAGAGAAGCATTAAAGGTAGATGCAGAAGATGGAAGAATGGTTGAAAGCGTGAATTTGACCCCTTTTTTTCGCAAACTGGGCGGAGAGGAGACAATGGAGAGATTTTGTACAGGACACGCAAGCGGAAGCGTTTCTCAGGCTGCCAATATTGTGGAAGCGGTTTGCGGTGGGGCAAAGCTTTTAATGATTGATGAGGACAAAAGTGCGACTAATTTCTTGATCAGAGATAGAAATATGAGGAGAATCGTGCCAAATGAGCCTATTATTCCCTTCACAGATCGTGTGGAAGAATTGTATGAAGAATGTGGTGTGTCGAGCATTTTGGTAATAGGCGGATCCAGTGCATATTTGGCATACGCCGACACTGTAATCCTGATGGACCAATATGTACCACAGATCATTACAAGCCGGGTGCAGGAGCTTGCTATCGAAAAAGTGCGAGAAGCAGGTAAGGCAGAATGGATGGAATCGCGACGGCTGAAAGCGTCAAAGACGAGTCAGCCATTTTTGCTCTTCCGTTCAGTTGTGACGGAGAATGAAAAAAAGATTGTGCTTGATGATTTCAGCGCGGACATCACACATTTGACTGCTCTTATCACGGCGGACCAGTTGAATACTCTCTCGTTGATTATGGAGTCCATCTTAACGGATCAGGAAGCTTCGTCCGTAGAATTGATGGATAAACTAAGGGAAAAACTAGAGAATGTTTTTCGTGGGGAAAATCAAAATCGAAGCGGTTCACCTTTGGCTGCAGAACAGCTATTCTGCTCTGTAATCAGACCGTTAGACGCCTGGTGTTGTCTCAATCGAATGCGGGGAGTCCACTTTGAAGAATGACGGTAATTGAATGGGTCACCGGATTCTTATGCAAACGAAAATAAGCTTTTTGTTTTATTGAATATTTGGTATAATCATATCAGTATTGACAAAGTCATAAGCGAAAGGTTTGACTGACTTGACGAAGACTGCACATGCAGGAGGATTGAGGATAAGAGACCTCTTTGTCATCAAAGGAAAATGTAGCGAAGCGTAAGGAGTTTTGCCAATGAAACCGATACAGGATGAAATCAGAAATGAGTTGGCAGGTCGTTTTGGTATAGATGGGAGTGAATTGTCCTTTTTGGCAGGAGGCAGAGAGGACAGTGACGGAATTGTCTACACCACTACGAGAAACGGAAAGAAATATGTTTTCAAGATTTCACAGGCGGCAGATGAGGAACATGTAAAGAATATCCTGGAGTTTGCCCATTATCTTGGGAGCAGTGGTATCCGCATAGGCAGTCCGATTGAGAATGAAAAAGGGAATATCTATGAGACAGCAAAGGTTCAGGATACATTGTTGATTGCTACCCTGATGGAGTATATTGACGGTGCCACGCCCGGAGTGGAGATTTTACAGAAAGATTCCCGGCTGGTTTACGAGTGGGGGCGGCTGACCGGGAAAATGCATCAGGCTGCAAAGAAATATCCTGTCTGGAGAAATGTATGTGAGAGCGATGAACGATATGGGTTTGAGGCGGAGATCGATTCCTTTATTGCGATGTCACCAAATGAATTCATTCGGGACAAGTGGCGGGAAATGAAGGAGAAATTAAGAGCATTCCCCATCAATCGAGACACCTATGGATTTATCCATAACGATAATCACCAGATGAATATCATTGCTTCCGGAACCGATATCGCGGTCATTGATTTTGATTGCGCGGAGTGTCATTTTTTCATCAATGACATCTTGTTGCCGGTGCAGGGACTCTTGTTTGATGTGACAGGCGGCATGATGGGGCCCATTACGAAACCGGAGGTGTTGAAAGAGTTCTATCGACATTTCCTGAAAGGCTATCGGACGGAGAATGAGCTGGATGCATTCTGGCTTGAACAGCTCGGAACTTTTTTAGAGTATAGAAGATTGCTCTTATACACGGTGCTGCAGGGCTGGTTATCCAATGACAGCAGTGCGAATGAGGCCTTTCTGAATATGATCCGGAATCCGTAACGGTTCAGGAACCTGTCCCCTGAAAACCGGCAATGGCTATACGCTGCCTTTCAGAAGATAAAAAGAACAGCTAAATGAATGGGAGGAAAAGATGAAGTACGAAAAGATTGTGAAGAATTCATTTTGTGTGATTGGTAAGGTGGGCTCGACAAATGATGGAGAAGGATTTGTGGAGAGACTCTGGCAGGAGGCGAATCAAAACTTTCATGAAGTCGAGGCCCTGGCAAAAAAGGATGAAAACGGTCATCTGATCGGTGTTTGGGGAGCCATGACGGACTTTGGTTTTCGCTTTTTGCCTTGGGAGGAGAACTTTTCGAAGGGTTTATATCTGGCCGGAATTGAGGCAGAAGAGAATGCAATAGCGCCGCCCGGATGGAAAAAATGGATTATCCCCGGGTTTGAGTGCCTGAAGGTGAAAGTCGAAGAACCGGACACCTTCTCTAAAATGATCGCATTTATGAAAGAGGAGAATATCGAGCTTGCTGCAGCGGTTCAGGATTTTACGGATCCGACGACCGGACAGGCCTATATGTTGTTTCCCGTTGCCCTGAATGATTCGAAAGCGGAACTGATTCGAAGAGTGAAGGATGAAACGAATCAGGTGGCTTATTGCGGTTTTCACTGCGAATATTGTTTTATGGGGATGTGGTGCGGCGGATGTCGCAGCGCCTGCAATATGTGTTCCTATGCAACCGTCAGTGACGATAATCACTGTATTCATGAACTGTGCTGTAAGGAAAGGAACATCAATTCCTGCTCTGAATGTGCGGAGCTTGCTGAATGTAAGAAAGGCTTTTACAAAGAAGCCACAGGTCATATTGCGAAAGCATATGCGATGTACATAAGCAGGTACGGAGAAGAGGCATATACTAGGAAACGAAAAGAGATGGGCAAAGAGGGAGCAGACAAAATCGATTCCCTGGATTCTTTAGAAGCTGTGCTGGCTGCGCTGGAGTATTAGCATTCAAGTTTATGTTGACAGGATAAAGACATCAAAGCCATTGGAACCTACAAATCCAATGGCGACGAGATGGTAAAGGAATGGAATGGGGGAGAATGGATTATGGACAAAAGAATTGGTGCCCAGCTTTATACGGTCAGGGATCATATGAAAACAATAGAGGATTTTGAGCAGACCTGCCGACGGATCCATGACATCGGATATCAGATTGTTCAGATATCCGGAACAGATCTCAAGGCAGATGAGATGAAGCCGATTCTTGAGCATTATCATTTGGAGGTAGTGACGACCCACCGGGGGTTCGAGGGCTTTCTGAAGAATCCGGACGAAATCATTGCCTACAATCAGACACTGGGCTGTAAGCTTTGCGGAATCGGTTCCATGCCATGGGAAATACGGGCAAATCCGCAGGCGGTGAATCAGTTTTTGAAGGACGCGGACAGGATATCAAAGGAACTGAAGCAGGCGGGGATGCTTTTTGGCTATCATCATCACTCCTTTGAGTTCGCAAAGCTGGATGGTGTACGGGTTATGGATCGTCTGATCCATGAGACTGACCCGGAAGCTTTTTTCTTTATTGTGGATACATACTGGCTGCAGGTCGGCGGCGTAAATCCGGCTGATTTCATATCCGGCTTGGGCAAGAGAGCGATGGCAATTCACTTTAAGGACCTGCGCATCAATCCCGAGAAGGATTTTGCACAGGAGATGGCGGAAGTGGGAGAAGGAAACCTGGATTGGGATGCGATTGTCTCAGCCTGTCAGAAGGCGGGGACGAAATGGGCCCTTGTGGAGCAGGATACCTGCCCCGGAGACCCATTCCAATCCTTAAAAAACAGCTATGAATATTTAAAGAATAAAGGGTTCGAGTAGAGAGGAGTATTTACATGAGCAACGCAGCATCTCCGATTCAAATCGGGAAAAGAATCTGTAAAAACAGAATTACCATGGCGCCTACAGTGAAGTTTGCCGCCGGTGACGACGGAATCGTCACGGAGGAATTGGTAAAGCACTACGAGGCAAGAGCGGCTCATGGAGTAGGGCTGATCGTTGTGGAGGCCACCTGTGTCGCCAAAGAAGCAAGATTGTTTCCCTCTCAACTGGGTCTATGGTGCGATGAACAGATTGAGGGTCACAAAAAGCTGGTGAATGCAGTACATAAATATGATACGCTGGTGGTTCCCCAGATTCATTATGGCGGGCTGGGTACACATCCTGCGTGCGGACCGCTCACCTCTCCAACGAAGGTAACATGGAATGATGGTGCTCGGGATGTGGAAGCGGTGGAGCTGTCTCATGACGATATAAAAAGGATCATCAAGCAGTTTGTGGAAGCAGCAATTCGGGCACAAAAAGCGGGTTATGACGGTGTGCAGCTCCATGCCTGTCATGCTTATCTTATCAATGACTTTGCGTCCAATGTAAACCAAAGAACCGATGAATATGGCGGTAGTGTTGAAAATAAGGCCCGTTTTGGATGCGAGATCATTGCTGAAATCAGAAAAGCCTGCGGAGAAGATTTCATTATTTCGGCGAGAATTTCCGGTGCGGACCCTACCGTGCAGGAAGCGAAGACGGTTGCGGAGCTCTATGTTGCAGCGGGCTGCGATTATCTGCAGGTATCCTGTGGAATAGGAAAGTTCAACGATGTCCCCTATGATGAGTCATTGCCCTATAACAAGATCGCGGCACTGGGCGTGGAAATGCATAAACACTTTAAGGGAAGAGTACCGGTATCTACGGTGAATGGTCTTCGTAGTGTGGAGCTGGTCCGTTATATGTTAGAAAATGATCTGGTCGACACTGTAGATCTTGGATGCGGATTGCTGGCCGATCCGGCTTTTACGGATGCGATTCTGTGGAATGCACCTTATGTGAAATGCTTCAGCTGTCCCAACTGTGCGTTTGGTCCCGGACATACACATCCTTGTCCGGCTATGCGATTGCGGGGGGAGCATGAATTCTCGGTGATCCCGGAATAATCAGAACCGGGAACACCACTCACCGGGGAATACGGGGGAGAATACCGAAGGGAGAAGTATGAGTGAGAGTGTGAAGCATCCTATTGCTCCGATTTATGATGAAAACTCGAAAATAGTAGTACTGGGATCTTTTCCATCTGTGAAATCCAGAGAGCAGCAATTTTTTTACGGGCATCCGCAGAATCGTTTTTGGAGAGTGATGGCCGGTGTGTTGGAGGAGGAAACGCCTGACACAATAGAGGAAAAAAAGGATTTTCTCATCAGGAATCATATTGCTGTCTGGGATGTGATAGCATCCTGCGAGATTGTCGGATCATCGGATGCCTCGATCACCAATGTGGTTCCCAATGACCTGACTCCGATACTGGAGTGCGCAGATATCAGGCAAATCTATTGTAACGGAGCAAAATCCTATGAATTGTATTGTAAGTATCTGGAGCCTGAATTGGGACGCAAGGCATGGAAGCTTCCATCCACAAGCCCCGCCAACGCTGCGTGGTCATTGGAGAAGCTGGTCAGGGCCTGGAAGGATATTGAATGTGCATTAAATGAGGAGTAGACAATTAGCCGTTTTCAAATAGTTGTATTGCAATTCTGAAGACCGTTTATTATGATGAAAAACACAGGGAATGCCCAAACAGAGGAGATATGATGACAGAAGGGAGGAAGCATCCTTGGTAAAGATTCGATGTGTTGTAGAAAGAATTACCTATCAGAATCCTGAAAACGGATATTCCGTGCTTAAGTGCAGGGTGAAGGATTATGCGGAGCTTGTGCCGGTAGTCGGCAATCTGCTCGATGCCAATGTCGGTTCCGTCCTTCTGGTTGAGGGCAATTGGAAGGTGGACTCCAAGTATGGCAGACAGTTCTGTGCAGAGAGCTGGGAAGAAACCTTGCCGGCAACAATCTATGGCATGGAGAAGTATCTTGGTTCCGGACTGATCAAGGGCGTGGGACCGAAGTTTGCGAAACGCATTGTGCAGAAGTTCGGAATAGATACCTTTGCTGTGATTGAGGATCAGGTAGAGCTTCTGATAGAGGTGGACGGTATTGGAAGCAAGAGGGTACAAATGATTGCTGAGTCGTGGGAGCGGCAGAAGGAGATCAAAAACATCATGCTCTTTTTGCAGGAGCACCAGGTAAGCTCCTCCTATGCTGCAAAGATATATAAGCAGTACGGCAATGACAGCATAGCAGTGATGAAGAAAAATCCGTATCAATTGGCGGATGATATATGGGGCATTGGTTTTAAAACGGCTGACCAGATCGCTTCGAAGCTCGGATTTGAAAAGGAATCCTATGTCAGACTGAGAAGCGGATTAATGTATACGCTTTCCGAGCTTTCCAACGAAGGGCATGTATATGCTGACAAGCAGCAGCTCATTGATAAGGCTTCAGAACTTCTGGAGGCTGAACCGGAGACCATCATCATGACGATGGATGATATGATACGGAAAGAGGAATTGATACAGGAGAAAAGCATTGGTAAGAAAGATGAGACCGGCCGGGAGAGTATTCCGGTCTATTTGCCGCCCTTCTATTATGCAGAAGTGGGAACTGCATTCAAACTAAAAAGATTAGCAATGTCTCCCGCAAAGGATAAGCTTTATACAAAACTTCTGGAGGCAAGAAAGGCTACCGGAAATCCGAATCTTTCCGTTAGTATTGATCTGATAGAAGAAAAGGTTGGCATGAAGTATGATGAGATTCAGGCGGATGCGATCAGACAGGCGGCACTTGCCAAGGTGATGATACTGACGGGAGGGCCGGGTACCGGAAAAACGACAACGACACACGGCATTATTTCTGCCTACCGGGCATATGGCTTGAAAATCCTGCTTGCTGCGCCTACGGGTCGTGCCGCAAAGCGTATGACGGAGGCAACGGGGCTTGAAGCGAAGACCATACACAGACTGCTCGAATGCAAGCCGCCCGAAGGGTATCAGAAGAATGAGGAGAATCCCTTGGAGGGAGACGTACTGATCGTCGACGAGTGTTCCATGATCGACATTATTTTGATGAATTCCCTCCTTAAGGCAATCCCGCCTACGATGCGGCTGATTCTGGTAGGGGATATCGATCAGCTTCCGAGTGTCGGCGCGGGAAATGTGTTGAGAGATATCATTGATTCCGGCTCTTTCCCGGTGATCAGACTGACACGGATATTCAGACAGGCACAGACCAGCAGAATCATCATGAATGCCCATCGCATCAATGAAGGGAAGATGCCGGATATATCCAATGGCAGGGGAAGCGATTTTTTCTTCACGGAGAATGAGGATGCAGAGGCGGTAGTAACCAAGATTGTGGATTATGTGAAGAATAAGCTTCCGAATTACTATCATGTGGATGCATCGCAGATTCAGGTATTGACACCGATGCAGAGGGGTGTGGTCGGCGCTACGAATTTAAATCTTGCCCTTCAGGAGGCATTAAACCCTCCGGAGCATGAGGTTTTTATGAGAGGCAGGGGCGCAGTTAACGTTCCCAAGGACTGCCTGCGTCGAAGCGGATTTGCATACCGTGCCGATGATAAAGTGATGCAGATTAAGAATAATTATGACAAAGAAGTCTTTAACGGGGATATCGGGATTATCGAATCCGTAAACGCTGAGGACAGATCCCTGAAGGTCGTTTTTGACGGCAGAACGGTAGAATATGATATAACGGAACTGGACGAATTGGTTCATGCCTATGCGACAACGATTCACAAAGCCCAGGGAAGCGAATATCCGATTGTTGTCATGCCAATCATGATGAACCATTATGTGATGCTTCAGAGGAATCTGATCTATACCGGCATCACTAGAGCAAAAAAGATACTTGTTTTAATCGGAGACAGGAAGGCACTACAGTATGCAATCAGAAATGTGACGGTAACAAAGAGAAATACAATGCTCAAGGAGCGTCTGTTTGATCCACATCTGTCATTGGCGGGAGAACCTGTGTAGAACAGGAGTTGGCTGCTGCCGGCAATCAGACCACACTTGCTTCCGCTGAGAGGAAGTAATCACAAAAAACAGGGTTTACATGAAAGACTAATGTCGCGCGGGCCAGATCCTATACTATGCTGTACTTGCAAGCCGGGAGAGTCGCAAGTCGAATCTGTGTGAGTTTGTAGAACAGGAAGAGTTGATTGAGAAATGGGAAGGGCAGGCGGAGTGCTGCGGAACGCTGGCACTGAAGCAGCTTTCCGTAGAAAAGTATGAAAAGCGACTGGAAGATTATGCGGAGATTCTAAGAAGCGGTGAGTTCCTTTTCGATGTAAGAAAGAGTGCATATTTTAGCGGAACCCTGATGGGCATTCTGGAGTGTGAGGTCGGTGATGAGACCGTCGAGATAGCGAAGCGGCTGACTGAGACGCAGATGCAGTATCAGAGGCAGTTTGATGAATTCTTCTCCCATAATACGGTCAACACCAAAGCAGAGGGATATATCTGCGGTTACGACCCGATGAATCAGATCCGGCTGGGGGATAGAATTCTTGCCAAGTACTTTATTGCGATTCACAGCAACGGTGTTATAATCAAACTGACAGGTCCGGTTGTGGTCGAGATGCAGGAAGGCTCCCCGAATCTGACGGAAGGCTATTATACCATTGTATAAAAACAGTGTTTCCAAAGCATATGCCAACAAAGGAGTACGAAAATGTTTGCGTTGATTCTGATCATATATCTTGCATTTATTTCGTTGGGACTGCCTGATTCATTACTGGGTTCTGCCTGGCCTGCCATGCATGTGGCATTGGATGTTCCATTGTCCTATATGGGTGTCGTATCAACGACTGTAATCTTTTGTACGATCGTTTCAAGTCTTTGTTCCGAACGCATTATCAACAGGTTTGGAACAGGATTGGTGACATCATTGAGTGTGTTGATGAGTGCGGTGGGACTGTTCGGCTATTCTGTGACCCATTCTCTGGTAACTCTCTGCCTGTGGGCTATCCCATATGGTCTGGGAGCGGGAGCGGTGGACGCAGCGCTGTTTTTTGCGGGTATTACAGCCGGAAGACTTTTGAGTGGATTTGTATCCGAAAGATTAGGAAGCAGGAAACTGATACGAATCGGTTTTGCGATTCTGATGAGCGGCATTCTCTGCGTGATGCTTCCCTCTGAACAGGTGGGGCTTACTTTGCTGGGGTTGGTGATTGCCGGGGTAGGGTGTGCGCCGGTTTATCCGTCATTGATTCATTCTGTGCCATCCTTCTTCGGAACAGAACATTCACAGGCTGTCATAGGTCTGCAAATGGCCTTCTCATGCGCTGCCGCCGCAATTATGCCGCCATTCTTTGGAGTGATAGCGGGTTTTTGGATTATGGATTTATCCTTTTTACATCGCGCTATTCTTATGCGCAACAGTTGCGGGATTTGAAATACTATGTAAACAAATATCGCAAAAGTGACGAAGATTTGGAAAAGCCGTCGGCTCGGTAAATTATGTAAGAAGGCATGCAGGTGTATCATATAAAAACTGAAGCAGGCAGTGTGAGAGGTTGTACTCCCGGTTTTGGACAAGCGGTTCCAAACCGGGAGTTTTTCTATGCCCGTGCTGCAATGGGGTAACTTTGAACCATTCATGTGTCATTCTTTACCGTTTATTTGAGAAGTGTTGAGTACATTCCCTGCACGTGATAGAGTAACGGCAAGTTACAGAAAAGTGACAGGGAGGTAGTATCATGGAAAGCAGAGAAAGAAAGTATTATCTGGATAACATTCGCTGGATGACAGTGATTCTGGTGATGGTCTATCATGTGGTTTACATTTTTAACAGTCAGGGAGTACTGTCGAATTTCAGTGTGCAGGGAATCGAACTGTTAGACGGATTCCTTTATATCGTATATCCCTGGTTCATGACGATCCTGTTCGTTGTGGCGGGAGTCTGCGCCAGACATGCACTTTGCTTTAGAACCCAGAAAGAGTTTATCCGGAACCGGTTCAAACGACTGCTTGTTCCGTCCGTTTTTGTGATTTTGCTGTTTGGCTGGGTGTCCGGCTGGGTGACTGACTATTACACGGATCTGTTTCAGGGGAATGGAGCAGAGATTCCCGGTGTGCTGAAATATCTGATCTATTGCATGACCGGCGTGGGTCCTATGTGGTTTGCAAGAGAACTGTTTCTGGCATCCGTTGTTTTATTGCTTGTGCTCAAACTGGACAAAAAGAACCGGCTGTGTATTCTTTGCGACCGTATGAAATGGTGGGGATTTGTCCTCCTGTTCTTCAGCTTCTGGTGCAGCGCTTTTTTGCTGAACACTCCTTTGATTGAAGTTTATCGGAACGGAATCTATGTGAATTGCTTTTTGATGGGCTATTATGTGTTTTCGAACGAAAGACATCTGGAATGTCTGGAAAAGGTCAGAACATTCCTGGTAACGGGCGCTGTAATCTGCATGGCCGGTTATTATCTGTATATCCGTCTGATCATAGAGCCGCAGGCTACGGACAATATTATGACAACGGTTGCCTATACTTCAAAGTCTGTATTGCAGCATCCGTTTACGAATATTTATGCGTGGGTAATGATGTTGGCGATCTTCTCCGTGGCGCGAAAATGGCTGAATTTCCACAATGGCTTCAGTACCTTCATGACACGGGCGAACTTCGGATACTATTCCCTGCACTATCCCTGCCTGATGGTGGTGGCGTTCCTGACATTGGAAAAACTGCATTTGCCGATAGGTGCTTGCTATGCGCTCAATCTTTTTGGTATGATGTTATTAACAACGCTTCTATACATAGTTGTATCCGGGCTTCCTGTGGTAAGTACACTTGTGCTTGGAACGACGCCAAGAGGGAAAACAGATGCAGGTAAAGGCAGTCATTCATGAAAAATATAAAGAAACAGAGATCCATGTCTGCAGTGGCGAGTTAGACGGTACGACCCGGAAATTGGTGGATGAGCTTTCTGAATTTGTAAATACCGGACTTCCGGTTCAGAGACAAAACGGTGACAAAACAGTGATTCACGAAAAGGATGTCATCTGCTTTTTTTCGGAAGGACAGAAGGTATTCGCCAGGACAGCGAAGGAAATCTATGCGGTTCCAAAGAGACTTTACGAATTGGAAGACAACCTGAATGAGAAGCTGTTCTTCCGCAGCTCTAAGTCAGAGATCATAAATCTGAAGCAGATTCAAAGGCTTGATATGAGCCTGTCGGGAACCATTCGCGTGATTATGAAGGATGGCAGCGAGACTTATACTTCAAGACGAAATGTAGTAAAACTGAAAAAAGTCTTGGGAATTTAGGGAAAGGAAACGCACTATGTTGAAAAGAATTTTTACCGGCTTTGTATATACGGCAGGGATTGCGATGATGTGTAATTTAGTGATTGAACTGTTAGTACGCAGTATCACAGGGTTTGACTATTCACCGATTACCCCGGAATACATCGCAATGTTTCCCTCTGTGACCGTTGCTTATTCCGTGGATCTGCTGCTTTACGGGGTGATCGGAATGGCCTTCTCAGGTTTTTTGTTTCTATATGAGAATGAAAGAATCGGTTTCGTTCTTCAGAACATCCTATACTGTGTTCTGACAGGAATGGTCTGGATTCCCATCATTACTTTTTTGTGGCAGCTGTGGAGATATCCGGAGGCACTCATAATCACAGTCCTTTGCTTCGTCGGTACGAATATCATCATGATGGTCTTGGGGTATCGAATCACCAGGAAAAATATTGAGGAAGTAAACAGAGCACTCGGCGTGGAAACTCTTGCGGATGAGAACAGGATTTGAAATGAAGAACGGTGAGAATGCCCCGGAAGGTGATTTTTGTGGGCATATCAGGTCAGGTTTTTCAGATAAGAGTTCAAAACCGGAAGCTTTTGTGATATACTTCCTTGTAGGATAAAGGCCTGTGGCAGATTTGTGTCTGAAAGGATGAACTGGTTGCTGCAATGGTTCAAGTTTCCTCTCCGTTAAGCAGTGACGGAACAATGCCCTGCGTGATGCGTTTTGAGGCAGTGGAACCGGCGATGGTTCAGAAAGTAATCCGGAATCAATTCTAGTATAACGTAAAATAATTAGCTAGACCGATTCTGCTTTACCAAAATCGTC
>JAEDDX010000016.1 GCA_016293615.1 Acetatifactor sp.
TTTCGGAAAGGCACAATCGTATGGAGAAAAAGGTCAAAAAGAACAAATCCGTGCGGAAGGATTGGTATAAGCTCGATCTTTCCGCGATTGTATACCCGACTCTACAGAGAAGGGATTTTTCTTCCGTGTACAGATTGTCTGTGGTTTTAAAAGAAGAAATCGACCCAGAGGTGCTGCAGAAGGCACTGGATATGACGCTGCCCAGATTCCCGACCTATAAGGCCGCTATCCGGAAGGGCCTGTTCTGGCGCTATCTGGAGCCCAACCACCGGCCGGGCCCTTTCGTACAGCCGGATGTGAAGAATCCCTGTCAGCCGATGTATTTCAAGGCAAACAACCGCTATCTGGTGAGGGTCTATTACTATCGCAACAGAATTTCCTTCGAGGCCCATCACAGCCTGGGAGACGGAACCGGAGGAATGTGCGTCTTAGAGACGCTGACGGCGACCTATCTGCGCCTCCTGGGGCATGACGAGATCCGAAACGAAGGTTTTGTGCTGGATATCGATGCGGAGCCCGAACCCGGGGAACTGGAGGATGCCTATATGCGGTATGCGAATGCCAAGGTCTGTCCTCCCCGACTGCAGGAGAAGGCTTATCGTGTGCGCGGTACGGCGGAGCCGTTTTATACCCTGAATATCATCGACGGCATCATGTCCGTGCGAGAGGTCATGGAGGTCTCCAAGAGGTATCACTGTACGATCACGGAGTACCTGAATGCGGTACTGTTACAGGCTTTGCTGACGAAACAGCTCGAGGAGCCGCATTTTAAACTCAGACCGGTGAAAATAGCAATGCCGGTAAACCTGCGGAGGTTTTTCCCATCTATTACATTGAGAAACTTTATCACGATGATCTATCCCGGCATAGACCCCAGACTGGGCGATTATACCTTTGAGGAGATCGTGACGCAGGTTCAAAACTATATGCATTATTATGTCAATGAGAAGCTTTTGCGGGGTGATATCACGACGAATGCAGCCACCCAACGCAATCCGTTTATCCGTGTGGTGCCGCTGTTTATCAAGGATGTCGTGGTGAGGGCGTTCTATGCAAGCGTACAGGACAGAAATTCTTCTGCAGGACTGACCAACATGGGAGCGCTTAAGGTACCGGAGGGCATGAGAAAGTATATTGAGCGGTTCGATATTTATATGGGCCAGCCTTTCTCGCGCAGAACCAACTGTGCCATTATCAGCTTTGAGGATACTCTGACCGTGAATTTTGCGAGCAGCATCTGTGAGACCGATGTGGAAAAGTATTTTTTCCGCAAACTGGTGCAGGACGGAATTCATGTGAAGATCGAGAGCAACCGGTAGAGAAGCCGAAAGTCTGAAGCATCCGGCGCGCTTATGCAGTGCGGTCCGGAAGAAAGGAGTATCGATATGTCATATTGTGTCAACTGTGGGGTGGAGCTTGAGCAGGGAGTAAAAGAGTGCCCGTTGTGCAATACCCCCGTCATTAATCCGAGAGAACTGGAAAAAATCATGCAGGAGGGAAGCTTTCCCACCAAAAAGGGACAGGTGGAGACCGTCAAGAGAAAGGATATGGGCATTCTGATTACGGTGATGGTGCTGGCGACCGCTTTTACCTGCGGTATGCTGAATGCGCTGGTGTTCTCGGTCAATCTGTGGTCACTGCCTGTGATCGGCGTCTGTGCGGTATTCTGGGTACTGCTGATTCCCTTTGTCATCTATACCAGACTGCCCATCTACCTGACCATTTTGATGGACGGAGCGGCAGTGGGAGCCTATCTGTATCTGCTGACCTTCCTGACTAAGAGCGACAGGTGGTTTTTGGGTCTGGGCGCACCGATTACCATACTCATCACCGTGGTCGCAGAGCTTGTGACGGTCTGCTTTTGCAAGCTTCCGAAATCGTTCCTGACGGGAGCCTTGTACTGTGTATCGTCCGTCGCGGTCGTCTGTGTCGGCATCGAGATCTTAATTGACCTGTATGTCAGCGGCGCCATTGCGCTCAGCTGGTCTGCCGTCGTGCTGACGGTATGCTTTATCCTGGATGTGACCTTTGTCACGATGCTCTGCCACAGCAGACTGCGCGGAGCTGTTCGCAGGCGTCTGCATTTTTAAATGTTTTTACGATCCTGTTAATCCGTTTTCAAGATCAGTCAGAGGAATGAAATGGTAAAGAAAGCAAATAAGAATCAAAACCTGATGAATGTCATCCGGCGGGTGCACGGTCTGGTGGAGAAGCCGGATCTGGAAAAGCACCGTCAGTCGCAGGACCATATCGGCAGTCTGTTGGGCAGTACGAGAGCCCTTACATTCCGCGAGGTGGAAATAGAAGACATTAAGGGAGAGTGGGTGAGCGTCAATCGTGCCCATATGCAGAAGTATGTCATTTTACACTGTCACGGCGGTGGGTATTCGACCGGAAGCAAGCTGTACGCGCGCACGCTGACCTCAAAGCTGGCAGCATCCACCTCCATGGATGTCTTTTGCTTTGACTACAGACTGGCGCCTGAGCATCCCTATCCTGCGGCAGCCGAGGATGCCATGAAGGTCTGGAATTATCTGATGCTTCTGGGGTATGGCGCGAGGGATATCATCGTGACGGGAGATTCCGCCGGAGGGAATCTTGCGCTGTCTCTGATACTTAAGCTGAAGGAAGAAAACAGGATCCTGCCAAGAGGTCTGATCCTGTTGTCTGCATGGACGGACCTGACTTCTTCCGGCAAGTCGTTTCAGACAAAGGCGGAGGTGGACCCCGTGCTCGATAAGGAATATATTGACCGTATGGTCCGGGCCTATGCGGAGGGAGAGGATCTGAAGAATCCTTTTATCTCCCCGCTGTTTGGAGATTTCAAGGGGTTCCCGCCCACTTACATTCAGGTCGGGGAAAATGAGATCCTATTAAGTGATTCCATACGCCTGCAAAAAGCTTTCATGGAGGCAAATGTGCCGGTGAAGATGGATATCTACCCGGGCATGTGGCATGTCTTTCAGATGTCGCCGGGCAAGGTTTCCAAGGAAGCAATGGAGAAATGTACCGAATTTATTTATGATATTTGCCGCTAAAAAAAGGAAAACAAGTCGGAATGCAGAATATATAAAGTGGAGAATGGTTTTGGTTGACGCTTTTTGTCAGAAAAGGAGCAAATATGACGATCAGAGAAAACCTGGAATTGAGAGAGAAAGAGTATCTTAGCCCCTATGCCTCCCTGAGCATGCATACGAAGGGCAGAGCAAAGGAGGAGCAGGAATGCGACATCCGCCCGGCTTTTCAGAGAGACCGGGACAAGATTCTGCACTGCAAGGCGTTTCGAAGACTGAAGGACAAGACGCAGGTCTTTCTGTCACCTGAGGGCGACCACTATCGCACGAGACTGACCCATACGCTGGAGGTCTCCCAGAATGCGCGAACGATTGCAAAGGCCCTGAGATTGAATGAGGATCTGGTGGAGGCGATTGCTTTGGGCCATGATCTGGGACATACTCCTTTCGGTCATGCGGGCGAACGTGCGCTGAACAGGGTTTGTCCCCTGGGATTTGAACACAGTCAGCAGAGCGTGCGCACCGTAGAGAGGCTCGAGAGAGGCGGTCAGGGCTTAAATCTGACCTTTGAAGTACGGGATGGTATCTTAAATCATCAGACCATCGGAAAGCCCCACACGCTCGAGGGCAAGGTCGTGCGTCTTTCCGACAAGATTTCTTACATTCACCACGATATGGACGACGCGGTCAGAGCCGGCATCCTCAAGGAAAGTGATGTGCCGGCACAGATTCGCGAGGTCATCGGCTGTACCCCCAGCGACAGACTGGATCATTTTGTGCACGATATCGTTACCAACAGCATGGGCAAGAATGATATCTGTATGTCCGAGGAAGTCGGCAATGCCATGCGGGACATGCGCAAGTTTATGTTTGAGAATGTTTACCAGAATCCCCTGGCTAAGGGAGAGGAAGGCCGTGCGGAGCAGCTGATGGAGACCTTATACGGTTACTTTATGAAGCATACACATACCCTTCCCGAGGAATACTTAAGTCTTCTGGCGGAGGGTGAGCCCAAGGAGCAGGTCGTCTGTGACTATGTGGGCGCCATGACGGATCGATTCGCAATTTCGAAATATGAGGAGATCTATATACCGAAGTCATGGATTTTACTGTAGTGAGAGAAGAGAGGAAAACATGTTTTATCCGGATGAGATTGTGGAAGAGGTCAGAGCCAGAAATGATATCGTGGATGTGGTGTCAGGTTATGTGAAGCTGCAGAAAAAGGGCGGCAATCACTGGGCATGCTGTCCCTTTCATAACGAAGACACCCCTTCCTTTGCCGTGTCGGGAAGCAAGCAGATGTTTCACTGCTTCGGCTGCGGCGTCAGCGGGAATGTGTACACATTTGTGATGAAATATGAGAACTTTACCTTCCCGGAGGCCATTAAGCTTTTGGCGGAACGGGCAGGAGTAAAGCTTCCTGAGATGGAATATACGGAAGAACAGAAGCAGAAGGCCAATCATCGGACGAGACTGATGGAGGTCAATAAGGAAGCCGCTACATTTTTCTACTATCAGCTGCGTTCCCCAAAAGGGACTGTCGGATATGAATATCTGAAGAAGAGACAGCTGTCGGATGAGACCATGAAAAAGTTTGGCCTGGGATACTCCGGAAAATCAGGAAGAGATCTTGTGGCTTATTTGCGGCAGAAGGGCTTTGAGGACAAGCTGATCTGTGATGCGGGACTCGCCGTTGTGTCCGAGCGAAGCGGGCTGGTGAGCCAGTTCTGGAATCGTGTCATGTTCCCAATCCAGGATATCAACGGCAAGGTCATCGGCTTCGGCGGACGCGTGATGGGGGACGGAGAACCCAAGTACCTCAATTCTCCCGAGACCGATGTGTTTGATAAGAGGCGGAACCTTTTCGGACTGAATTTTGCAAGAACGGCACGAACCGGCAACATAATCCTCTGTGAGGGATATATGGATGTCATAGCCATGCATCAGGCGGGGTTTACCCAGGCAGTCGCCTCCCTCGGCACTGCGTTTACCGTGGAGCAGGCGAAGCTGCTCCGGCGCTACACCGACAATGTCCTGCTTGCCTATGACAGCGACGGCGCAGGGGTGAAGGCGGCGCTTCGGGGCATCGGTATTTTACGGGATGCCGGATTGACCGGCAAGGTCATTGATATGAAGCCCTACAAGGACCCGGACGAATTTATGAAGGCGCTGGGGAAGGATGCCTTTCAGGAACGCATCGACCGCGCGGAGAACAGTTTCTTTTTTGAAGTCCGGATATTGCAGGGGCAATTCAATATGAATGATCCCGAGGAGAAGACAAAGTTCCACAGAGAGATCGCGAAGAAACTGTGTCAGTTCTCGGAGGAAGTGGAGCGCGACAATTATCTGCAGGCCGTGGCGGAGAAATACTTCATCGGCGTGGAGAATCTGCGCAAGCTTGTGTTAACCTATGCGGTGCAGACCGGAGATGCAAGACCCATGGAACGGCCAAAAAGCGGAATCCAGCGTAAGAACACGGCGGAGGAGAACGCCAAAAAGGCACAGAGGCTGCTGCTCACCTGGATCACTGACGAGCCGGCGCTTTTTGCGAAGATCAAAAAATTCGTCACTGCGGATGATTTTACCGACGAGATTTACCGTATCGTTGCCGAGAAGCTGTTTCGGGACATGGAGGCAGGCATTTATAATCCGGCAAGCATTATCAGCACATTTGAGGATGAGGAGACACAGCGGGCAGCGGCGGAGGTATTCCACACCACATTGCCGAAGCTGGATTCCAGACAGGAGAGAGAGAAGGCCCTACATGACATTCTCCTCGCAGTCAAGAAGAACAGTTATGAGGCTGTAAGCGCGAGACTGGGCAGCGATGTCAGCGCCCTGACGCAGGCCATAGAAGGCAAGAAAGCATTGGAAGAACTGGCGAAGACGCATATTTCGCTGGCTGATGTAAAATAGTAAGGGAGAGATACTCTCCGGGGAAGGACGGAATGAATACAATGGATGAAAACATGCAGGCAAAGTTTGATGAGAAAATCAAGGAGCTGTTAGCTTCTGCCAAGAAAAAGAAGAATGTACTGGAGTATCAGGAAATCAGCGACTTTTTCGCGGACATGCCTCTGGAAGAGGAACAGTTTGAAAAGATTCTGGATACTCTGGAGCAGAATAATGTCGATGTGCTCCGCATTACCGATGATGACGATGTGGATGAAGAACCCATCATCCTGACAGAGGAAGATGAAGTGGATGTCGAGAATCTGGATCTTTCCATCCCCGACGGCGTGAGCATCGAAGACCCTGTTCGTATGTACTTAAAAGAGATCGGTAAGGTACCGCTTCTGTCCGCCGAGGAGGAGATCGACCTTGCCAAGAGGATGGAGCTGGGCGACCAGGAGGCGAAGAAGCGTCTGGCGGAGGCCAACTTGAGACTGGTTGTCAGCATCGCAAAGCGTTATGTCGGAAGAGGTATGCTGTTTTTGGATCTGATTCAGGAGGGCAACCTGGGTCTGATCAAGGCTGTCGAGAAATTCGATTACAGAAAGGGATACAAATTCTCCACCTATGCAACATGGTGGATTCGTCAGGCAATCACCAGAGCGATCGCGGACCAGGCGAGAACCATCCGTATCCCCGTGCATATGGTGGAAACCATCAACAAGCTGATCCGTGTCAGCAGGCAGCTGCTTCAGGAGCTGGGAAGAGAGCCTTCTCCCGAAGAGATCGCTGAGGAGATGAATATGCCGGTTGACCGCGTGCGTGAGATCTTAAAGATCAGCCAGGAGCCGGTTTCCATGGAGACTCCCATCGGTGAGGAGGAGGACAGCCATCTCGGCGACTTCATCGAGGATGACAATGTGCCCGCACCGGCAGATGCGGCAGCGTTTACGCTTCTCAAGGAACAGCTGATGGAAGTACTCGGAACCCTGACAGATCGTGAGCAGAAGGTGCTTCGTCTCAGATTCGGACTGGATGACGGAAGAGCCCGCACTCTGGAAGAAGTCGGCAAAGAATTCAATGTCACCAGAGAGCGTATCAGACAGATTGAAGCAAAGGCACTTCGTAAGCTTCGTCATCCCAGCAGAAGCAGAAAGCTGAAGGACTATCTGGATTAATGAGAGATAAGCAGATTGTATTGTCAAAAAGATTACAGATGCTTGCGGATATGGTCACACCAGGGAATCGTTTGGTCGATGTCGGGTGTGACCATGGTTTTCTCTCCATCTGTCTGGTGCAGCAGGGCGTCTGCCCGCGCGCACTTGCCATGGATGTGAGAACCGGTCCGCTTGCGGCAGCCAAAGAACATATTGCGCAGAACGCCTTACAGGAGCAGATTACGACAAGACTCTCCGACGGACTTTGCGCCTATCAGGATGGTGAGGCCGACACGGTGGTGATCGCCGGGATGGGCGGAAGACTGATGGCAAAGATTCTGTCTGACAGTATCGATAAAGCCGTGAAGTTCAGTGAGCTGATTTTGCAGCCCCAGTCCGAACTTGCCGAGTTCAGGCGGTTCTTAAGGGCGGAAGGGTTCTGCATTGTGGCGGAGAACGCTGTGCTGGAGGATGGAAAGTACTACTTCGCGATGAAGGCAGAGTATGCCCCTTGGAAGACTTCGGCGAAGACGCCGGCTACAGAGGATGGAAGGCGGCAGGACCTGACGGATGAATATGGTGAACTCCTTTTGGAGCAAAAGCATCCGGTATTGCAGCAGTATCTGACCTTTCGGAGGGAAGTGCTGCGAAGGCTTCTGGAGCAGTTGACGAAGGAGCAGACAGACCGAACCAGACAGCGGCTGGTCGAGGTTGAGGGGGAACTGGCACTGGTTGAATGGGCGTTGTCACGATTTGAGTGACGGAAATGAGAGGTATGAATGATTAAGATCAAAATCAATGGGGCAGAAAGGGAAGTGGCACAGGGCACTTCGTTTGAAGAAATCGCAGCAGGCGTACAGTCGCAGTATGACGGCATGATCGCGCTTGCGGTACAGAACGGGCGTATCAGGGAACTGTTTAAGAAGGTGACCAGAAGCTGTGAAGTGGAGTTTTTGACGATAAAGGATGCAGAGGGATTTCGGACTTATGTGAGGACCGCAACGATGCTGTTCTTAAAGGCGGTATTTGATTTGTATGGTTCGGATGCTGCGCAGAAGAGCACGGTCGAGTTTACCATCGGGCACGGTTATTATATCGATGTGCACGGACTTGTACCCGTGACGGAGGAGAGCGCGGAGAAGATCAGGCTCAGGATGCAGGAGCTTTCCGAGAAAAAGGTTCCTTTCATGAAACGGCTGTACATGCTGGAGGATGCCATGGAGCTTTTTAAGGAAAAGGGCATGAGCGACAAGGAGAACCTGTTCCGCTACCGCATCGGCCAGAGCGTCAATCTGTATGAAATGGACGGTTTTTATGATTACTATTACGGTTACATGCTGCCGAACGCAGGATATGTAAAAAAGTACGAGATTACTCCTTACGCGAATGGTTTCATGCTGCTGCTTCCCACAAGGTCGAATCCGGATGTGGTTGCTCCCTTCGAGGACAGAGAGAAGCTGTTTGCAACAATGGAGGCTTCCCAGGAGTGGGGGGCGAAGGCCGGAATCGAGACCGTCGGCGATCTGAATGACCAGGTATGCAGAGATTCCGTGAATGACCTGATTCTGGTGCAGGAGGCCGAGCAGGAGCGTAAGATCGGTGAGATCGCAAAGGATATTGTCAGTCGCGGGAATGTGAAGTTCATTATGATTGCAGGGCCCTCCTCCTCGGGTAAGACCAGCTTTTCCCACAGGCTGTCGATCCAGCTTCGGACGCTGGGAAAGGTACCGCATCCGATTGCTCTGGACGATTATTTTGTGAATCGCGAGCAGACGCCCAGGGACGAGAACGGGGACTATAATTTCGAGTGTCTGGAAGCTCTGGATGTGAAGAAGTTCAACGACGATATGATGAAGCTGCTCGCCGGAGAGAGAGTCGAGCTTCCAACCTTTAACTTTAAGATCGGCAAGCGTGAGTACCGCGGCAATTTCAAACAGCTTGGAAAGGACGATATTCTGGTCATCGAAGGAATTCACGGCCTGAATAACAAGATGTCCTACGCGCTGCCCGACGAGAGCAAGTATAAGATTTATATCAGTGCCCTGACAACGCTGAATATTGATAATCATAATCGTATCGCAACCACAGACGGAAGGCTCTTACGACGTATGGTCAGAGACGCCAGAACCAGAGGGTCAAGTGCGCAGAGGACCATTCAGATGTGGCCGTCCGTCAGACGCGGTGAAGAGGAGAATATTTTCCCCTTCCAGGAGGAGGCGGATGCCATGTTTAACTCCTCCCAGATTTATGAGCTGGCGGTCATGAAGACCTACGCGGTACCGCTTTTGTACCAGATTCCGAAGGAAGCGCCGGAGTACTTCGAGGCCAGACGCCTTCTGAAGTTTTTGGATTACTTTTTGAATGTGCCGGCCGAAAGTCTTCCGAATAACTCTATCTGCAGGGAATTTGTGGGCGGCAGTTGTTTCAATGTGTAATTACACCTTGCTTTTCCTGAAAAGGGAAGGTATAATACAGCGGTAAGTAAGACAGGTGATCGCGGCTGCCCTTCGGGGCAGGTGAGGAAAGTCCGGGCTTCACAGGGCAGGATGCCGGATAACATCCGGTGGAGGCGACTCCAAGGCCAGTGCAACAGAAATATACCGCCGGTGGCAACACCGGTAAGGGTGGAAAGGCAGCTTAAGAGACTACCGTCCGGCTGGTAACAGCCGGAGCCATGTAAACCCCATCCGAAGCAAGACCAAACAGAGAGCAACAGGCTTGCCCGGCCTGCTTTCAGGTAGGTCGCTGGATACAATTGGCAACAATTGCAGTAGATAGATGATCACTCAACGACATAACCCGGCTTATCGTTTTGCTTACCCAAAAAGGTGCCGTAAGATCGAGGAAACCCTTGATTTTACGGCATTTTTTCAGGCATAGGTTTTACGGAGGCGATGCCTGCTGAGGATGAAAATGGCCGGAAGATATTTCCCAAACAGTGTGGATTCCGTTATGACGATAAGGAGGATTACCGCTATGAACCATTTGAAAAAGTGCATGTTACTGTCAGCTGCAATCGTGGCAGCATTGTGTCTGCTGTACTTTTTCGGAACGGGTTTTCTGAAAAATACAAGTGTCTATATCAGCAGTTTTACAGTGTCTGAGGATGGAACGCAGATGGACCTTCGGATGATGGTGTCGTCGTCCGTCGGATACCTTCGAAAAGCTGTGGTGCATTCACAGGAGAACGGAGAGCTATTGATCGACTGCTATTCGGCGTTTGGCGGAATCAATGGAAGCATCGGCGCCAAGAACGAATTCAGCTTTTCCTTAAGTCCTGAGACCACTATGATTTCCCTGAACCGGGGGGCCGGGCAGTACGAAGCACTTCTGTATAAAGACGCCGACGGTATCTGGCAGCGGATCGATCATGTCACCAAGGGACAGGTCGTCATTGAGGAAGAAGAGTTGGTAAGGGAGGATAAGCGTTTGCCCCGGATGGCCCTGCTGGAATGGGAGAACTACGAAGAGACCAACATTGCGGACCTGCTGCAGAAGCAGGGACAGGGCATGATGGTACAGCTGCAGGCGGGAAGTCTGATCGGCAGCGGGGTGATCTATGATGAAAATAACGGGGTCGTGACGATTCTGACTGCGGCGCATGTACTGGAGGAGACGGATACCTTCGTGTGTATCACCTTCTGTGACGGATGGAGTACTGTCAGCAGGGAGTATACGATCTATGAAAAGGAAGACCTTGCTGAAATCAGGCTTGCGGTGGAAGCAATCCCGGAGGAGCATTTGAAGCAATATTGGAGAGCAAATTATGAGAAAGAGTCCTTCGATGCCTTGAAGGCGCAGGACGGCTGCATCGCCATGGGGAGTAAGAGCGGCGTCGCTGCAGAAGCCTATGAGGGGGTGATCTTAGACAACTGGATCTACATGGAGGATTATGAAGAGTACATGATCTGGGCGCGTGCCAATGTGATGCCGGGAATGTCCGGCGGCGGACTGTTCGATACCCGCGGAAGGCTGCTTGGAATCCTGTCCGGGGGAACCGAGGACGGAGAATTGGCAGTTATCCCGCTGAGCGTCATACAGTTCTTAGTTTATTAGCATTTGCCTGTATTGGAAGGGCGAGAGCCGTTCCCGGAACGAAATTCTGCTGTTGTTTATAAAAATTTTCCTATTGGAATTCTTGACAAGCCTCGGCTTATGGGGGAAAATGAAAGGTGATGCAAAAGGCGTAAGCCGCAGAAAGGAGAATGAAAATGACAAAGATAGATGTGTTTTCCGGCTTTTTGGGAGCAGGAAAAACCACTTTGATTAAGAAACTTTTGAAGGAAGCACTCGATGGCAGCAAGACCGTGCTGATCGAGAACGAGTTCGGTGAGATTGGTATCGACGGCGGTTTTCTGCAGGAAGCCGGCATTGAGATTAAGGAGATGAACTCCGGGTGTATCTGCTGTTCCCTGGTAGGTGACTTCGGAACCTCGCTGAAGGAAGTCATTGAGACCTACGCCCCTGAGAGAATTCTGATCGAGCCCTCCGGTGTCGGTAAGCTCTCCGATGTGCTGAAGGCAGTGGAGAATGTGGCAACTGAGCTGGGCGTACAGGTTAACAGTGCGGTAGCGGTTGTCGATGCATCCAAGGCAAAGATGTATATCAAGAATTTCGGCGAGTTTTTCATCAATCAGATCGAGTTTGCCGGAACCATTATCTTGAGCAGAACCGATAAGGTGAGTGCGCAGAAGCTCGAGGAGTGTGTGGCACTGATCCGGGAGCACAATGACAAGGCAACCATCATCACCACTCCGTTGGATCAGCTGGACGGCAAGGATGTACTGGTCACCATCGAGGGCGCCGATACTCTCGACGAGATGATGCATGAGATGATGGAGCACCTTCATGAGGAGGATGCGCGCGAGCATCATCACCATCACCACGACGAAGACGGGGAGTGTTGCTGCGGCCATCACCATGAAGACGAGGAGCACGAGCATCATCACCACCATCACCACGACGAAGACGGGGAGTGTTGCTGTGACCATCACCATGAAGATGAGGAGCACGAGCATCATCACCACCATCACCATGATGAGGACGGGGAGTGCTGTCACGGCCATCACCACGAGGAAGAGGAGCACGGTCATCATCACGACCATGACGGACACCATCACCATCATCACGCCGACGAAGTGTTCACAAGCTGGGGCCGGGAGACTCCCGCGAAGTTTACCGTGGAGAAGATCGAGAGCATCCTGACTGCACTTGACAGCGGTGAATATGGTGCGATCCTTCGTGCAAAGGGAATGGTGCCGGCTGAGGACGGAACCTGGATCTATTATGACTATGTTCCCGAAGAGCATGACATCAGAACCGGTAAGCCGATGGTAACCGGTAAGCTTTGCGTCATCGGAGCACAGCTGAAGGAGGAGAAGCTTGAGGAACTGTTCCGTTAAGCGTTCCTGAAGGAAGAAGTATGTGAAAGAGCCCGGTTTGTCTCTTCACATCATCTAAGAAAGGCAAAATGTTAACTATGAAGTCTGTATATATGATTAACGGCTTTCTGGAGGCCGGAAAAACCGATTTTATCAGATTTACACTGGCGCAGCCCTATTTCCAGACGAAGGGCAAGACTCTTTTGATTGTCTGTGAGGAGGGCGAGCAGGAGTACGAGCCGGAGCTTTTGAAAAAGTGTCGCGTGGAGCTGGAGCTGATAGAAAATGAGGCCGACTTTAATCCTGAAAAACTGACAGAACTGGAGAAGAAGCATAAGCCGGACAGAGTGATTATCGAATTCAACGGCATGTGGAATTACAAGAATGTGAAGCTTCCCTGGTATTGGAAGCTGGAGCAGCAGATCACCATCATTGACGGCTCTACTTTCTCCATGTACTATTCCAACATGCGTTCTCTCTTGGCCGAGATGATCAAGGGTTCTGAGATGATTATTATGAACCGCTGCGATTCCGTCAGAGATCAGCTGAATGTGTTTAAGAGAAATATTAAGGCAGTCAATGCGAAGGCAGATGTCATTTTTGAAGATTCCAACGGTGAAGTGGATGAAATCTTCGAGGAGGATCTTCCGTATGATCTGAACCAGCCCATCATTGAGCTGGACAATGAAGGATACGGTATCTGGTATCTGGATTCGACCGACCACATTGAGAGATATATCGATAAGACCATCCGGTTTACGGCAATGGTGTTAAAGCCGGAAAACTTCCCGAAGAACTATTTTGTACCCGGAAGGATGGCAATGACCTGCTGTGCGGACGACCTTGCATTTCTTGGCTATGCCTGCGAATACGAGGGCACGGATTCTCTGCAGCAGAAGGAGTGGGTCGAAGTCACTGCGAAGGTTACCAAGGACTATTTTGAAGACTATCAGGGTGAGGGACCGGTTCTGCGCGCAGTCAGCGTCGAGAAGACCAAGGCACCCAAGGAAGAAATCATCAGCTTCACATAATATGGCACAGGATAACGAAAAAGAAGTATTACAATTAAAGAACAGATTCCATGATCTGGCAGAGCGCTCCTTTACCCAGGGAGTCTATACCTTTACGGGCTTTCTGGGATTGTGGGAGCAGGATATCTTTTGGAAAGAGGAGCCGGCGCTTCACTATGCGGGCGTGACGATGTACGGCGGACATGAGAACAGTGACCGCGTGATGGTGCGGTTCGGAAGTACGGATGAGCTCGGATATGTGGCGGATTTTCCGATCGTCTGCCTCCATATCAGACCGCTGCAGCAGAAGTTCGCGGATGAGCTGTCACACAGAGATTTTCTGGGAGCTCTGATGAATCTTGGAATCGAGAGAAGTACGATAGGTGATATCAAGGTAGGACAGAAACAGGCCTACCTTTTTTGTCAGGATACCATGGCAGAGTATATCTGCGAGCATTTGACACAGGTTAAGCACACGGCAGTCAGCTGCAGGGTGACCGACGAAGCCGTCAGTCTCCCGGAGGAGACGCCCGAACTTGTGACCATTCAGGTGCAGTCGCTTCGGGCAGACGCTGTCCTTGCGAAGGTGTACAATCTGTCGAGGGAGAAGAGCCTGGACCTGTTTCGTGCGGGAAAGGTGTTCGTAAACGGAAGACTTTGTGAGAACAATTCCAGACTGCTTAAGTTCGGAGAGACTGTGAATGCCAGAGGATTTGGGAAGTTTACCGTAAGCAGTGATTGTAAGGAGACGAGAAAAGGGAAGCTTGCCGTGACGGTTTCCGTGTTTCGATAGAGGGATTAAGGAGCGAAAATATGTTTCAGTATTCGATGATACAATGGTTGTTTTTCTTTTATTTATATTGTTTTCTCGGATGGTGTTTTGAATCGACTTATGTATCGATTCGTAAGAGGCAGCTGACCAACAGAGGGTTTTTAAGAGGTCCGTTTCTTCCCATCTACGGCAGCGGAGCAATCATGATGCTGATTGTTTCCATGCCGTTTCAGGACAATATCGTCCTGACTTATCTGGCGGGCTGTGTGGGTGCGACTGCGCTGGAATATGTGACCGGAGTGACCATGGAGACTCTGTTTAAGGTGAGATACTGGGACTATTCTGACCAGAAGTTTAACTTTCAGGGGCATATCTGCCTGGGGTCCACCATAGCGTGGGGATTTTTTACGATTCTGATGACGGAAGTGATACAGGTGCGGGTGGAAAAAATCGTTTTCCTCATACCCGGTCAGGTATTGACCTGGATTACCCTGATTCTGACCGCCGGAATCGGCGCCGATATGGCGCTGTCCTTCAAGGCAGCGTTTGATCTGAGAGATGTGCTGATCAAGATGGAACAGGTCAAGGAAGAGATGGCCCGGATCCAGAAGCGCCTGGATGTGATCATCGCTGTCGTCGGTGAGGAAATGGGACAGCGCAAGGAAGGGTTTGCTGAGAACATTGCCGGGATCAAAAGCGAGATCAAAACCGGTATTTCCGGTAATCTCTCTGATATGACGACAGCGATCGAAGAAAAACTGTCAACGATCAGGAATTACATGCAGACCAAACCCGGCGCTGCACTGGAGAATGTGAAGGAAGAGTGGTATGAGCTGAAGGAAAAGTATACGGTCACTTCCGAGCACGCCAAGAGAATCGGCAGCTTAAAGGATTTTTTCCAAAGAGACATGATTCGCTCCAACCCGTCCATGACTTCTACGAGGTTTAAGTCTTCCCTGGAAGAATTAAAGACCAAGGTTTTTAACAGAAAGCAGAAGTAAAACGACATGCGAAAAAGGCGGGGCTTTTATTTTGATAGATGGGAATTATGACGCTATAAAAGCTAAAAAATGAAAGGTGGGAAACAGAATGGGTCCTATTCCAAAGGAAATTGAAGATTTATTTGCTATATTTGAGCCTTATGTTGTTGAAGGTCATCTCGAAAATGCACCACAAGAGGCGATTGATGCTTACGAGAAGGCTCTAGAATGGTCCTTTGAACAGGGACAGTAAATACCGCCGGCCATTGGGCCCGGAGGTGTTTGATACGATTCTTGCGACACAGCAACAATACTTCCCTTTTCTGTTTGTTGTTGCTTTAGGTTCTAAATCGAAATCCTTCGTTGA
Source organism: Acetatifactor sp. (assembly GCA_016293615.1). Lineage (GTDB taxonomy): Bacteria > Bacillota > Clostridia > Lachnospirales > Lachnospiraceae > Acetatifactor. The sequence goes on from JAEDDX010000016.1 coordinate 15,574, forward strand.
AATGACGAAAACGGACTCCACCTTGCTCGGATGAAGTCCGTTTAACAGAACGACAAATTGGAATTGGTTAATTTGAGAAAGCAAGTCGCTCCCAAATAGTTGACAGCCATCGCCGAACACTTTTAGTATCTCCTGCTTCATGTGCATTCAGCAAACTATCCTCGTTCCACCGAATATCGGAACTCCAAAACGCATCAATAATTGCACATAGATATGGATACATATTCTGTTCCTCGGCTGTGAAGCTTCGCACGGAACAGTACCCCTCCAAAAAAGACTCCAATATTTTGGCTTCTAAATCATCTTCTCTGTTTTCAGGATAATCCATAAGTCTTGCTTCAAAGATGGCTTGCATAACGGCATCGCAAAAAAGAACATTATCTCCAGACCTGTTAAAATCGAAGATACCTACTTCGCCCCATTTGGTTAGATATAAGTTACAGTCGCTAATATCTCCCTGCACAGCATACTGCGGGCGGTTTCTTAATGGTGCAAGAACTTCCATATATGAGTTGTATGTATCAACAATTTTATCAAAGAAAACTTTGTCATCACCTTGGAGTGTAGGCTCTAAAGATATGAACGCATCGAAGGCAAACAAATCGTTATGCGCAAACGGGTTGAAAAGAACATCGTTTTCTACATGGAGATTATACTGCTCGGCAATTGTATGGGTTTTTGCAAGCAGCTCACCAGTTTTTTTAGCAATTGCTTCATCGACAACTTTGATTTCGTTCTCGACAAATTGCTCAAGTGTTACAATGACCTCGTAGTTGCCGATTGTATACCAGTTAGCGAATCGTCCATTTGCTAGGTATTGAGTCGGTGTAAGAATACCGTTCTGCTTCAGCGTGTCGGCAAACTGACTTTGGCGTTCAATCAGTTCTAAGGTAACATCTTCCTCGTTTTTGAATCGAATTACAAGAGGGGAGTCATTCTCTAAAACAACTTTCACAATGAGTCGTACCTCTTTGGAATTAGGGTCATCACGCTCATAGTGATAGCGTTGCAGTTCAGAAATATTATTTATTTCAGTGGTAATTCCATAGTCTCGCAAAATGGACGCAACATCTTCATGTGTTATACTAAACATTTTCTACCTCACACAACTTGGGATATAAACAATTAGTCAAATTCATGGTTTATCTCTCAATTTATTCTATCATGTTTTTCTGTTCCTTTCAATGCTTGGTGAAACTGTCGAAAATTTATTCAGCAACAATTAAGCGAAAAGGGAAAACAATACGGATGATCAGGGCATCCGTAAACAGAGTGCTGTTTGGTACCAGAAAAGTGTAGGTATCAGAGAGTAATTCACTCTGACATCTGCACTTATTTTTATATCATTTGTAACTATTCAGAGCCATACATATTTCTGAAAAACGGACATTATGCTTGCATGAGTTGACATACCATTCTAATCATATTGAAGGCAGCCGTTTGACTCACGATCAGACCAGATATATTTTTGAAACCAATACCATCGGTGTAGAAAATGAAGTTCTCAATGTAGATGAAGTAATTGAGACCGCAGATCACTTCCGGTGCGTTTGAAAAGAGGAAAAAATGATTCATTGTGATAGTAATCTGAAAGAAAAGAGATTTTTTTCTGAAATAGGAACAAAATATGGATTGTTCTTTTTATTTGTCACAATTCTGCAGATTGGAATGGTGGCAATAGCTTCCCTAAGAAAAGATCTGATTACGGAAGAATATCGATTGATTTTGGCGTATCTTATATTGATTTTTTCAACATATGTAATTGGATATCCTTTTTTGAGATATCTTCTTCGAAAAATACCAAAGGAGAGAATCGAACAAGCTGATTTAGGAATATCAAGATTTATAAAAGGTCTGTTCTGTATGTTCGGCATTTTATTGATAGGTTTGGTATTAGGGCAAGTAACCAACAACATAATAAATTCTGTTTTGAACATGAGCGCAAGCAGCAGTAGCACACTGGAAATGATAGTGAGTATAAATCCTATTTATACGGCTGTAACAGTTGGAATATTAGGACCTGTTTTTGAAGAGTTGATATTCCGAAAGAAGCTGATTGATTGCACAATCAAATATGGGGAAGGAGTTGCTATTCTGTCTTCCGGCATCATGTTTGGGTTGTTTCATACCAGTGTAACACAATTCTTTTATGCAACAGGTATGGGGATGCTTTGGGCGTATATATATATTAAGACAGGAAGAATAAGATATTCTATCATTTATCATATCATTAATAATTTCACAGTATCTGTTTTGACAGTTGAAATTGCAAAGCAATTGGATGGATTAGAACATAGTAATATGTCGATTCCAATGGTAATCTGTTTCACTTTGATTACAATATTTGTATCTTTCGTTTTTATTGGTTTGTTTTGCGTGATAGGAAATACGAAAAAGATTCTTCAAATCATGAAGAGGTATGATTTTAAGGGTGCTTTTCATTTTCTTATGACAAGTCCCGGAATGTGGTTTTATTATGTTCTGTGTTTTTTGATGTTAATAGAAGGATATGTGAAGTAAAAGAATAGGTTTGAAGTTTCTGAGCTATTAATCACGCTATGAAGTTGTGAAGTGCAGTAGCAGGTTTTTATCTCTGTAAGGAATCCGGAAACTTCAAGTTTTTGATGAAGAGACGGTATTAGTATTGGCTTTATCATTTTGCTGTTTGATTCACACAATGATACTATGCATAATGCGTAGTATTTTTTTGTATGTAAAGAAAAGAGACAGATTGTCGATATTATAATATTCTTGGGGCAGATATATCTTAAACAATTCTTAAAGATTATAACTGTTTATTGTTAAAACTATTTTTGCTAAGATAATAGCATAGCAATCGACCCAAAGGGGATTTAAAAGAGGTGCACCATGTATAACATACTGATCTGTGATGATGAGAAGGATATCGTAAATGCATTGAAGATTTATCTGAATGACAGTGAATATCGCCTGTTTACGGCATATAACGGCAAGGAGGCGGTTCGCATGGTAATGCAGGAAGAGATTCATCTGGTTCTGATGGATATCATGATGCCTGAGATGGACGGAATCGAGGCGATGGTCAAGATCCGTGAGACCAGCAATGTACCGGTGATTCTGCTCACCGCGAAGTCGGAGGACTCCGATAAGATTCTGGGACTTACGGTAGGGGCGGATGATTACATTACCAAGCCGTTCAATCCGGTCGAAGTTTCGGCAAGGGTGAAATCGCAGCTGAGAAGGTATCTGCTGTTGGGTGCCGGAGTACAGCACAACGGCGTCATCCGCTGCGGGGGAATCGAACTTGATGATATTCAGAAAAAGGTTTCGGTGGATGGCGAAGAGATCGCGCTGACTCCGACGGAGTATGATATCCTGAAGCTTCTGATGATGCATCCGGGACAGGTTTTCTCTCCCAAGCAGATTTATATGAAAATCTGGAATGACCAGCCCTACGGAAGCGAGAATACGGTTGCGGTACATATCAGGCACTTGCGTGAAAAAGTGGAGATCAATCCTGCGGAGCCCAGATATCTGAAGGTGGTCTGGGGGCAGGGTTATAAAATGGAGAAGGGAAGGTAAGAGGAAAGATGTCAGATGCTATAAGAGATGATTTATATGAAGATGAGCCGGTAACGGACAAGAGACAGGAGAAGAACAGACAGCCCAGGCGGATGCTCCGCGGGTCTGTGTTTATGAAAGGCTTTGTACTTTTTCTGCTGATGCTTAGTTTGTTTGTAGCGATGGGAGCAGCGGCACTCACCTATGTTTCGTTTGAGGCAGGCTTCTATGCAAATAATTTTCATACGGTCGTGCAGGAGAGCCTGAGAAACAATGCAGGACAGATCGCCGATGAACTCAGTCAGTATTTTGCGCGCGGCAAACATAAAACTGCGGCTGCCTATCTGCATACCATCAATGCAGAGGTTGCCGTGGTAGAGAAGGACAACCAGTTTGTACCAAACGACAGCGTGTTTCTCTGGCAGAGCTATGCCAAAACAGTCCCTACCGGATTCTATTCCACCCTGTATGTTGATGTGGAAGGTTACTGGTTCTACTCAACAGGCGGCAGAAATTATAAGGATGTTGTGTATCGTGTGTTCTTCGATCCGGACTTTGAGATAGAGGATGATCTGAAGGAACAATATAGACTGAGCCAATATGCATATATGTATCGTGCGGTATACCCGGTTGCGGCGGGCTGTGCATGTCTGCTTTCGTTTTTCTGTTTCTGCTTCCTGTTAAGCAGCGCCGGACGCCGAAACGGAAGAGAGGGTATCGTACCCGGACCGCTGACCCGTTTCTATATCGATGTGCTGACGATCCTCTATATCAGCGTGAGCGGATGCGTTCTGAGTGCGGCGGATGTGCTGGTGAATGAAGGCTGGATGATTCGTATCGTCGTAATCTTTGCAGTGATTCTGTACTTTGTCATCACCGGTATGTTTTATCTGATGGACATTGCCATCCGGCTGAAGCTCGGAAAATGGTGGCGCTGCACACTGTTATACAAGCTGTGGAGTCTGCTGAAGCAGAGTATCAGCTCCACCACGACCCTTCTTTCCTTGATACCAAGTGTGTGGTCGATCCTGGCCTTGTTTGCGGCGATCAGCATCCTGGAAGGCATCGGCGTATTGTTCGCAGCAGAGGTGGGAGAAGCATTCGGTATTGTATTATGGATTTTTATCAAGATCGCAGAAGTGTTTTGGGTCATCTATATCGGCGTGTGCTGCAAGAGTCTGATCACAGCGGGCAGGGAGCTGGCAGCCGGCAAGGAGAACTATCGTGTCGATACCTCCAAGCTAATGTTCGGCTTCAAGGAGCATGGCGATAGTCTGAACAGTATCGGTGTCGGAATCTCCAAGGCGGTTGAGGCACGGATGAAAAGCGAACGACTGAAAACGGAATTGATCTCCAATGTGTCTCATGATATTAAGACGCCTTTGACCTCAATCATCAATTATGCCGACTTGATCTGCAAGGAACCCAGTGAGAATCCAAAGATCACGGAATATGCCGAGGTGCTGGAGAGACAGTCCAAGCGACTGAAGAAGCTGATGGAGGATCTGGTCGAGGCTTCCAAGGCAACCACGGGAACCCTGGAAGTGGAAGCGGCCCCCTGTGAGGTGGGCGTTCTGTTGATTCAGGCAGTCGGAGAGTATCAGAGCAAACTTGAAGAGAAGGGACTGGAGCTTCGTGTGAAGCAGCCGGAGCAGGAAGTCAAGATTCTGGCAGACGGCAGGCACCTGTGGAGAATCTTCGACAATCTGTTAAACAACATCTGCAAGTATGCGCAGGAGAATACGCGTGTGTTCTTAAGCCTCGAGCAGAAAGAAGACAGAGTGCAGATTACCTTCCGAAATATGTCCAAGTACCTTCTTGAGGTCTCGCCCGAAGAACTGGAGGAGAGATTCGCAAGAGGTGACCGCTCCAGACATGAAGAAGGCAACGGCCTTGGCCTGTCCATTGCGAAGAACCTGACGGAGCTTCAGAACGGAAGCTTCCGGATTGTGATAGACGGAGATTTATTTAAGGTTGTCTTAGATTTTCCTGTGTTGCGATAATAGAAAGAGCTGCAGCTGATATGATTTCCTTACGCAGATAAGGCAAAGAACCAAACTCTGCTTAGGGAACCGTATCAGGCCGGCAGCTCTTTTTTTGTGTTTTCTATTACGAAATGCTCCGTGGGGACACGCACTCATACAAGTTGGGATATGCCGCATTTTACGGCTGTCCCACGCGATTTACTTGCGCTTCTTCGCGGATTCGGTGTATTTCTCCTCACAATACTTGCAGCGGTAGACCTCGTTCTTCACATCTGCGAGATAGAAGATATGAGGAAGCTCCTGCTCGATGGAAGTAATGCATCTGGGGTTGTGGCAGTGGATGACATTCTTGATCATCTTGGGAAGAACCAGGTCTTTCTTCTCGGCGATGACTCCGGCACGGATGACATTGACTGTGATGTTGTGGTCGATGAAGGCCAGAACATCCAGATCCAGCATATCAATGTCACACTCCACTTTCAAAATATCTTTTTTCCCCATCTTCTCGCTGCGGGCGTTCTTGATGATGGCAACGGTGCAGTCCAGCTTGTCCAGCTGCAGATGCTCATAGATGTCAAGGCTCTTGCCGGCCTTGATATGATCCAGTACAAAACCTTCTTCAATTTTTCCGATATTCAGCATATTTAATCTATCCTTTCTGTGGTGAGATGCCTATATTAGTATAACAGTTTTTAATTACCTGGACTTTATTGCCTGCCTATTTCCGCGACTGCACCATCCAAAAATCCTCAGCGTAGCCCGCTACGCCTGCGTTTTTTGAATGGCACACTCACGAAAATATTCTACGCAAAAAATCCGGTTATTAAGAAACTGCTATACTAGCTCCAGGAGTGTCAGAATCAGTGCCATCCGGACATAGACACCGTACTGTGCCTGCTTGAAGTAGCCGGCCCTGGGGTCTGAATCAACCTCGACAGAGATTTCGTTGACACGGGGAAGGGGATGCAGAACCAGCATATCCTTTTTCGCAAGGTCCATCTTGGCGGTATCCAGGATGTAGAAGTCTTTCAGGCGGATGTAGTCCTCCTCGTTGAAGAAACGTTCCTTCTGCACACGGGTCATGTAGAGGAAATCGAGGTCAGGCATAACCTGCTCGAGACGGATCACTTCCTCGTAGGGAATGTTTTTTTCACGCAGCATGTCGGTGATATAGTCGGGCACGCGAAGCTCCTCCGGGGAGATGAAGATGAACTTAATGCCCTCATAGCGGACCAGAGCATTGATGAGGGAGTGAACGGTACGACCGAACTTCAGATCTCCGCACAGACCGATGGTGAAGTTGTCAAGTCTGCCCTTTAAGCTTCTGATGGTCAGGAGGTCTGTCAGAGTCTGGGTCGGATGCTGATGACCGCCGTCTCCTGCGTTGATGACAGGGATGGTGGACTTCTCGCTTGCTACCATGGGAGCACCTTCCTTGGGATGACGCATTGCACAGATATCAGCGTAGCAGGAGATGACGCGGATGGTGTCGGATACACTCTCGCCCTTTGCGGCGGAGGAGGAGTTCGCGTCTGAGAAACCGATGACACTGCCGCCCAGACGGGTCATGGCGGACTCGAAGCTTAACCGTGTACGGGTGCTGGGCTCGTAGAAGCAGGTCGCCATGATTTTGCCCGCGCAGGAATGCGCGTATTTTTCGGGATGCGCTTCGATATCGTTTGCAAGATCGAAGAGCTTGTCCAGTTCTTCTGTGGTGAAGTCCAGGGGACTCATTAAATGTCTCATGTGTTTTCCTCTTTCTGCGTTGCGGGTGGATTGGATGTGTGATTTGTGGCAACGCGCGCAAAGAACCTGCATGGTTTGAAAATTTATGCACTCTTTTCACACATAAAGAGAGCCGAAGAGAAGTGACCCTTCGACTCAAATTGTTAAGATTGAAATACCAATAATTCCTCCGCTGTCTTGCGCTTGGGAGCAACGGGGGATTCTGCGGGATAACCGATGGGGATCAAAGCAACAAGCTCTCTGCCTTCGGGAAGACCAAGAACCCGGGAAGCTTCTTCTTCATCGTACAGACCCATGACTACGGTTCCGAGACCCTGCTCATACGCTGCCAGACAAAATGCTTCGCTGGCAACTCCTGCGTCAAACATCTGCCAGCCGGTGCCCTTCTTCGTGGAGAAAGAACCATCGCGCTCATAACCGCAGCGACCGGTCACAACGGTAACAGCGATCACCATGGGAGCCTGACGGATAATGTCACCGTTCTTCGGCCAGGTAGAAGTGCATTTTGCAAGGGCTTCCTTCGCTGCACCTTCCACTGCAATATATCTTGTGATCTGTGTGTTTTTCCAGCTGGGAGCGTAAGTAGCAACAGATACGATCTGTTCGATCAACTCATGAGAAACAGCCTGCTCGGTAAAAACGCGGATGCTTCTGCGACCTGTGATACATTCTTTTGCTGTCATAGTGATAACCTCCGTAGACATTTTTATTATGATACCACTTTGGACATGACTTTGCAATGCTTCTTTTGCCGGAGTTCACATACTTTTTTCTGCTCTTTCCCGTACAAAGCTTCTCTGACGGTAACTGACAGCAACAAAGCACAAAAAAGTTTTGCAAGTAGAGAAGAATTCGGCTATAATAGGAATCAGTAAAGGTTCAAAACAAAATGTGCTCCGGCAGACAGGAAAGGAGTCCGATGGCAGCATCGGATGATGGGGTGAAGCTTATGATACAATTTATCGAGAGAAAAAGATGGCTGTTTTTTGGTCTTCCGTTTACCTTTACCAAGTATACGGTCAAGGAAGATATGATCACCATCGACAAGGGACTCTTAAAGACCATCGAGAATGACTGTTACATGTATAAGGTACAGGATGTGCAGCACAGCGCGACTCTGATTGAGAAGATATTCAGACTGGGAACCATCACCTGTTTTACCGGTGATACGACGGATCCCCAGATTAAGCTGGAACACATCAGAAATTCCAAGGCGATCAAGGAGTTCATTCTGGAACAGTCTGAGAAGGCAAGATTGAAGAGACGTACCGTAAATATGCTTGACATCGGTACTGATTCGACTGAGCTGGATGTTGACGGTTGATACTGTAAAGGTGAGTCTGCAGGATAGAAGGTCCTGCAGGCTCTTTCATGTAACGGCGATGAACCCTGCAGCGGTACATGCCGGCCTGACTATGGCTTTTTGACGGGTGCCGGTGCCTGCAGGGCATCACTCCTTTTTCTGCAGCAGCTTTTCAAACAGCAGTCCGGTTCCGAACCAGTATGGGGCGTAATCGAGTCGGATGACCTGGCTGACATTCCATCTGCAGCCGCTGTAGTCCCACGGACAGAGATGAAAGGCTGAAAGAAGAATACCGGTCAGGTATTCCATGGAAAAAATCATGGTCATATAGATGGTTCCGCGCAGAAGAACAGAGTATTTGCCGAGAACCTTACTTAAGGGAGCGATCAGAAAGGCACAGCCGTAGATCGGGAACATCCACAGGGAGGTCTGCCCCCGAAGCGTGAAGTCATGGTTTCTCAGGGCGTTTGCGGAAGTAAACAGGATTTCGATGCACCACCCGGTCAGCCCGCACTTAAGAAAGTCCCGGACAGTGACATCTGCTTTTTCAGATTTGATTTTCATACTTGGTTTCCTCTTTGTTGTGTTGTCGTGATGAAACTTAGTATCTGTTTTTTTTTCGGAAAATATTTCTGCTTTTGCAAACCTTGACAAAACAGTTGTTTCAGTGGCGGATGCGAAGCGGTTTTAAATATCATGGAGGGAGTGGTGTCTCATGAGAAACGAACGTCAGGTAATCGAATATATGGAAAGCTTGAGCGGGCTCGGCATTGTGCCGGGACTTGACAGTATCCGCACGCTCTGTGAGAAGCTGGGCAATCCGCAGGATAAGCTTACCTTTGTGCATGTGGCAGGAACCAACGGCAAGGGTTCTGTCTGCGCTTATATGGCAAGCGTTCTGAAGCATTGCAGGATTCAGACGGGCAGATATCTTTCTCCCACGATCTTCCGGTATCGTGAAAGAATTCAGGTGAATGACAAATGCATCAGCGTCGAGGCACTCTGCCGATTGACCGGGCAGGTCAGGGAGGTCTGCGATGAGATGGTGCGGGAAGGCTTGCCGCACCCTACGGCTTTCGAGATGGAGACGGTCATCGGTTTCCTGTATTTTTTGGAAAAAGGCTGTGACATCGTCATCTTAGAGGCGGGGATGGGCGGTCTGATGGATGCGACCAACTTGATCCACACAACCTGTCTTGCCGTGCTGACTTCCGTCAGTATGGACCATATGAAGTTTCTGGGAGACAGCTTAGAGAAGATAGCGATACAGAAGGCGGGGATTATCAAGCCGGGATGTCGCGTGGTGACAATCAATGATGACCGGACAGTGCTTCGGGTCATCGAACAAGCGGCGCAGGAAAAGGGATGCAGGCTCGATGTCGTCTGTCGGGCGGACATACGGAATGTAAAATATGGTCTGGAAAAACAGCGCTTTGACTACGGAGGATATCGAAAGCTGGAGATCTCCCTGGCAGGCCGTTATCAGATCGAAAACTGTGCGCTCGCGGTGAAGGCGCTTCAGATTCTGTCGGAGTGCGGCTTTGCCATACCGGAGGAGAAGCTTCGCCTCGGACTTTTGAAAACACGCTGGCCCGGGAGATTTACCGTCATCGGCAGAAAGCCCTACTTCCTGGCAGACGGAGCGCACAACGAGGACGCTGCGAAGCGCCTTGCGGAATCGATCACATTTTATTTTACAAATAAGAGGATTATCTATATAATGGGAGTGTTGAAGGATAAGGAGTATGAGAAGATCATAGACTTAACCTGTCACCTCGCGGACCAGATTCTGACGGTGACGACCCCGGAGAATCCCAGAGCCCTGCCGGCTCATGAGCTGGCGCAGGCCGTGATGCGGGTGAACCCGAATGTGACGGAGACGGCGAGTCTGGAAGAGGCCGTCGAGATTGCGAGACTGCTTGCCGCAAAGGATGATGTGATCATAGCCTTTGGCTCCCTGTCCTTTTTGGGAAGGCTGATGAAAATAGCCGGATATGAGGAGAAATGATCTTCGCTCCGGTATAGGTTGGAGATGAAATATATGGTAGATCAGGATAAAATCAGAGAGGCGGTCAGACTGCTTCTGGAAGGCATGGGAGAGGATCCTTCCAGAGAAGGCCTGTTGGATACCCCTGACAGAATTGCAAGAATGTATACCGAAATATTTGCAGGTATGGATGAGGATGCGAAGGAGCCCCTGTCGAAGGTGTTTACCGTGGAAGACAGCGAGATGGTGCTGGAGAAGGATATTACTTTTTATTCCATGTGTGAGCATCATATGATGCCCTTTTTCGGAAAGGCACATATCGCCTACATTCCCGCAGGAAAGGTTGTGGGCTTAAGTAAGCTGGCCAGAACCGTGGAAGTATTTGCAAAGAGACTGCAGATTCAGGAGAGAATGACCGGTCAGATAGCAGATGCGGTGATGGAGCATCTGAATGCGGACGGGGTGATGGTCGTCGTGGAGGCAGAGCATCTGTGCATGACCATGCGGGGCGTGAAAAAGCCGGGAAGCAGGACGGTCAGCATAGCAACCCGCGGGGTATTTCAGGATAACGAAATGCTGCAGAATCGCTTTTTCCAGATGCTTCATATGCAGGGAGAGAGTGCGGCTGTGACCGGGGACAGGGAATCATGTCTTTTTACGGGAGAGGTTCATGAATATGAATAGAACAAATCGGATCCTTCAGAATCAACTGTTCAGAGCGCATTTGGAGCAAAATAGAGTGGCAGAAGCAGACAGATGCTTCTGCCATCATGATATGGGGCATTTTCTGGATGTGGCGAGAATTGCCAGAATCATCTGTCTGCAGGAGGGCATCGAGATCGGGGAGGACATCCTGTACGCGGCCGCCCTGCTTCACGATATCGGAAGACACATCCAATACGAGGAAGGTACCCCGCATGAGACAGCGAGCGCACGGATCGCACCGCAGATTCTGGCACAGTGTGATTACTCAGAGTGGGAGAGCAACTATATTGTGGATGCAATCAGGGCGCACCGGGATGCTTCCGTGGAGACGGAGCAGAATCTGCGCGGCGTTCTGTATCGCGCCGACAAGGCGAGCAGAGCCTGCTTTGCCTGCGCGGCAGAGAAAGAGTGCAATTGGGAGAGAAAGAAGAAAAATCTTCTCATCCGATACTAGGATACCGCGCAAGTATATGTCTGCGGCCGGACATGCAGGGGCCGGGTGCGGATACAATTCCGAAGGAAGCAAAATATAATAAAAAAGGGGACAGAGAGATGCTGATAGGAGGAAAAGAGTTTCAGACCAAAGGACATACCTATGTCTGCGGTATTCTGAATGTGACGCCGGATTCTTTTTCCGACGGAGGGAAATGGAACCGCATGGATCAGGCGCTGTATCACGCGGAGGAGATGGCTGCGCAGGGCGCGGATCTCATCGATATCGGAGGTGAATCGACCAGACCCGGATATCAGAAGATCTCCGATGAGGAGGAGATTGCCCGTGTCGTTCCCGTGATAGAAGCGCTAAAGGCAAGATTTGATATACCGCTGTCACTGGATACCTACAAATCTAAGGTCGCATTGGCGGGAATCGCAGCCGGGGCAGACCTGATCAATGATATCTGGGGGCTGAAGTATGACCCTGATATGGCTCGGGTCATCGCACAGAGCGGTTTGCCCTGCTGTCTGATGCACAACAGAACGAACACGGAGTATGAATCCTTCCTGCAGGATGTTGCGGCGGACCTGGCAGAGACGATACATCTGGCGGAGCAGGCCGGTATTGCGGATGATAAGATCATCCTGGATCCCGGCGTAGGCTTTGCCAAAACATATGAGCAGAACCTGGAGATCATCAACAGTCTGGAGGAGCTTGGCGTCTTCGGTCTGCCGATTCTTCTGGGCTGCAGCAGAAAGTCTGTCGTGGGATTGACACTCGGAGTCGGTGTGGACGAACGACTGGAGGGAACACTTGCCACAACAGTTGTCGGTGTCATGAAGGGCTGCATGTTTGTCAGAGTCCATGATGTACTGGCCAACAAACGCGCAATCGAAATGACAGAAGCTATTTTACGGGGAGGAAGAAAACAATGATGGACGAGATCAGGATCCGCAGGCTGGAAATCTTTGCACATCACGGGGTATACGCGGAGGAGACGCAGAACGGACAGTTCTTTTATGTCAATGCGACCCTGTATACGAACACTGTCGCGGCAGGAAAGAGTGACGACCTGACGCTTTCCACCAACTATGGAGATGTGTGTCTGTTTATTGACAGATGGATGAAGGAAAATACCTATAAATTGCTGGAGGCAGCGGCAGAGCATTTGGCGGAAGCCCTTCTGCTTCGTTTTCCGTTGATTCGCGAGCTTGATTTGGAGATCGAAAAGCCCAACGCGCCGATTCCTCTGCCGTTTGCGTCTGTCTCGGTGAAGATTCATCGCGGCTGGCACAGGGCTTATCTGGCGGTCGGCTCGAATATGGGAGACAAAAAGGCTTACATTGAAGGTGCGGTGAAATCCCTGGAAGACCATCCGCAGATACAGGTGGTGAAGGTTTCGGACATGATTGAGACGAAGCCGTACGGCGGAGTGGAGCAGGATATGTTCTTAAACGGTGCGATCGCAGTCGATACCGTATTCTGTCCCGAAGATTTGCTGGAGGTTTTGCATGAGACGGAGAATGCTGCGGGCAGAAAGCGCACCATTCACTGGGGACCCAGAACCCTGGACTTGGACATTATTTTCTATGACGATCTGGTATATGAGGATGAGAACCTTACCATTCCCCACATGGATATGCAGAACAGGATGTTTGTACTGGAGCCTCTGATGCAGCTATGCCCGGGATACAGACACCCGGTGTTCGGGAAAACTGTGTCCGAGCTGAGAGACCGGTTGGCAGACAGATAAATTGGTGAATTCACTGACCGGAAAGCTGCGAGGGAAGGTGTCTGCAGCCAAACAGGGCACACAGTCCCGTAAACAGTCCCGTCAGGATGCCGGACAGGCACAGAAACGGCGCATACGAGAGCACGCCGACTGTCGCAGTCAAGAGATATGCGACGGACAGCTGTGCGAGGTTATGAATAAGTCCGCCGACTGCGCCGGCTAAAAACAGGTATTGTCTGCGCAGTATTCTGCAGATGCCATACATGGCAAGCAAACTGCATACGCCGCCCGCGACACTGTAGAGAAGGCTCATTGCATGGCCGAAGAGCAGGGTGCAGAGCAGTACCCGGGCAGTCAATACGAGTGCGGCATCCTTCGCGGAGAATCTGTGTAGCAATACGAGGGTTATGATATTGGAGAGCCCGAGCTTGATTCCCGGTATGGGAAGCAGCGGCGGAATCAGACTTTCCGCTGCATAGACTGCAAGGGAAAGTGTGGTAAACAGGGACAGAGTGGTCAGCTTTTTGGTTGACATTTTTCCGGTTGCCATAGAAACTCCTTTGTCAGCTTAGTATGTGATGACGGAATCATCCGAATCGGTAGGCCGCACAACAATTACCACATGGTTGGGAAGACAGGTGATAGGGATGCGCGAGGAGCTGATAAAGCCCTGACGGACGCACAGCTTGTCCGGACAACTCGCAGAAATCATGCCGATTTCCCCGGGACGGATCTCGATTTGATTCAGGGATCCGTCTTTGTTTGTAATGTCTAAGGTATATGGTGATGTCACCTCACTCAGACAGACGCTTATCACTGCGGTTCCGTCCCGGTAAATGGTTGCGGTGTAGCTTTGCGCCTCGTCCGGCGAGCGGAGAATCCATAGGATGCACAGGATGGAAAAAAGAGACAGAACTGCTCCGATCACAAGAGCGATTCGCCCGGTTTGTTTGTCGTTGTTCAAGGGTAACTCCTTATCATGATCAAAGACTGGTGGACCGGTGCCAAAGGGGAATTCCCGATTCGCACCGGAGGAAACGATCTGCTTTTAAGTATAGCAACAGGAGGGAAAAAATGAAGAGATTTTTTATCGGCGTCCTCCTTTTTATGTTACTGCTGTTGGCGTTAGGCGGGTGCGAGACTAAGCCTGTGCGCTTTCAAAGTGTGGACACGGCGATGGGCACCGTCATCAGCCAGCAGCTGTACTCGGTCGGGCAGGACCCGACTGACGGAGTCATTGACCTGCTGCGGGAACTTGAGAGGAAGACTCTGTCCAGGAGACTGGAAAGCGCTGAAGTATTTCAGATCAATGCGCATGCAGGCGAAGGCGGGATTCCCCTGACTGATAAGATGGGGAAGATTCTGACGGACTGTCTGGAGGTGTGGGAGAAGTCGCAGGGGGCCTTTGATGTGACGATCTGTCCGCTGACAGAGCTTTGGAACATTGACGCGTGGGCTGCAGGCGAACTGTCGGGAAGCTATGAGATACCCGGTCCGGAGGCGATTGCACATGCGAGAAGTCTGTGCGGCAGTGACAAGCTCATCTTGCGCATGTCAGAGAATCACACGACAGAGCTGACACTTTTGCCCGGGATGCGCATCGACCTCGGCGCTGTCGGCAAAGGCATTGCAATGGACTGTCTGCGGGACTGCCTTGAGAAACAGGATGCGATCAGGGCAGCAGTCATCACTGTGGGAGGCAGCGTATTGACCTACGGAGAAAAACCGGACCGTACACCCTGGAGAATATCGGTCACAGACCCCTTTGATCCCTCCAAAGCATGCGGGGTACTCACCCTGCGCGGCAGCTGGTGCGTATCCACTTCGGGCGATTATGAGCGCTATGTGGAGATTGACGGCAGGCGCATGCATCACATCATTGACCCGAAAACAGGGGCTCCGGCACAAAGTGATGTGCGCGGAGTGACCATTCTGTCTCGGGACGGCTTCTTAAGTGACGCCCTTTCCACGGCCTGCTTTGTCCTTGGCAGCGAGAAGGGCCTTACGCTTGCCGGGATCTATGGGGCGGAGGCGCTGTTTGTTTTGTCGGACGGCACCCTGGTGATGACGGACGGCATGGCAGAGTATTTTGAGGAGAAATGATACTCGTTCCGACGGGGAAAATGAATTGCAGGAATGTCGGTTTTGGTGTAAAATATAAGGATACAGGAAAGGCTGCGGATATGCAGAACCTTACAGAAATCAGATAGGACGGGAAGAGGACCATGGAAGAAAACCAGTTTATTCAGGTGGATGAGGAAACCGCGAAACGAATTGAAGAAGCGATGCCGCCCGAGGAGGAACTACAGGATCTTGCGGAGTTCTATAAGGTGTTCGGCGATGCGACCAGATTGAAGATTCTCTATGTTCTCCTGGATACGGAGATGTGTGTGTATGACATTGCGACCATCGTCGGGATGTCCCAGTCCGCCATTTCGCATCAGCTGCGCGTCCTAAAACAGATGGCGCTCGTCAAAAACAGACGGGACGGTAAAAGTATCTATTATTCCCTGGCGGATGACCACATCGTAACGATTCTCAGTCAGGGTCTGAATCATATCGAAGAATAAGCGAGGCATTCACAATGGATTTACTGGAATTGAGAGACAAAATTGATGTCATTGACGCAGAGATCGTAGATTTGTATGAGAGAAGAATGGATATCTGCAAACAGGTGGCGGAGTACAAGATCGAGACCGGCAAGAAGGTATTCGACAAGCAGAGAGAGCGGGAGAAGATTGCAAAGGTAAAATCACTGACCCACAATGCCTTTAACAGTCATGGCGTGGAAGAATTGTTTGAACAGATCATGTCCATGAGCAGGAAGCTGCAGTACCGGCTCCTTGCCGAACACGGCAGCCTCGGAAAGCTTCCGTTTATCGGAGTGGACGAGCTGGAGACCGCGAAGGCCAGAGTGGTGTTTCAGGGCGCTGAGGGTGCCTACTCCCAGGCGGCGATGATGGAGTTTTTCGGGGACAAAATCAACAGTGTCCATGTGGATACCTTCCGCGATGCCATGAGCGCCATTGATGAGGGCAGCGCGGATTTTGCAGTGCTTCCCATAGAGAATTCCACAGCGGGCGTCGTGACCGAGATCTACGACCTGCTTCAGGAATACGAGAATTATATCGTCGGAGAGCAGATCATCCAGATCGAGCATTGTCTGCTGGGCGTGCCGGGTGCTACCGTCTCCGACATCCGGACGGTTTTTTCCCACCCGCAGTCTCTGATGCAGAGCGGGAAGTTTCTCGGCAACCATGACTGGCAGCAGATCGGTATGAAGAACAATGCCTTTGCGGCGCAGAAGGTCGCGCAGGAGCAGAACAAGTCATATGCGGCCATCGCGGGGGAGCACGCGGCTAAGATCTACGGTCTGGAGGTTCTGCAGAGCAGGATCAATGACTGCGGCAGCAATTCCACCAGGTTTATCATTGTGACGAACCAGAAGATTTTCCGCAAGGACGCGCGTAAGATCAGCATTTGCTTCGAACTGCCTCACGAGAGCGGTTCCCTGTATCATATGCTGTCACACTTTATTTATAATAATCTGAACATGACGAAGATCGAGAGCCGCCCGATCGAAGACAGGGACTGGGAATACCGGTTTTTCATAGACTTTGAGGGCAATCTTGCGGACAGTGCGGTGAAGAACGCGCTGAGAGGACTTCGGGATGAAGCCCGCAATATGAAAATTTTGGGAAATTACTAGGAGGATATGCAATGCGTATTCGGGAACTGATCGTATATCGTAATTTTGAGGAAGGAGAGCTCCTGCAGGATATGGACTGTCTGATGACCCACTATCGGGATGAGGGCATGACAGAGTATCACAGAGGCCTGCTGTATGACTGTATTCATCGTCTGATTGAGCTTGCGGGGCATTACGGCTTCCATGGAAATCTGTGGCACTGCTACCTTGCGAACCTTCTGGTCAACAATGAAAACAGCTACAGCTGTGCCTGCGAGATCCGCGGAGAGATCGAAGGAAGCATCAACGAAGCGGTTCTCCATGATATCCTGATTTTAAAAGAGCTGTACGATTATGATTTTAAGGCAATGACCGATTTTTTGCAGGTGCCTGAGTTCGCTTTGATTGAGAATTATACCATCGGTGCGGTTGAGAGTAAGGTCTACAATGCCAGAATCTGCCGCCGTATATGCGAGCTGGCCGAGAAATTCTGCTGTGACAATACCCCCGAGGAGATGAAGGCGACCCTGACACAGTTTTACAAAGAATACGGTGTCGGCAGATTCGGTCTCCACAAATCCTTCCGCGTGGTCAGAGATGCGCAGGGAGTACATATCGTGCCGATTTTAAACATCGCACATGTGACCCTGAACGATATCGTCGGGTATGAGATTCCCAAGAAGAAGCTGACTGACAACACAGATGCCTTTGTGGCCGGCAAGAAGGCGAACAACTGCCTGCTCTTCGGCGATGCGGGAACCGGTAAGTCTTCCTCCATCAAGGCCATCGCCAATGAATATTATGCCAAGGGACTGAGAATCATCGAGATTTATAAGCATCAGTTCCAGGACCTCAATGATGTCATCAGCCAGATTAAGAACAGAAATTACAAATTTATCATCTACATGGATGATTTGAGTTTTGAAGAGTTTGAGATCGAATACAAGTATCTGAAGGCAGTGATCGAGGGCGGCCTTGAGAAAAAGCCCGACAATATTCTGATCTATGCGACCTCAAACCGCAGACACC
The DNA here is from genome assembly GCA_016293615.1 of Acetatifactor sp. Taxonomy (GTDB): domain Bacteria; phylum Bacillota; class Clostridia; order Lachnospirales; family Lachnospiraceae; genus Acetatifactor. Next base: position 33,725 of record JAEDDX010000016.1, read on the forward strand.
TGATTCGCGAGAACTACAGCGATAAGGAGGAGATCCGGCAGGATATGCATACCGGCGATACCGTACAGGAGAAGCTTTCCCTGGTATACCGTTTCGGTGTGACCATTTATTTCGGCTCACCGAACAAAAAGCAGTTCCAGGAGATCGTGAAGACCCTTGCCGGTAAAAACGGTATCACGATGCCGGAGGAGGAGCTTCTGGCAGAGGCAAATAAGTGGGAGCTTTCACACGGCGGACTGTCCGGCAGAAGCGCGCAGCAGTTTGTGGACTATCTGCTCGGCATGCAGTGACAGTGATTACAGTACAAAAATAAGAAGGGGGACGGGCCGGTGAGCGTAAAAACCTTTGCAGCAATTGAAGTGGGAAGCTTTGAACTGACCATGAAGATATTTGAATTCTCCGGAAAAAACAACATGCGGGAGATCGACTGTGTCAGAAAAAGGCTGGACCTCGGAACGGACACCTATTCCGATGGTATTATCAGCAATGAAAAGATGGAAGAGCTGTGCAGGACTCTGAAGGAATTCGGCAGCATTATGCGCTCTTATCAGGTTGACGACTACAAGGCCTACGGCACCAGCGCCATCCGCGAGACAAAAAATACAGCCATCATTCTGAATCAGATCGCGCTTCGCACCGGCATCCGTATGGAGGTGTTAAGCAACTCTGAGCAGCGCTTTCTGGATTACAAGGCGGTGGCCTCCAGAGAAGACAGCTTCCGCAGGATCATTGAGGAAAAAACGGCAATCCTGGATATCGGCGGCGGAAGCATCCAGATTTCACTCTTTGACAACGACACCCTGGTATCCACCCAGAACCTGCTTCTTGGCGTGCTTCGCATTCAGGAGTACATGCACCATTTCGAAGTAAACCGCGCAGCGAGTGAAAACTTTATCTCAGAGATGGCCATGGCTCAGCTCAATCCTTACAAGAAGCTGTATATGAAGGACCGACAGGTCAGCAATCTGATCGTGATTGATGAGTATATGGCGCCCTGGGCGGTCAGACAAAGCGCTGAGGCTGAGACGAAGGGTGCAATGGACTGGGATGTTTTTCGCAGGATGAAGGAGAGGCTCCGCACGGAGACTTTGGCTCACCTGTCCGCACAGATGGGGATCTCCGAGGAGAAAATACCCCTCATGTACATCAGCGCCGTTTTGACGGACTGCATCGCCAATCTGATGGGTGTACAGCAGATTTATGTACCCGGGGCGACTCTTTGCGACGGAATCGCTTATGAGTATGCGGAGAAAATCAACATGTTCCGGGGAGAGCACGACTTTGAGAAAGATATCATTGCCTGTGCGATGAATATCAGCAAGCGGTATATGGGCAGCAGAAAGCGCTCCGAGACCCTGGAGAGTATCACGGCAACCATATTTGACGCCATGAAGAAGGTGCATGGTCTCGGAAAAAGAGAAAGACTGTATCTGCGCCTGGCAGCCATATTGCACGACTGCGGCAAATATATCAGCATGATGAATATCGGGGAATCCTCCTATAACATCATCATGGCGACCGAGATCATCGGCTTGTCCCACACGGAGAGAAAGATCGTCGCCGGCGTGGTGCGGTTCAATCACAGCAGGTTCGAGTATTACGGTCAGCAGAGCGGCAACGATATTCTGGACAAGGATTCTTACTTAACGGTTGCCAAGCTGACGGCCATTCTTCGTCTTGCAAGCGGACTCGACCGAAGCCACAAGCAGAAGCTGATTGGGGTGAAGGCGGCAGTGAAGGACGGACAGCTGGTTCTGACGGCAGACTCCTCGGAGGATATCACACTGGAGAAGGGGTTCTTTGAGGAAAAGAAAGACTTCTTCGTGGAAGTGTTCAGCCTGGAGCCGGTGCTGAAGCAGAGAAAGACATTTTAGAATACAATACATTCCTGTCGCGGCGTGTCCTTGACAGGATCGAAAAACATAGCAGTATGCGGCGAAGGATACATGCTTCGCCCGGAAATGGGGTTGTATGGGTACAGTTGATTTTACGAGCACAAAATATTATACCAACAGAGAGCTTTCCTGGATCCTCTTTGACCGGAGAGTGCTCAACGAGGCCAGAGACAAGACGATTCCTCTGTTTGAACGGTTGAAGTTTTTGAGTATCACTGCTTCCAATCTGGATGAGTTTTTCATGGTCAGGGTCGCTTCCCTCAAGGATATGGTGAACGCGGGATACGACAAGAAGGATATTGCCGGCATGAAGCCTGCCGAACAGCTCGAGGCGATCGACAAAGCCATCCATGAACTTGTCGAGCTGCAGTATTCCACCTGGAACCGTTCCCTCGTGCCGAAGCTTGCAAAGAGCGGGCTGCAGATCGTAGAGAAGCACGAGGACTTAACGGCAGAGGACGGCGCTTTTGTGGACCGGTATTTTGAACAGAATGTCTATCCCGTGCTGACACCGATGGCAGTCGACTCCTCCAGACCGTTCCCTCTGGTCAGGAATAAGTCGTTGAACATCGCGGCGCTGGTGAGCAAGAAGACGGACCCCGAAGAGCTGGAGTTTGCAACGGTTCAGGTGCCCAGCGTGCTGAACCGGATCGTTCTGCTGCCGACGGACGGCAAGGGCAAGAGAATCATTTTCCTCGAAGAGATCATCGAGAGAAATATGAACAGACTGTTCTTAAACTATGATATCGTATGTGCGCATCCTTTCCGTATTATGAGAAATGCGGACCTTACGATCGATGAGGATGAAGCGGCAGACCTGCTCAAGGAGATCGAGAAGCAGATCAAGAAGCGCCAGTGGGGCGAAGCGATTCGTCTGGAAGTGGAAGAGGGCATGGATAAACGCCTGTTGAAGATCCTGAAAAAGGAACTTCATATGGGGGAGCAGAATATCTACCAGATCAACGGTCCACTGGATTTGACCGTTCTGATGAAAATCTATGGTCTGGAAGGCTTTGATGCGCTCAAGACGCCCAAATACACACCGCAGACCGTCCCCGAACTGCCTGCGGGCTGTGATATCTTTGAACAGATCAGAAAGGGAGATGTCCTGATGCATCATCCCTATCAGAGCTTTGAGCCTGTGGTAGAGTTCATCCGTCAGGCGGCGAAAGACCCTAAGGTGCTTGCGATCAAGCAGACCCTGTACCGTGTCAGCGGCAATTCTCCGATCATTGCCGCACTGGCTCAGGCGGCTGAGAACGGCAAGCAGGTGTCGGTACTGGTTGAGCTGAAGGCCCGCTTTGACGAAGAGAACAATATCGGCTGGGCGAGAATGCTGGAGAAGGCCGGCTGCCATGTCATCTATGGTCTGGTAGGCTTGAAAACCCACAGCAAGATCACTCTGGTTGTCAGAAAAGAAGAAGACGGCATTCGACGCTATGTACATCTTGGCACCGGAAATTACAATGATTCCACTGCAAAGCTCTATACCGACATTGGTCTGTTGACCTGCAACGTTGCAGTCGGGGAGGATGCTACGGCAGTCTTCAATATGCTGTCCGGTTATTCCGAGCCGCTTGGCTGGAATAAGCTGAGTGTGGCGCCCCTGTGGCTGAAGGATAAGTTCCTGTACCTGATCGACCGGGAGAAAAAGCATGCTGCCGCAGGACGTCCGGCGCGCATTGTGGCGAAGATGAATTCCCTCTGTGACAGAGATATCATTGCGGCATTGTATGCGGCTGCCGCTGCCGGTGTGAAGATCGACCTGATCGTGCGCGGTATCTGCTGCCTGAAAGTTGGTATCAAGGATGTCAGTGAGAATATCTCGGTGCGCTCTATCGTAGGCAATTTCCTGGAACACAGCCGAATCTTTTATTTCTATAACGATGATAATTACGAGGTATATTGTGCAAGCGCAGACTGGATGCCCAGGAATCTGGAGAGGCGTGTGGAGATCATGTTCCCGATCGAAAGTCAGGCGCTGAAGGAGGAACTGGTTCATATTCTGGAGAGTCAGCTCAAGGATAACAGAAAGGCTTCCGTACTGCAGGCTGACGGTACCTATGTCAAGCCCGACAGGAGAGGCAAGAGCATGCTCAATTCCCAGGATGCATTCTGCTGGGAGGCGATTGAGCGGGCGAAGGCCGCAGCGGAGCAGACGACGATGGAGACCAGAACCTTCATCCCCAAAATGCATCAATAATCGTTGAAAGGACAGTTACCATGAGAATTGTTTTGGCTTCCCGGTCGCCCAGGAGAAAGGAACTTCTGGAGCAGATCGGTGTCGCGTTTGAAATACTGGTCAGTCATGTGGACGAACAGATCACGGAGACAGAACCGGGGAAAGTGGTGGAAGAATTATCCTTTCAGAAGGCAGACGCGGTTCTTTCCCTTCTGGACAAAGGCAAGGAGGATATTCTCGTTATCGGTTCGGATACGGTCGTTTCGGTCGACGGAGAGATCCTTGGCAAACCCACCGACAGAGAGGATGCAGTCAGAATGCTCTCCATGCTTTCCGGCAGAAGCCACGAGGTGTACACCGGCGTGACGCTGCTTTACTTCTGTCAGGCGACCGGACAGGTGACGGTGAAGTGTTTTCATGAAATGACAAAGGTGAACTTCTACGAGATGTCCGAGGCGGAGATCGCAGCTTATGTAGACAGTCGGGATCCGATGGACAAAGCGGGCGCTTACGGAATCCAGGGATACTGTGCAAGGTATATCCGCGGAATCGAGGGAGATTATAATACAGTGGTAGGTCTGCCCGTAGGAAGACTTTATCAGGAAGGAAAGGAGTGGTTCGATCGATGAAAAAGGCAGTTGTGTTTGATTTGGACGGAACGCTTTCGGATTCCATCGCGAGCATCAAGTATTGCGGGGACAGAGCAGTGGAACCCTTCGGATACGGACCGTTTTCCGTAGAACAGTACAAATATTTTGTGGGAGACGGCGCCGCAAATCTGGTGAAGAGAATGCTTGCGGCAGCAGGCGATACGGCACTGGTGCACTTTGATGAGGCTTTCTCCCTGTATAAGAAATACTTCGCCGTGGACTGCATGTATCAGGTGAAGCCATATGACGGTATCCGGGAGCTTTTGGAAGGACTGAAGGCAGCAGGCTTAAAAATCTGCGTGCTCTCCAACAAACCCCATGACCAGACCATTGATGTCATTGAGACATTGTTTGGAAAAGGGTATTTTGACATCATTCTGGGTCAAAGAGAGGGCAGCCCGATCAAGCCTGACCCTCACGGCGTTTTCGAAATTATGGACAGACTGGGCGTTACGCCGGAGGAGGTTCTCTATCTGGGCGACACCGCGACCGATATGAAGACCGGAAAGAGTGCAGGTGCATTTACGGTTGGTGCGCTCTGGGGCTTCAGACAGCGGGAGGAGCTGGAAGAAGCGGCCGCAGACGCCATTATTTCTCACCCTTTGGAACTGATGGAATATATTCTGAAATGAGAGAATAAATCATATTGACAGATGGTACATTCCATTGTAGTATGTGTGATGAAAAATCCTGACAGGTAAGGAGGGTGACGATATGCGAGTGTATGATGATGATGTTCTGGAGTGTTTCCTTGACAATCAGCTTCAGCTTTTCCCCAGAAGAGTCGCAGAGACCTTGGAAGAGGCAGAGGATTTCCTCGTAGAATGCATGGCGGTTGTAGTGAATTCCGTGCAGGAAGTGGTAGAGTACTTCGAAGAAGAGGGAATCGACATGGAAGGCGCAATGGATGAAGAAATCCTGGACGCTGACGAAGTGTTTGACATCGGCGACGGAAGATATCTGATTGTTCAGGCATAAGGAATGTGAGATTTGTAATCAGTATGAGAATACAATAAGGCGGAGGGGTTCAGACCTTCCGCCTTATTTTTGTAGCATTTACAGATAGGAAATTTTTGCCTGTTTGATTGGCTGCAGCAGCTCTTCCGGAACAAACAGCCTGCCGTAACCGACCGCGAGGTCCAGCCCCGGCTTGTTGTCTCCGTGGAAATCACTGCCGCCGCTTAACAATAAATCATACTTAGCGGCAAGAGCGCGAATTTCCCGCTCCTCATGCGGTTTGTAGGTACTGTAGATCGCCTCGATTCCGCGAAGTCCTGCCTGCTTTAATTCGCCGACCAGCTTGTCCAGATTTTTATCACTCAAATGATACAGGATCGGATGGGCGAGAATCGGGACGCCGCCGGCGCCTAAGATCAGCGACACTGCCTGGGCAGGCGTGATCTTTTCTCTGGGAACATAGCAGGGACAGTAATCGCCGACATAGCGTTCAAAGGCCTCCCTGACACTTGAGACATATCCTTTTTTCAGCATATAGTTCGCATAATGTGCTCTGGTAATCACAGCGTCCGGAAATTCATGAAGCAAAGCCTCATAGGTGATATCCATACCTGCCTCCTGCAGCAGACGACACATCTTCTGATTGCGAAGGGTGCGGGAATCCACAAACTCCTGCAGCTTACCCGCAAAGCTCTCATTATGATGATCGAGATACAGGCCGACGATGTGAACGTCCTGCCCGAAGTATTCACTGGAAAGCTCAATACCGGGAATGATCTCAGGGACAGTATCTGCCTGTTCGGGAGAGAGTGTGGTGCGCAGCATTTCTGCATATGCAATCGCCTCGTCCAGACCATCCACGGTATCATGGTCGGTCAGGGCAAAAGCAGCCAGTCCTTTTTCAATGGCATAGTCCACCAGCTGAGTGGGGGTATAGGTTCCGTCCGAACAGGTGGAGTGTACATGTAAATCTATCTGCCGCATGTTTTTTCAACTCCTTTTCGCGCAGCCGTCCGGCTTTTTCCTTAGTCCTCGTCATCTTCCTTATTCGCGGTAAATACGGTTCTCTTACGCGCCATCTCATCACTTGCCAGGTATTCATCGTAAGTGGTGATCTTGTCGATGATGGTTCCGTTGGCGAGAATCTCGATAATACGGTTGGCAGTGGTCTGGACAAACTGATGGTCGTGGCAGGAGAAAAGTGCGACTCCGGGGAACTTGATCAGACCGTTGTTCAGTGCGGTGATGGATTCCATGTCGAGGTGGTTGGTGGGCTCATCCAGAATCAGACAGTTTGCACCGCTGATCATCATCTTGGAGAGCAGGCAGCGCACCTTCTCACCACCGGAGAGGACCTTGACCTTTTTGACACCGTCTTCGCCTGCGAAGAGCATACGGCCGAGGAAGCCTCTTACATAAGTGACATCCTTCACGGGAGAGTAGCCTGTCAGCCAGTCGGTGATGGTCAGATCGTTGTTGAACTCCTCGGTGCTGTCCTTGGGGAAATAAGCCTGGGAGGTGGTAACGCCCCACTTGAAGCTTCCCTCGTCCGGCTCCATCTCACCCATCAGGATCTGGAAGAGAGTGGTCTTAGCCAGCTCGTTGCTGCCGACGAAGGCGATCTTGTCATCATGGCCCATGACGAAGCTGATATCATCCAGTACCTTCTCGCCGTTGATCGTCTTGGAGAGATGCTCCACAGTGAGAACCTCGTTTCCGATCTCACGGTCAGGACGGAAGTCAATGTAGGGATATTTTCTGCTGGACGGTTTGATCTCATCCAGCTCGATTTTCTCCAGGGCACGTTTTCTGGAAGTGGCCTGCTTGGACTTGGAAGCGTTTGCGGAGAAGCGGGAGATGAACTCCTGCAGTTCCTTGATTTTCTCTTCCTTCTTCTTGTTTGCTTCCTTCATCTGCTTCACAAGCAGCTGGCTGGATTCATACCAGAAGTCGTAGTTGCCGGCATACAGCTGAATCTTGCCGTAGTCGATATCGGCAGTGTGGGTACAGACCTTGTTCAGGAAGTAACGGTCGTGGGAGACAACGATAACGGTGTTTTCGAAGTCGATCAGAAAATCCTCAAGCCATGCGATCGCATCCAGATCCAGATGGTTGGTAGGCTCGTCGAGAAGCAGAATGTCAGGATTGCCGAACAGTGCCTTCGCAAGCAGAACCTTAACCTTAACATTACCGTCCAGATCTCTCATCATAGAGTAGTGATATTCCGGTCCGATGCCCAGACCGTTTAACAGCATGGCGGCGTTGGACTCTGCCTCCCAGCCGTCCATCTCGGCAAACTCGGCTTCCAGTTCACTGGCACGAATACCATCCTCGTCGGAGAAGTCTTCCTTTGCGTAGATCGCGTCCTTCTCTTTCATGATCTGGTAGAGACGCTCGTTGCCCATAATGACGGTATCCATTACCACATAGTCATCATACTTAAAGTGATCCTGCTCCAGAACGGAGAGCCTTTGCCCGGGCGTGATCACAACATCCCCCTTTGTGGTCTCGAGCTTGCCGGAGAGAATTTTTAAAAAGGTGGATTTGCCGGCTCCGTTTGCACCGATCAAGCCGTAGCAGTTGCCTTCCGTAAATTTGATGTTGACATCTTCAAAAAGCGCTTTTTTGCCGATTCGAAGAGTTACATTGTTTGCACTAATCATGTTTTTGAAACCTCTTTTTTCTCATAATTGATAATTCGTTCACAAGTCACTTCTTTCATTATACACAACAAATGCTTTTTTTCAAGTTCAACCTATTAAAAGGTGCACGAAAAGAGAAAGTGCTGCAAAGGCGTTTTTGCTTGCGAAAAACAGATAAAAAAAGTATAATTGAAATAGAATCAACCTTTCGGTAATTCAAACAATGGGAGGGCACATGAAGAGAAAAATCGCAGTATATGCAAATGGCTGGAGCAATGAGATCGCCTATGCGGCTACGGAGGGAATCATGCAGTGTGCGCAGGAGCGCGGCGTGGATGTCTTTGAGTTTATAAGCCACGCGACATGGGGTTCCGGACCTGAGATCAACGCCGGAGAAGATCATATCTTTGATTTGGGTGTGATTGAAGATTTCGACGGACTTATCGTTCTTTCCAATATTTTAAATTCTCCCGAAAGCTATGTGAGATATCTCTGCAGGCGCGCCGCGGAAGCGGGCGTACCGACTGTCAGCGTAGGGATTCCGGTGGAAGGCGTCTGCAATATGATAACGGACAATGAAGCCGGAATGCGTGAATTGGTCACGCACCTGATGGAAAAGCATGGCGTGAAAAGGATGGTATTTGCCGGAGGCAACGAAATGCACCCGGACTGTCAGGAACGCCTGAAGGTACTGAAGAAGGTCGCGCAGGAGCACAACTGTCCCATGGATTCGGAGGATATTTATTTTGGAGACTGGAGCTTCCTCTGGGCACAGAACCTGGCGGAAGAGCTCTGCAAGTCTTCCCGTGGGCTGCCGGATGCCATCATCTGCGCCAATGATGATACCGCACTCGCAATCATCGGCAAACTTCAGAAGAAAGGGTATGCGGTTCCCAGAGATGTGATCGTTACGGGCTTTGACTGCATCCAGGCCGGCCAGGATTTTTATCCTGCGCTGACGACGGTAAAACAGGATTACCATCAGACCGGCTATCGCGCATGTCAATGGGTATTCGATACGGTCGATGGCAAAAATCCTCCTCAGACAGTCGTGATTCCTTCCCAATTTGTGATGGGAGAGAGCTGCTGCAGCGATATCGCCAAGTATGACACCAATCGAAGGAGAATCGGTCAGGATGCTTATACCAATACGATGCGGACGATCCTTCTGGAGCAGTGCGAGGGCGCTATCGAAGGTCAGATTCTGAGGGCGAAGGATGTTGCCGATCTGAGAGGATCACTGGCGTGGCATTACACCTGCAATCATACCTTTGAGGGCGACAGTATTTATATGGTTGTGGAGAATGATTATTTCAACTCCGTCAAACAGAAGAGGCTGCAGATTAAAACCATCAACTATGAGGAAGAAATGACTGTGATTGTTGCACAGCGCGGTGGCGAGTCTCTGCCGATTCTGACTGTTGACCATCATGAACTGATACCCGGTTACAGGAAGGAGGAAAAGAATCATCTGTATCTGTTTATGCCGCTGCATCTCAATCAGTATGCCTACGGTTATATCGTGTTTGTGGATAATATGCGCTTTGTGTTAGAACGCAAGGCCGCGGCTTATGCCGGCAGAATCCAGCTGTCACTTGACCGTTTCCGCAGTAACCTGTATGTCGACCTGATCAACCGCGAACTGATGGAGATATCCCAGACGGATTCCCTGACGGGACTTGGCAACCGCTTCAGCTACAACCAGAGGGCGATTCCGATGTTTGAGAATAATAAAGCAAGCGGAATCGGCACGGTCGTAATGTTCGTGGACATCAATTTTATGAAGCATATCAATGACAGATTCGGTCATTTACAGGGAGATCTGGCTCTGCGGATCGTTGCCGACATCATCAGGCAGTCCATTCCTTCCGATTGGCTGGCGATCCGTTACGGCGGTGATGAATTCCTGATCGTCGGTGATGAGAAGAGTGATATTTCACCTGCCGGGGTGCAGGAAACGATCTGTATCGCGGCTGACGGCGCGAGAGATAAGATGGGGCTGCCGTACGATGTAAGCATCAGCTGCGGCTTTGTGGTTGCAGATACTTCTGATGAGAAGGGTCTGTCGGATTACATCAAAGATGCGGATGAGAGGATGTATCGAATGAAGCAGGAGATTCACAGACTTCACGAAGAGAACAAGAGATGAAGTTATTCATTGGCAGCATTTGTACAAAATAAATAAATCTCCAAAAAAATGAAAGGCAATCTAAATTTTAGGTTGCCTTTTACTTATTTTGTGATATTATAGATGTGTGCGCTCATTTGAGCGTAAACCAAAGCCAAGTATGAATATTCACTTTCGCCAGAGAGGATATTCATAACAAATCATATTATTTTAGGAGGAAGAAACAAATGGCAAACAAGTGGGTCTACATGTTTAGCGAAGGCGACATGTCCATGCGTAATCTTCTCGGCGGTAAGGGCGCAAACCTTGCTGAGATGACCGGCATCGGACTCCCCGTACCTCAGGGCTTCACGATTACAACGGAAGCTTGTACTCAGTACTATGAGGACGGTCGTAAGATCAACGACGAAATCATGGCTCAGGCTATGGAAGGTGTTAAGAAGATGGAGGAGATCAACGGCAAGAAGTTCGGAGATCTGAAGAACCCTCTGCTCGTTTCCGTTCGTTCCGGTGCTCGTGCTTCCATGCCCGGTATGATGGATACCATTTTGAACCTTGGTTTGAACGACGAAGTAGTAGCAGCTATGATCGAGGGCAACCCCGATCCCGCTTTCAAGCGTTTCGTATATGACTCTTACAGACGTTTCATTCAGATGTTCTCTGATGTTGTAATGGAAGTTGGTAAGAAGTACTTCGAGCAGCTGATCGACAAGATGAAAGAAGAGAAGGGTGTTAAGTTCGACGTTGAGCTTACCGCTG
>JAEDDX010000065.1 GCA_016293615.1 Acetatifactor sp.
CGCCAAGCCCCGTATGTCCGGTTGCAGACATATTGGGTAATGTTGGGAAGGCGTCTGCGCCAAGCCCCGTATGTCTGTTGCAGACTGTAGTGAGTCGTCGGTACTTAGGACTCGTACTTTGAGTCCTTATGTACCGCTACGACGAACTCCAAGCGAGAGCGTGTCTGCAATCGGACATATGGGGCCTAGGCGAAGAGCTACATCCCCCCATCCCCCCGCGTGTCTGCAATCGGACATATGGGGCTTAGGCGAAGAGATGCATTCCCGGAAAGAGTAATTTAATAGTTGACCGAAAATACGACCTATTGTACAATGTCTACAATTTATTGAGAAAAGGGAGAGAGAATCATGAGTGAGTTTCTGGATGTTGAAGACCTTTTTGCAAGCAAAGTGTTTACCCTTGGCAAGATGAAGGAGAGACTTCCCAAGGGCACTTACAAAGAAGTGAAAAAAGTGATGGAAGAGGGCGGAGAGCTGACGCCCGCGACAGCGGATGTCGTTGCCAGAGCAATGAAGGACTGGGCCGTGGAGAACGGCGCCACCCACTATACCCACTGGTTCCAGCCGCTCACGGGAATCACTGCGGAAAAACATGATGCCTTTGTGACCAATCCCGACGAAGAGGGCAGAATGATCATGGAATTCTCCGGCAAGGAGCTGATCAAGGGTGAGCCCGATGCTTCCTCCTTCCCCTCCGGCGGACTTCGCGCGACCTTCGAGGCGAGAGGCTATACCACCTGGGACATTACCTCCCCCGCCTTTATCAAGGAGACCGCAACCGGTCCGACCCTCTGTATCCCCACAGCCTTCTGCTCTTACACGGGCGAAGCGCTGGATAAAAAGACACCTCTTTTGCGTTCCATGGAAGCGCTGAGCAGACAGGCGATCCGCCTTGTGCGCCTGTTCGGCAATACCGAAGCCAAAAAAGTCACCCCTTCCGTAGGCGCGGAACAGGAATACTTCCTGATCGACGCGAAGAAGGCACTGCAGAGAGAAGACATTCTGTTTGCGGGAAGAACCCTGTTCGGTGCACCTGCACCCAAAGGGCAGGAAATGGACGACCACTATTTCGGCGTCATCCGGGAGCGCGTCGGAGCGTTTATGCACGATGTCAACATTGAACTGTGGAAGCTGGGTGTGACCTCCAAGACCCAGCACAACGAGGCTGCGCCCGCTCAGCACGAGGTAGCACCGATCTACGAGTCTGCCAATGTGGCGGTTGACCACAACCAGCTCGTCATGGAGACCTTAAAGCGCGTTGCCGGCAAGCACGGACTGCGCTGCATGCTGCACGAGAAGCCCTTTGCCGGAGTCAACGGTTCCGGTAAGCATAACAACTGGTCCATCACCACAGACAACGGTATCAACCTCTTAGAACCGGGCCAGACCCCCAATGAAAACATTCAGTTTCTGCTGGTGCTCGCCTGCATCATGAAGGCAGTTGACACACACGCCGACCTTCTCCGCCAGAGTGCTTCCAATGTCGGAAACGACCAGAGACTGGGCGGTTACGAGGCACCCCCCGCGATCATTTCCATTTTCCTGGGCGAGCAGCTCGAGGATGTGGTTTCCCAGCTGGTTGTGACCGGTAAGGCCGATTCCCTGAAAGAGGGCGGCGTCCTGCATACCGGCGTATCCACACTTCCCGATTTTGTAAAGGATGCAACGGACCGCAACAGAACTTCACCGTTTGCCTTTACCGGCAATAAGTTCGAGTTCCGCTCCGTGGGAAGCTCCGACTCCATCGGAAGCCCCAACACCACCCTGAACGCCATCGTTGCGGAAGCCTTCTGCGAGGCGGCTGACAGACTGGAGCAGGCGGAAGACTTCGAGATGGCTGTCCATGACCTGATCAAGGAATACATGACTGAGCATCAGAGAATCATCTTCAACGGCAACGGATATGCAAAAGAATGGGTGGAGGAGGCGGCAAGAAGAGGCCTTCCCAATATTCCTTCCATGGTCGAGTCCGTTGAGACCCTGACCACCCCCAAGGCGATCCGCCTGTTTGAGAAGTTCGGCATCTTCACGGAGGCTGAACTGCGTTCCAGAGCGGAGATTCTCTATGAAACCTACGCCAAGAGCGTCAATATCGAAGCGCTTACCATGATCGACATGGCAAACAAACAGATTATCCCTGCGGTCATGAGATACGCCAATGTACTTGCCGAAACCGTCATCAAGGTCAAGGAGGCCGGAGCAAACGCTGCCGTTCCCGCCAAACTGCTGGATACAGTGACGGCGAAGCTTGCTGAGACGAAGGATGCCCTGGAGGCGCTCGAGAACGCGGAAAGCGTCGCTTCCTCCATGAAGCAGGGCAAAGAGCAGGCCTTCTTCTACCATGACAAGGTCGTAACCGCCATGAACGCCTTGAGAAAGCCCGCCGACGAGCTCGAGAAGCTGGTCGACAAGAACTACTGGCCTTTCCCGACCTACGCGGATCTGATGTTCGAAGTATAACCCGAAAGACGGACTTGCGGGCGCCGGTGCGCCCGCAGGCAGAACCGGCTGTTTTGGGACGGAACGGAAACAGTATGGAATTTTTTCAAATTTTTCAAAAAAGTACTTGCAAAATATTCTGACTTAGTATATACTTCATCAAGTAGCGAATAAAGGGCTATCGCCAAACGGTAAGGCAACGGACTCTGACTCCGTCATTTCAAGGTTCGAATCCTTGTAGCCCTGCTTGGGAATCACGAAAGTGGTTCCTTTTTTTGTTGCTATAACCGGTTTGATACCATTCTCCGGAAATTTTCCGATCTGGTATAAGAAAATTTTTAAAAAATTGCAAAAACCTGTACTTAAGTACAGGGTGCAACCGAAAAGGTGTAATCAGGGACGCTTCTTTAGCGTAATCACGGCATCGGTCCTTAGGGGTCGATGCTGTTGTATTTGACAAATAGAACTACGGGATGGTATCTTTAATACATGGATTCCTCTGAGAAGGGGGATATATGAAGAAAACCATACAAGACTTAACGATCCGTAGTAACTTTATGTTTGCGGCAGTGATGCTGGATCCGAAAAACTGCAAGGACTTACTGGAAAGGGCATTGGGAATTCCGATCGACCATGTGGAGGTGGACAGGGAAAAGAGCCTGATCTATCATCCGGAGTACAAGAGTGTCCGACTGGATGTCTACGCGAAGGACGGCAAGGGAAGTCATTTTAATGTGGAGATGCAGGTGGTAACGGAGCATCTGACCAAACGGGCCAGATATTATCATAGCCAGCTGGACATGAACCTGCTGTTAAGTGGGGTATCCTATGATGAGCTTCCGGATTGCTATGTGATATTCATCTGCGACTTTGATCCGTTCGGATTAAAGAAGTATCGCTACACGCTGCGCGAGACATTTTGCGAGGATGAGACATATTCTTATCGGGACGGAGCACACACACTGTTCCTGAGTACCAAGGGAACCAATGATACAGAGGTTCCGAGCGAGCTGTTGAAATTATTAAAATTCATCGGCGCCGACAAGGACAGGATGGAAGATGACTTCTCGGATGAGTATGTGACAAGGCTGCAGGAGACGATCCGGCGGATCAAGCGGGACAGAGAAATGGGGGCACGGTATATGCTGTTTGAAGAATTGTTAAATGATGAACGCAAAGCCGGCAGAGCGGAAGGCAGAGCGGAGGGCAGAGCGGAAGGCAGAGCGGAGGGCCGAGCTATTGGCCAGGCTGAATTTATCCTGGATATTCTGTCAGAGCACTTTGCGGTACCGGAAGATCTTCGCACCCGTATTCTGTCCGAAAAGGATCTTGCCACATTGAAGGAATGGCTTAAAATCGCAATCAATGCAGAGTCTCCGGAGCAGTTCTGCAAGGAAAGCAATCTGATGTAGCCTCTTGTCTGCAATTATTTATCTGAAATCATTTTCTGTAATTATTAATCTGTAATTTTCTGTTTTTATTCATTCAGGGATCGCAGGACCCTTCAGGCAGGCGGTTCCTTCCGGTCGAGTCGACCGTCAAATCAAAACATCAAAAAAATTCAGAGGAATCCTGTTTATACTAACGATTGGTACATCCCCGCCCGACGCGAGAGTTTCGCAAGAGTAACTGCTTTGCCGAGAATTGTGAATTGAAAATATGAGTCAGAAGTGCTACAATAAAAATATACGATTCGGAAGGATTACCATAAGAGAAAGGAGACACCGTCTATGAAAGAATGCCCGAAATGCGGAGAGTTAGTGGGAGATCATGTGGAGAGATGCTTTAGCTGCGGCTGCGATTTTAATGCTCTCAAGAAGGAACAGCTTCAGAGAGAAGCCGAAAGAGATGAGCAGAGTTTTCTGATCAATGATCTCTACGAGTATGATGTTGTGTCCATTGTGGATGACTCCACAGGCTGTCTGGATATCGCACTGCTCAAACGAACCCTCGAGGAACATGGCAAAAAGGGCTGGAGACTGGTGAATTCTTTTGCCAATGAAGTAGGCCGCATATCTTCCGTTCACGGAATGGGCGGAATTTCAACCGAGACAAACGCTACCGTAGACCAGACCATTCTGATCTTTGAGCGTTGCGTCAAAAGGAACGAGACACATAACATTTTTTCAAGAGGATGATGCGAGTGAATGCCAGAAAGTTGATAGGAATATTTGCGACAGAGATTTCCGGAAAAGTGCAGGGAAATCTGTATACTGAGCTTCATAAAAGGGCGACCATGCTGGGATACCGCCTTGTGCTGTTTTCCGGCACCTATATGGGAGTCAAATACAATGTGACCTCACCGGCGTCGGCGGATATTTATTCGCTCGCGGACGGCATGGATATGGCTGCGTATCTCATTCATGCACAGTCGATATCTAATCTGAATATGATCGAAGAGATCATTGAGATGGGAAAGCGCAAGCACATTCCCGTGTTCCTCTATGACGGAGAATCGACCGGTATCACAGGTGTTGAGGGCGTGATTCCCATCGACCCCGATTACAGGCAGGGATTTGCGGAAAGCGTGAGGCATCTGATTGAGTACCATCATTGCAGGAATATTTTCATGCTTGCCGGCATACGGAACAATAAGTATTCCGACGACAGAATCGAGATGTATCGACGGGAGATGGAGGCTCACGGAATACCCTACAGCGAGGAACAGATCGGGTACGGAGATTTCTGGGAGCAGCCTGCTGCTGCGGCGGTCAACAAGTTCCTGGACAGCGGACTGCCTGTTCCGGAAGCGATCTGCTGCGCAAATGACTCGATGGCGATCACTGCTACGGCTGTTTTGGCAAAGAGGGGCCTGCGCGTCCCCGAGGATGTCCTGATTACCGGCTTCGACGGTATCGAGGATGGTAAATACTATAATCCCCGCATATCCACCTGTGAGCCGGATATGGCGGCCGTGGCAGATTTTGTGTTCCGTGTTCTGACAGGGACAGAAACAGCTGACCGCTTCCTGATTCCCCTGATCTTCCGCCCTAAGGAAAGCTGCGGGTGCGGTGCGGATGACAATGTGCAGGCGAAGCTGGAAATGCCGAAGCTGTATGAGACCGTGCGCGTGAATTTCCAGCAGCATTATATGCTTTCAACGATGCAGTTCGATCTGCTGGACTGTACCATGCTGGAGGATCTGGAAGCATACGCCTATGGTATTCTGGATCTTTTCAAGGGATACTCCCATATCCTGTGCTTCCGGGAGGATATCGAGCGGCATGAAGATTACAAAGAACCCTTCGATAAAATGAAGGTCATCTTCAATTACGGTTTTCCGAAAGAGCGGGAGCATGATACCTTCACAGCCAGCGAAACCATGCCGCAGTTGGACAAGGTTTTAGAGGAGGCACGGCCCGAGGATATCCTGCTGTTGCAGCCCATCCATGCAGGTGAGAAAAAATACGGTTATCTGGTTTCCAAGGTCGGATACTATTCCTCCAACGAATTAAACAGTCTGCTTCAGTTTTGCGAAAGCTTCACGATCGTAGTCGAGGGTGTACTCAGAAATCTGCGCCTGAATCAGGCCAACCGGAAACTGAGCGAGATGTATGAGAGAATGTCGGAGCTCTACATTCGCGACATGATGACGGGATTGTATAACAGACATGGCTATTATCAGTACCTGGACGAGTATTGCGGGCGCATGGACCTGCGCGACGGATACCTTCACATCATATCTATCGATATGGACGGCATGAAATATATCAATGACAATTACGGCCATCTGGAGGGAGACCATGCGATCAAGTCGGTCGCGAACGCCATCAATGAATGCTTCGCCCAGCCTTGTGTCAGCGCAAGATTCGGCGGAGATGAGTTCATGGTCGCTATTTTCACCGAAGACGGCGAAAAACCCACCACGGACAAGATATCGCAGAAACTGAATACGTATCTCAAGCATTCTGCGATGCTGGCCGATAAGGAGTACGAAGTGGGAGTCAGCGTGGGACAGGCGGTTGTCAGACTGTCAGAGATTCAGGACCTGAAAACGATTGAAAAACTGGCGGATGACTGCATGTACGAAGAAAAGAGAAAGAGAAAAAACAGCCGCAGATAGCGGCTTGCGGGAGTGAGAGTAAAATAAAGAATAGAAAAGCGAGAAATCACATTTTTGGTGGTTTCTCGCTTTTTATGTCTTGCGGATTTTCTGATACAGCTTCAGATATTCCAGCAGCAATTCTTTCTCTTCAGTCTCTTTCGAAGCCAGCGTCTCAAGGATGAACTTCGGAATCACCTCTGAATAATCCGGTGAGTTTTCTCCCTTGATCAGATAATCCATAGAGCAATCAAAAATCTCTGTTGCGGTGATCAGCTTGTCTATCGACAGGGTGGATTTGCCGCGCTCAACAGCAGAGATATGCTTCACGGTTATATCGAGCTTTTCTGACAAAACATCCTGCGTCATATTGTGGCGTCTTCTTTGTTCTGCGATTCTTTGGCCGATGTCTCTGTACAATTCGTTCATATGCATCCCTCTTTACTATGTATACAGTATAAATCATGTAATCATACGCAAAAACCAACTAAAAGGTGTTGTGGCATAAACCTAATGGGTTTATAATTTAATATGAATTTGTATAGCAGGAATTCAATAGGAAACAAAAGATTGGAGTATTGACGGATGGCGAATGAGAAGTTCAATGTGGTAGGTACGAATATCGCTGAAAAGGCGGCTTTGATTTGGAATGTGGCTGATATGCTCAGAGGCCCATTCAAACCCCACGAGTACGGTCTTGCTATTTTGCCAATGACTGTAGTAAAGAGATTTCATGATTGTTTGTTGCCTACACACGATGCGGTGTTGGCCCAGTATGAAAAGGTTAAGAGCTTTGTCGTGATAGATGGATTCCTGACCAAAGCATCGGGATATCAGTTTTACAACACGAGTAAGTATACCTTTGATTCGCTGCTTGCCGATCCTGAGAATGTCGAAGCAAACTTCAGAGATTACCTGAATGGTTTCTCTGCAAATGTACAGGATGTACTGGCTAAGTTTGATTTCGACAATATTATTAGGCGAATGGTAGAGAGCAATACTCTGTATCTTGTCATTAAGGAATTCAATTCGCAGAAGGGCTATCTTGGGCCGGATAAAATCAGTGCTGTGGATTGCGGATATATTTTTGAAGATTTGGTCAAAAGATTTTCCGAGTCCTTCGGCGAGGAAGCGGGAGCGCATTTTACCAGCAGGGATGTGATCTATCTGATGACAGACCTGCTTCTTTCTGATGCGGATCTGTCGAAGGGCGGCAATGTGACAGTATATGACATGACTATGGGAACATCACAGATGCTCAGCTGTATGGAGGAAAGAATTCATGAGCTGAATCGGGAGATGAATGTTACCTGTTTTGGACAGGAGTTCAATCCCTCTACATTTGCGATTGCGAAGGCAGATATGATGATTCGCGGTGGCGATCCTAACAACATGAGATTCGGCGATACCTTATCTGAGGATCAGTTTAGCGGTTATCAGTTCCGGTATATTATCTCCAATCCGCCTTTCGGTATTGATTGGAAAAGAGAGCAGAAGGTTGTAGAGGCGGAGGCCGCCAAGGGAGAGCTTGGCAGGTTTGCCCCGGGATTGCCCAAGATTTCAGACGGTCAGCAGCTGTTTGTGCTGAACGGTCTCTCCAAGCTGGAATCGAATGGTAAGATGGCGATCATTCAGAACGGGTCTCCCCTGTTTTCCGGGGATGCCGGCAGCGGCCCCTCCGAAATCCGCAGATATATTCTGGAAAATGACTGGCTGGACGCAATCGTACAGCTGTCAACGGATATGTTTATGAATACCGGTATCAGTACCTATATCTGGGTGCTCAATAAGAACAAACCTGTTCACAGAGCCGGGAAGGTGCAGCTCATTGATGCTTCGCATTGTGCGGAAGCAAGAAGAAAGTCAATCGGCACAAAGAGAAATGATATCACGGATCTTTGCAGAGAATTGATCGTCAAAGCATACGGTGAATTCCGGCATGATGAGATCTACGGAGATAAGGCAGGCGTTTATTGCCACAGTAAAATCTATGCTTCTGAAGAATTTGGCTACAGGAAGATCGTAGTGGAACAGCCGGAACGGGACGAAAACGGACAGATAGTTCTTAAGAAGGGAAAACCGGTAGCGGATGCCAATCTTCGTGACACGGAGAATGTACCTCTGACAGAAGATATCGAAGAATACTTTAAGAGAGAAGTATTACCCTATGCTCCGGCGGCATGGATCGACACCAAGAAAACAAAGGTTGGGTATGAGATCCCTATGACAAGGTATTTCTACGAGTATCAGGCACCGGAACCGGTAGAGGATATTGCGGCAAGACTGCATGAGCTGGAGCTGGATATTCAGAGAAGTTTAGATGCTTTATTTGGAGGTTACTAATGGTTAAACTAAAATATTTATGTAAGTCATTTACAACTCCGATTATTCAGAATGAACTTGAGTTGAAACCCCAAGAAGGATTATTTCCTGTCTATGGAGCAAGTGGATTGGCAGGATATAGCAAGACGTGCGCAACCGACGAAAAGTATTTAGGGATTGTAAAAGATGGAGCTGGCGTTGGAAGAATAAGAATATATCCTGAATATTCGTCTTTGCTTGGAACACTAGCATATATAGTTCCAAATGAAAAGACTGATATTAGGTGGTTGAAGTATGCGATTGATGCAATGAGTTTAGGTGAAAGAATTGATTCTACTACTATTCCGCATATCTATTTTAGTGAATATGGTAATAGGTATGTTTGTGATTTGGATATAGATGAACAGATAAGAATAGCAGGCTATCTCGACCAGCAATGTGCTCACATAGATGCAGTAATAGAAAAAACCAAAGCATCTATTGAAGAATATAAGAAATTAAAGCAGGCAGTTATCACTCAGGCAGTCACTAAGAGTATTCGATGTGACAGACTAATGAAGGATAGTGGTATTGAGTGGATTGGTCAAATACCAGCTGATTGGAGTATTCAAAGATTTAAAAATTTAGGAAAATGCTGGAATGGATTAACCTATTCGCCAGATGATATGTGTGATGAAGGAAATGGCACTTTGGTATTGCGCTCATCAAATATTCAAAATGGCAAATTGGTTTTTGATGACAATGTATATGTTAATTGTGATGTGCCTGCTAAAGTGAAAGTTCATTACCAAGATATCTTAATTTGCTCTAGAAATGGTAGTGCGAAGCTAATTGGGAAAAATGCAATAATTGGGGAAAATGTGGATGCCGCATTTGGTGCATTTATGATGGTATATAGGAGTGTTGCACCTAGATATTTAAGATATATCTTAAACTCAGATGTGTTCATGTACAATTTATCTTCATTTTTGACATCGACAGTTAATCAATTGACTGCTGGGGTATTTAATAATATAAAATTTCCATATACTGCCGATGTTGAGGAACAAGAAGAAATAGTTAGATATTTAGATGATAAATGTTCATCAATAGATAGATTAATTGACAAAAAAGAGCAAATATTAACAGAGATGGAGTCTTATAAAAAATCCCTCATCTACGAATATGTCACAGGAAAGAAGGAGGCGCCTCAGTCATGTCAGTAACAGAAACAACCGAAAAAAGATTTGAGTCAGATATTGAGTCCTTCTTTTTGTCGGCAGCTGGTGGGTATACTAAGAATACGGACACATATGAACCGGATTTGGGTTTATATCCTGCGACACTGATTCGGTTTATACAGAAAACACAGCCGAATGAGTGGAAAAGGTTTACGCTGCAAAACAGCATCGACCCGGAGAGAAAGTTCTGCCTTGCACTGAATACTGCTTGTGATATGGACGGTCTAGTATCTGTGCTAAGGCATGGTTTTAAACATCGTGGTATCACATTTAAAGTGTGCTATTTTAAGCCGGAATCGTCTCTGAACCAGACTGCCGCAGCATTGTATGCCAAGAACGAGATCACGGTCAACAGACAGTGGTATTATTCGAAAGATCATAAGAATTCTGTGGATATGGTCATTGCCATCAACGGTATCCCTGTCTTTGCATTTGAACTGAAGAATCAGTATACCGGTCAAAATGTGGACAATGCGAAGAGACAGTGGATGTACGACAGGGATAACAGAGAGGTTTGTTTCCAATTCAACAAGCGTATTCTGGGCTATTTCTGCGTGGATCAGCTCGAAGTCTGGATGACGACTAAGATTGATGGTAAGGACACCTTTTTCCTGCCGTTTAATCAGGGTTCCAATGGTGCCGGCAACAATGGCGGCAAAGGAAATCCTTCCAATCCCAATGGCTATCCTACTGCGTATCTGTGGGAGTATGTGTTCCAAAAGGACAGCATGATGGACATTGTGCAGAAGTTTATCCATCTGCAGGTGAAGGAAGAGAAGAAACTTCTTGCAAATGGCACGGAGCAGGTAACGAAGAAGAAAACCTTGATTTTTCCCCGTTATCACCAGCTGGATGTCGTGAGAAAACTGCTTGCTGATGTCAGGGAGAACGGAACCGGGAAGAATTATCTGATTCAGCATAGCGCGGGCTCCGGTAAATCAAACTCGATTGCATGGACTGCGTACAGGCTGGCTTCGCTGCACAATGAGGAGAATAAACCGGTATTCAGTAGTGTGATCGTGGTTACGGACAGAACCGTTCTGGATGCACAGTTACAGGAGACAATATCTGGGTTTGACCATACGATTGGTGCTGTGGAAACGATTGGGGAAGATAAGAACTCAAGAGACCTCAGAGATGCGATTAACAATGGGGGCCGTATTATCGTGACCACGCTTCAGAAGTTCCCTGTGATCTATCAGGAAGTGGATGATGCCGGCGGCCGGGCTTTTGCTGTCATTGTGGATGAGGCACATTCTTCTCAGACCGGAAGCTCTGCCATGAAGCTGAAAGCAGCGCTCGCGGACACAGAGGAGGCTCTTAGGGAATATGCTGAGATTGAGGGTAAGTCTGAGGACGAGATTGACAAAAACGACAAGCTCGTCCAAGAGATGATCACTCATGGTAAGCATAAGAATTTGTCCTTCTTTGCCTTCACGGCGACGCCAAAAGCCCAGACACTGGAACTGTTCGGTATTCCTTGGGAGGATGGTTCTTTCCACCCGTTCCATATCTACAGCATGAGACAGGCTATCGAGGAAGGTTTTATCCTGAATGTTCTTCAGAACTATATGACCTACAGCACCTGCTTTAAGATTGCAAAGAATACCGAAGAGAATCCGGAGTTGCCTGAGAGCAGGGCAACGAAGGCAATCAAAAAGTATGAGAAGCTTCATCCCTACAATATCAGCCAGAAATCTGAAATCATTGTGGAAACATTCAGAGAGACAACGATGAAGAAAATTGGCGGAAGAGGAAAGATGATGGTCGTCACGGATTCCCGTCTGGCAGCAGTCAGATACTTCCACGAGATAAAGAGATACATAGCCGAGCATCACTACTCAGATATTGATGTCCTGATAGCGTTTTCGGGCAGCGTGCAGGATGGGACAGAAGAATACACCGAGGCCGGGCTGAATGTGAGAAAGGACGGAAGCCATATTTCAGAAAGCCAGACGAAGGTTGAATTTCACGAGAATTTTAACATACTGATCGTGGCAGAGAAGTATCAGACCGGTTTTGATGAACCTCTTTTGCACACAATGATCGTAGATAAGAAGCTGAAAAATGTGAAGGCAGTTCAGACCCTTTCAAGACTGAACAGAACCTGCGCGGGCAAGACAGATACCTTTGTACTTGATTTTGCAAACCAAAAGGAAGATATTTTGGAGGCATTCCAGCCGTTTTATCAGGAGACGAGTCTGGAGCAGGAAGTCAATGTAGATCTGATCTATCAGACTGAAAGGGAGCTTCTTGACTATGCTGTCTATACGGCGAATGATGTCAAGGCATTCATTGAAGTTTGGAACAAACCGGGAAAGCAGGACTCCAACGCGATGGGGAGAATGACAAGTGTATTGAAACCGGTTGCGGATCGATATAATCTGAAGAATTCGGAAGAAAAGTATCAGTTTCGCAGACTGGTCCGCAGCCTGATAAAATACTATAGTTATGTGACCCAGGTAGTAAGAATGTTTGATAAAGAGATGCATAAAGAGTATCTGTTTCTCAGTTATTTAATCGGATTGCTGCCTGCAGACCCTGCGGAATCCGTAGACCTCGATGGTAAAATCAGACTTGAATACTACAAGCTGCAGAAGACATTCAGTGGTGCTATCCTGCTGGAGAATCTCGACGGACAGTATGTTCCTTCCGCTCAGAAAGCTGTGCAGGGCAAGAAAGAGAAGAGCACGCTCGATGAGATTCTTGAAAGGATCAACGAAAAGTACAAAGGTAAGTTTACGGATGCTGACCGGGTATTGCTTTCGACACTGCATGATAAGCTTACAAAGGATGAAAAACTGGCAAGCTCGGCTAAGACAAGCGATCCCCGAATCTTTGTGGAAAGTATCTTCCCTGTGGCGTTTGGAACAGCTGCCATGGATAGCTATATGGAGTCGGAAGAGAGCTATAGGTCTTTATTTGAGGACAAGGCAAGGTATGACGCTTACATGAATGCCTTGGCCGGAGTGATATACAGAGAGTTGCGGCAAGGGGTGCCTGTATGATGTCCTGAAGCGACGGTGCGGTTCTGTTTTGGAATATTTTTCCTTGACATGACCGCCCTTGCGTTTTAATATGGACATGAAGATTATTTTGCAGATGATGAGAGTCATCTGCTCAGAGTGTAGACAAAGTCCCGCACAGGAGTGCGGGGTTTTTCTTTGTCAAGTG
>JAEDDX010000017.1 GCA_016293615.1 Acetatifactor sp.
GGATGCCGGACAGCTGATTGAAGACAACGAGGCCGATGATAAGTCCGGAGGCAATCAGTCCGCGATATTTCCGGCTGCATTTCAGCGCAGCAAAGAAAACCAGATAGAAGAAGATCTCGCAGTTTACCGTCCAGCCGATGCGCATCAGGGGCTGCAGAATGCCGCCGCCGATGTCGAAAGGGATGAAGAGCAGACTTTTTAGCAAAAAGACCGGATTTGCCGTGCTGGTTTCGAACAGCTGCGGCATCACCAGAAGTATCAGAAAGGTAAATAAAGTCATACTATAATACAGGGGAAGGATGCGTATCAGGCGCTTGGCGAGAAAGTGCTCTGCGGATGTGTGTGTGGAGTACATCATGATGAAGCCGCTGATGCAAAAAAAGATATCCACACCGAATGCGCCGCATTGAAAG
Source organism: Acetatifactor sp. (assembly GCA_016293615.1). Taxonomy (GTDB): domain Bacteria; phylum Bacillota; class Clostridia; order Lachnospirales; family Lachnospiraceae; genus Acetatifactor. The sequence continues at coordinate 414 of JAEDDX010000017.1, forward strand.
CAGCGAATGTGTTCCAGGATGATAAAAAGAGCGGTAATGCCGCGGAGAGCCTGGATGCTGTCCAGATGTTGATTGTGAAAATCCATACTTGTTTACTCCTTTGGTGCAACTGCTTCTATTTTACCACGAATCCATATTTTTGTCTTGCGGGAAAGAGGTAAAATACGATAAAATAGGGGTAGAATCTGTTGAAAAGGGGGATCAGTATGAAACTTATTTTCCTGGGAGCTGATCATGAGGTAACAGGCAGCTGTCATTATCTTGAGGCATGCGGAAAACATATGTTAGTGGATTATGGCATGGAGCAGGGAATCAATGTGTTCGAGAACGCGCCCCTGCCTGTGAGCGAGGCCATGATTGATTACGTGTTCCTGACACATGCGCATGTGGACCACTCCGGTCTGCTGCCGCTTTTGTACGCAAGAGGCTTCAGGGGGCAGGTCTATGCGACCGAGGCAACCGCGGATCTGTGCAGTATCATGCTGCGAGACTGCGCACATATTCAAATGTTTGAGGCGGAGTGGAAGAACAGAAAAGCGAAGAGAAGTGAATCCGTCGAAAAGATCGAGCCTCTTTACACCATGGAGGACGCCGACGGTGTGATCAAGCGTATCGTTCCCTGCCATTACGACAGAGAGATAGAGATTTGCGACGGAGTCAGAATCCGTTTTACCGATGTGGGGCATTTGCTCGGCTCAGCCAGTATAGAGGTCTGGCTGGAGGAAGGCACAGTCAAAAAGAAGCTGGTGTTCTCCGGCGACCTCGGAAACAGCAACCAGCCGCTTCTTCGGGATCCGATTCCGACGAAGCAGGCAGACTATGTCATTATGGAGTCCACCTACGGCGACAGACTGCACAGTGCCGAGAGACCTGACTACGTCAGGGAATTATCCGCTATCCTGAAGGAGACCTTCGACCGGGGCGGAAATGTCGTGATTCCTTCCTTTGCGGTGGGAAGAACGCAGGAAATGCTGTACTTTTTGCGGAAAATCAAGGTGGAACGGCTGGTGGAAGGGCATGAAAACTTCCAGGTCTATGTCGACAGTCCGCTTGCGGTGGAGGCAACCGGCATCTTTCAAAAGAATCGTATGGACTGCTATGACGACGAGGCGAGGGAGATGGTCATGGAAGGCATCAATCCGCTTGCTTTCGCCGGACTGAAGCTTGCCATTACCAGTGACGAATCCAAGGAAATCAACTTTATCGATACCCCAAAGGTCATCATTTCCGCCTCCGGCATGTGCGACGCAGGGCGAATCCGGCATCATCTGAAGCACAATCTCTGGAGACCGGAATGTACGATCCTGTTCGTGGGATATCAGTCGGTCGGCACACTCGGACGCGCTCTGGTGGAGGGCGCCGAGGAGGTTCGGCTGTTCGGAGAACCGATTCAGGTGCGGGCGCAGATCCGTACCCTGACCGGTATGAGCGGACACGCGGACAAAAACGGTCTGATTGCATGGGTGTCAGCCTTTGAGGAAAAGCCAAAGAAGGTATTTGTGGTACACGGGGAAGACAGCGTATGTAATGCTTTTGCGGAGTGTCTGAAGATAGAATATGGGCAGAGAGCCTACGCGCCATACAGCGGCACGGTGTTCGACCTGGCATCCGGCAAGGTGGAATACGAAGGACTGCCGATTCCCATCAAGAAAAAGGCAAAGCCCGCGAACGGAGTGTTTGCGAGACTGCTCGCTTCCGCACAGAGACTGCTTGCGCTGGTACAGAAGAGCGACGGCATGGCCAACAAGGATATGGGAAAATTTGCAGACCAGATCAATGCGCTCTGCGACAAGTGGGAACGATAGGCACAATGAGGAAAGGAGCCGCTTAGCGGCATGACAGAAATAAAATGGGTAAGATCATAATACAGCAGGAGACAACCACAGATCCGATCAGCCTCATCGGCAGGGAGGCCGGTGTCTGCTGGGGAGCGGATATCACAAATCAGGAGAAAAACTACAAGAGAGGAATGGACTGCCTGACTTCCGGACACGGCAGGACCTGGGAGTATCCGCAGGTCTATATGATCCTCGACGGATATTCCGCAAGGGTGATTCGTGAGTTCTATACACATATCGGCGGCGGTCCTACCAGATTGCAGGCGTCTACAAGATATATCAACTATCAGAAGGGATTTCCCTATGTCATTCCGCCGAAGATTGCCGCAGATGAGGAGGCAAAAGCGGTGTATTGCCATGCGATGGATGAAATCCTGCTTTCCATGCAGAAACTGGAGGAGAAGGGGCTGCCCAGGGAAGACATCGGTATGCTGCTGCCTCTTGGCATGGAGACGAAGGTCGTCTTTCGTTCCAACCTGCGCAACCTGATCGATATGGCACACCAGAGAATGTGCACCCGGGCTTATTGGGAATACAGGGCGCTGATGAACGATATGGTCAAGGCCCTTTCGGAGTATTCCGAGGAATGGAACTACCTGACACAGCATTATTTTGTCCCGAAGTGCGAAGTGACCGGCTTTTGTACCGAGGCAAAGTGCTGCGGCAGAAAGCCCGCAAAGAGCTAAACGAGGCAAGGCAATCAACATAGAGCAGGGGAAATGTATGAATATTATTGTGGCAGTAGATAACAATTGGGCGATCGGTCACAGGGACAAGCTCCTTGTGAGCATTCCGAACGATATGAAGCACTTCAGGGAAGAGACGACGGGGAAGGTGGTCGTGCTTGGCAGAAAGACGCTGCAGACTTTCCCGCAGGGGCTTCCCCTGAAGGGGAGGACAAATATCATTCTCTCCCGGGATAAGAAATTCACCTGCAAGGATGCAATCGTTGTTTCGTCCGTTGAGGAGCTCCTGGAACGGTTGAAGGAGTATCCCACCGAGGATATCTATATTGTCGGCGGAGAGAGCGTCTACAGACAGCTGCTCCCGTACTGCGATGTGGCGCATGTTACGAAAATTGACCGCAAATATGAGGCCGACAGATATTTTCCGAATCTGGATGAGGACGAGGACTGGGAGATTACGGCTGACAGTGATGAGCAGACCTATTTTGACATCGCTTATGAGTTTTTAAAGTATGAGAGAAAAAGCAGCAGACAGAGGTGAGCAGCGAAGGCGCAAGATCGAAGCGGTGCCCTGTCACCTTGACAGTACAGGGGTTTTTCGATATGATATCTTTTGGTATCGTTCAGACTGTGATTGCAGGTAAAGTATGCTGATAGCGAGGTTGCATTTTGAGAGAATCGGATAGAGACGCATGCAGGGAATTGCGTAGAAAAATCGTTCTGACAGCGCAAAAAGGAGGACTGGGACATCTGGCCTCCTGCTTTTCATGTGTGGAAATTCTCTATACGCTATATATGAAAGGCATCCTGAACCTGACGCAGGAGACCCTGGAGAGCAGGGAGCGCAACCGGCTGATCCTGAGCAAGGGTCACGCGGGACTTGCCCTGTTTCATGTGATGAGTATGGCGGGACTGCTGTCCGAAGAAGAGGTCGAAACCTTCCTGCAGCCCGGTTCGCACATCGGCGGAGAGCCCTGTATGAGGGATCAAAGAGGCGTTGAAGCAACGACCGGGTCTTTGGGTCATGGGTTGAGCATGAGTGTCGGTATGGCGATGGCCCAGAAGATGGACGGGCTCGCAGCCAGAACCTTCTGTATTCTCGGCGACGGTGAGTGTGAGGAGGGAAGCGTCTGGGAGGCGGCAATGTCGGCACCGGCATTTGGGCTTTCCAATCTGGTCGCGATCCTGGACTGCAACAGAATTCAGAAGATGACGAGCGTGGAGGAAACGATTCGCCTTGCGAACTGGAAGGAGAAATGGGAAGCCTTCGGCTGGCTGGTCCGCGAGGTTGACGGACATGATGTCGATGCCCTGTATGAGGTGCTGGCGGCGGAGAATCCCTCCGACAGACCGCTGTTCGTGATCGCTCACACCGTCAAGGGAAAGGGCGTGTCAGTCATGGAAAATCAGCCAAACTGGCATTTTAAACTGCCCAATCGGAAAGAGAAGAAATATTTTTGTGAAGAACTGGGAATCACACCCGAGGAGTTGGAGTAAGCGATGCAGAGAGCGTATTTGAGTAAACTGATGGAACTTTGCGAGCGGGATTCCAATGTCCTGCATCTGGTTGCCGACAGCGGCACGGGATATGATGAGATGCTTAGGAGAAGCTTTCCTGACCGCATGCTCAATTTTGGAATTGCCGAGCAGCATATGGTTGCGGCAGCAGCCGGTCTGGCGACTGCGGGTAAGATTCCCTTTGTCTATACCGCGGGTGCCTTTCTGGCATATCGCGCACTGGAATTTGTCAGAGATGACATCTGTTTTCAGAACCAGAATGTAAAAGTGGTCGGCATGGGAAGCGGTCTGTCCTGGTGTTCCCTCGGCCCCACGCATCATACCACGGAGGATGTGGCGGTTCTCCGCGCCATCCCCAACCTGATGATTCTGTCACCGGCGACGCCCGTCCAGGTGTCCGCCTGCGTGGAACGGGCCTATGCACATCAGGGTCCGGTGTATCTCAGAATCGGCATGAGCAATGAAACGGAATTCTTCGAGGAGGGATACGAGCTTGTAGCGAGCGGAACCGATGTGTTTTCGCCGGAAGGCGAGGTGGTCATTGTATCGACCGGAAGCATTTTGGAAGAAGTCATGCAGGCGGCTTCGATGCTTCGAGATCAGGGCGTCAATGTAACAATACTTAATGTTGTCTGCATCAAACCGTTTGATCCAAAGCCGCTGCTTCAGGCATCATCCGGCGCAAAGCTGCTGGTCACGGTGGAAGAGCATAACAGAATCGGCGGACTGGGAAGCATCGTCTCCGAGGCTTGCTGTGACGCAGGCATCGGCAGGAAGCTGCTCAGGATCGGTCTGAATGACTGCTTCGCGGAAGGCTACGGTAAGACACAGGCAGCGGTACGCAGGGAAAACGGACTTGACGCTGAAAGCATCGCAAAGAGAATCGGGGGTGCCTTGCATGAATGAGTACCGCTATCAGGAGCTTGACATCGGCCATAAAGAGACATTTCGGGTTACGATCACCCGCGAGATGGAGGATGCATTTCGACAGATTACGGGTGACAGTAATCCACTGCACAGGGATGATGCGTTTGCGCTGGAGGCGGGGCAGGGCAGGTTTTCCTCTCATGTGACCTTCGGAATGTTGACCTCATCTTTTTATTCCACGCTTGCAGGCGTATATCTTCCCGGAAAATACAGTTTGATCCACAGCCTGGATATCAAACTCCAAAAGCCTGTCTATTGCGGAGATGAGCTGACCGTCACGGGTGAGATCGCGGATAAGCAGGATGAACTCGGCCTGCTCATTCTCAAGGCAGAGATCCGAAATCAGAAGCAGAAATGTGTGTCCAAGGCTACGATGAAAGTCTTGTGCCTCAGATAAATAAAGGAGAAGCTATGACAAGAGAAGAAGTATATGAGAGACTGACGGATGTGTTTCGCGAGGTGTTCGATGATGACAGCATCGAACTGAGAGATGAGACGACAGCGGAAGATATCGAAGATTGGGATTCCTTCGAACACATCAACCTTGTGGTTGCGGTAGAGACGGAGTTTTCCTTCAAGATTCCCATGGGCAAGGTCATCACGATGAAGAATGTGGGAGAGATGGTGGATATCATCCTGTCCCTTGGGAAATAACGATACGAATGCCGTGGTTTACACGGCGCGGAGAACAATATGAGTTTGACAAGTTTCGGGTTCTTTGCCTTCCTTCTCGTCGGAATACCCGTCTATTATCTCAGCGGGCGGTACGGACGATATGTGCTTCTGGCAATGAGCCTTTATTTCTATTTTGCAATTGCACCGGCGACGGTTTCCTATCATGTGAAACTGACAGCGATCGTGCTGTATATCCTGACTGTCACATATGTGGGGGCGCTTCTCATCGACAGGGCAAAGGGCAGGTGGCGGACGCTTCTGACGTTCCTTAGCATCGCAGGACTTGCCGCATTTTTATTCTTTACCAAATATCTGTATCAGATTTTAGAAAGCCTGTCGGTGCTGTTTCATGCGCCGAACCGGTTTTCTTTCCTGCAGTTTGGCTCAGTCATCGGTGTGTCGTACTTTATTTTGTCGGCGATCGGTTACCTGATCGATGTGTGCTGGCAAAGTTATCCTGCCGAGAAGAATCCCGGGACAGTCTGCCTGTTTATTTTCTTCTTCCCGCAGGTGATCTCCGGCCCAGTGACCCGTTTCCCGGAGATGAAGGAGCAGTTTTGCAAAAGACCGGTTCTTGACTGGGGAACGATAGAGCACGGAATCCGCCGTATGCTCTGGGGATATTTTAAGAAGCTGGTGATTTCAGACCGCTTTGCAGTCGTGGTCGGGACGGTTTATGCCGATTATCTGTCCTTTTCCGGTTTTGACCTTTTTGTGGCGACTCTGTGCTATGCCATCAGACTCTACACCGACTTTTCGGGCTGTATGGATATCGTGCTGGGTGCGGCACAGCTGTTTGGCATCACGCTGCCGGAGAATTTCAACGCACCGTTTTTTTCTGCCACGGTGCAGGAGTTCTGGCAGCGCTGGCATATCACCCTGGGCGGGTGGTTCAAAGATTATGTGATGTATCCGTTCCAGAAGACCAAGGGTATGATCACGCTCGGAAAAAAGTGCAAGGCAAAATTCGGCAAGAAGGCCGGTAAAAAGATACCGTTTTATCTTGCCATGCTGTTGCTGTGGTTCCTGATCGGTCTGTGGCACGGAGGGGCGGGCTACTATTTTGTGGCGTCCGCCGCGATACCGTTCACCTTGCTGATTCTGGGCGATTTGTGCAGCCCTTTGTCTGAGCGTCTGGTGAAGCTTCTGCACATTCGCAGGGAAAGCGCCGCATGGAAGACGGTTTCCTATCTGCGCACCAATCTGCTCTTGTGTCCGGTGTGGGTATTCGTGTGTGCAGGAAGTGTGGAGAGAGGGTTCCTTGCGCTGAAACACGCCGTCTGTTCCTTCTTCGGCGAAACGAACCTTTCCGCCTGCGCGCTTACGCGTACGGACCTTGTGATGATGGCGCTCGGAACAGTGATACTGGGAGCTGCAGAGTATCTGCAGCACCGGGGAACGCCGGTCACACCGATGCTTGACCGTAAGCCCTTCGCAGTGAAGTGGCTGGTGGTCAATGCGGAGATTCTGGTGATTTTGCTGTTTGGTCTGGTGGGAACTTCCTCCTTTATCTATTTCCGGTTCTGAGGTGCGTATGAAGAAGAAATTATTATTGGTTTTATTGCTGTTCCTTCCCGCACTGTTGCTTCTTGCGGGTGTCAACTACTTCGTGGATCCGGTGAATTTATATCACGGAGACGCGAAGGAGCTGGTTCGCCTGCTGTGTGAAGGAAAGGAAGTCAATACCGGCTCCGGCAATATGGATGAGCGCCAGATCAAGAAAAGCCTCATAGAGAGTATGCCCAAGGAGGCGGACTGTGTGGTGCTGGGACCGAGTCTTGCGCTTACCGTGGACAGAAAGCTCACCGGAGAGGAGAGTCTTTATAACCTGGCAATGTCAGGCGCGGACCTGTACGATATTCTGGCGCAGCTTGGCATCATGGAGATCGAGGGAGTGCATCCGAAGCGGATCCTCTTCTGCGTAGAGTCTTCTTTTTTTGACGAAGGAATCTATGGGACGATGTCCAGAAGCGCCGGTCTGATGCCTTATGCGAACTATATGCTGGAACGCCTTGACGGCAAAGAAGGAACGGTACCGAAGGAGGGAAGCTTCCTGAGGACGGATCTACCGGGAATGCTCTGCTCCGTGACTTTGTTCCAAAGCAGCGTGGATTACCTCCTTGAGCATGGTCCGGAAGGAGTGAAGGAGCTGCGTTTTCGTGTCCGGGAGGACCAAGAGGACGGAAACGCTTACCTGCAGGTCGACGGCAGTCTGGTATATTCTAAGCAGTATCGGCTGGCAGGGGCCGATGATGTCATACGAAGTGCCTCCGAGTACAACATGGATTACTTTTTCCACAGAGACGGACATATCAGCGCCTATAGTCAGGAGGTCTTCGTAAAGCTGGTGCAGTATTGTCAGCAAAACGACATTCAGCTCGATCTGTTCATGGCGCCGATGTCTCCCGCGCTTTGGGAGAGAGTGAAACCGCAGGCGGAGAGTTACCCGCTGTTATTTGAGATGGAGACCTTCGCGTATGAGATGGCAAGGCAGTACGGGCTGAATCTTTACGGCTCCTTTGATCCTGAGCAGTCCGGGCTGACCAATGATGACTTTTATGACGCCAGACATGTAAAATATGAAGTGCTGGATCGTGTTTTGAATTTGAAAATCTATTGACTTTCGGAGAAAAAAGTATAATAATTATTCTCAATGAACATATTACTGAAGAAAGAAGGTAATGGATATGACAAAGAATATTGATTGGAGCAATCTTGGTTTTGGATATGTTCAGACTGATTACAGATATGTATCCAATTTTGTGAACGGAGCATGGGATGACGGCGTGCTGACACAGGATGCAAACATCGTCCTGAATGAGTGTGCAGGCGTCCTGCAGTATGCACAGACGATTTTTGAGGGTCTGAAGGCATACAGAACACAGGACGGTAAGATCGTTACATTCCGCCCTGACTTAAACGCCGAGAGAATGGTGTCTTCCGCAAAGAGACTTGAGATGCCTGTTTTCCCTACCGATAGATTCATTGACGCCGTGAAGAAGGTTGTGGCTGCAAATGCGGACTATGTGCCTCCTTACGGAAGCGGTGCAACCCTGTACCTGCGTCCCTATATGTTTGGTTCCAACCCTGTTATCGGCGTAAAGCCTGCTTCCGAGTACCAGTTCAGAATTTTCTGTACTCCCGTAGGTCCTTACTTCAAGGGCGGCGCTAAGCCCATCACCATTCGTGTCAGCGACTTTGACCGTGCGGCACCGAACGGAACCGGAAGTATCAAGGCCGGACTGAACTACGCAATGAGCCTGCATGCAATTGTGACCGCACATGCGGAGGGCTTTGATGAGAACATGTATCTTGATCCTAAGACCCGCACCAAGGTTGAGGAGACCGGAGGCGCGAACTTCCTCTTCGTAACGAAGGACGGTAAGGTCGTAACGCCCAAGTCTGACAGTATTCTTCCTTCCATTACCAGACGTTCTCTTGTCTATGTGGCAAAAGAGTATCTTGGACTTGAAGTTGAGGAGAGAGAAGTATTCTTTGATGAGGTGAAGGATTTCGCTGAATGTGGTCTCTGCGGTACCGCAGCAGTCATCTCCCCTGTCGGAAAGATCGTTGACCATGGCAAGGAGATTTGCCTGCCCAGCGGTATGGATGATATGGGACCTGTGACCAGAAAGCTGTATGAGACTTTGACAGGTATCCAGATGGGTAGACTCGAAGCTCCTGAAGGATGGATTCAGGTCATCGAATAAGTCAGTATTACTCGCCCGCACCCGTTATGAGTGCGGGCTTTCTTTTTCGTGAGGTTATGAGAGGTTATGATGAAGAAAAGGAACAGAGCGGCTGGATGGCTCTGTATTCTGCTGTGTCTGATGCTTTTATGCGCCTGTGACAGACCGGGCGAGGTGTTTTCCGGCTTTGGAAAGGATGAACTGTTTCGAATCGACAAGGCAAGCTGCAGCAGGTCGGAGTTTTTGGTATATCTGACGACTACCCAGGCGAGGTATGAGGATGTCTACGGAGTCGAGGTGTGGAATATCGCCCGGGACGACATCACGCTGGAGGATAATGTGAAAGACACTGTGCTGGCCAGAATTGCGCAGGTGAAGACGCTCTGTCTGCTCGCGCAGAGCAAGGAAATTTCTTTAGACGAGGCGGAGAATGCGCTGGCGAAGGCGGCAGCGGCGGAGTATTTTGGAGGATTGTCGGAGGAAGCTCTCCTGCAGATGCCTCTGGAGGAGAAGGATGTTCTGGCCATGTATCAGGAATATGCCCTGTCCGAGAAGGTGTATCAGGCGATCGTCAGCGCGATCAATCCGGAAATCAGTGATGACGAAGCCAGAAGTGTATTGGTGCAGAGAATCCTGTTTCGGACTTATACGACGGACGGCTCGGGCAGCCGGGTAGAATACTCGGATGTTCTAAAAAACGATGTATTCGATAAGGCGGCGGATGTTCTTCAGAAAGCGCTCGCCGGTGAGGATTTTAAAGAACTGGCGGAAACCTACAGTGAGACCGACGAGACGGAGATTTCCTTTGGAAAGGGCGAGGAGGATGAAGCGCTGGAGCAGGCTGCATTTCGGCTGGAGACCGGCGAGATCAGTGCGGTGATCGAGACAAACGATGGTTATCAGATCATCAAGTGCCTGAGCACCTTTGACCGCGAGCAGACGGCAAATAATAAGGCGGTTTTGCTGGAGAAGAGACGCAGGGAAGCGTTTGTAGGCGAGTACGAAGCCTTTTCGGAGACCCTGTCCGCGAAGCTGAATGAGAAGCTGTTTGACGAGATCGCACCGAGTCATGAGAAGCGCATTCAGGTGCCTGATTTCTATGATGTCTATGACCGGTATTTCTCCGAAGCATTCGGCAAAACAAAGTAAGCGTGCCTGTAAAATGGCGGTTCATAAAAATTTTAGAAATGCCGGAAAGCCTGTATATTCAAGGATTTCCGGGGATTGTTAGCACTCATATGTTGTGAGTGCTAATTTTTGTGTTGACTTTTGCCGAGAGCGGGGCTAAACTGATATTTAGTGATGCAGGAGATTGCGAAAAGCAGTTTATGCCAAGTGATTTTTCAAAAGAAAGGGATGGTTTAAGATGGCATTAAAGCAAGGCAATTTGTCAATCAACAGTGACAACATTTTTCCGATTATCAAAAAGTGGTTGTATTCCGACCACGACATTTTTTACAGAGAGCTGATCTCAAACGGTTGCGATGCCGTGACCAAGTTAAAGAAGCTGGACATGATGGGAGAGTATACGCTTCCCGAAGGTTACAAGGCAAAGGTAGAGGTAATCGTAAATCCGGAGAAGAAGACGCTGACCTTTATCGATAACGGTCTGGGAATGACTGCCGACGAGGTGGAGGAGTACATCAACCAGATCGCTTTCTCCGGCGCAACCGATTTCATTGAGAAGTATAAAGATAAGAGCAATGCCGACCAGATCATCGGTCATTTCGGTCTCGGCTTCTATTCGGCGTTCATGGTTGCGGATGAGGTGCATATCGATACCCTGTCCTATAAGGATGGCGCGAAAGCCGTTCACTGGGAGTGTGACGGCGGTACCGAGTATTCCATGGGCGAGGGAGACAAGGCAGAAGTAGGTACCAAAATCACCCTGTTCTTAAACGAGGAATGTCTTGAGTTCTGCAACGAATACAAGGCGAAGGAAGTCATTGCGAAGTATTGTTCGTTCATGCCTACCGAGATTTATGTCTCCAAGGAAGATACCAAGGAGACCCAGATCATCAAGGCAGACGAGAAGCTTGACACCGATGAAGTGGTAGAAGAGATTCATCCTACCGTGAAGGAAGACGGTACTGTTGAAGGCGAGGAGAAGCTCAAGATTAAGAAGCGTCCCGAACTGATCAATGAGACCACCCCTCTCTGGACGAAGCATCCCAACGAGTGTACCAGGGATGAGTACCTGGAGTTCTACCGTAAGGTATTCCACGATTACAAGGAGCCCTTATTCTGGATCCATCTGAACATGGACTATCCTTTTAACTTAAAGGGTATTCTCTACTTCCCTAAGATCAATATGGAGTATGAGTCCATCGAGGGAACCATTAAGCTTTACAATAACCAGGTGTTTATCGCCGACAATATCAAGGAAGTGATCCCTGAGTTCCTGCTCCTGTTAAAGGGTGTGATCGACTGCCCCGACCTTCCTTTGAATGTATCCAGAAGCGCGCTGCAGAACGACGGCTTCGTGAAGAAGATCTCTGAGTATATCACCAAGAAGGTTGCAGATAAGCTTTCCGGTATGTGCAAGACTGAGAAGGAAGAGTACGATAAGTATTGGGATGATATCAGCCCCTTCATCAAGTTCGGCTGCCTGAAGGATGACAAGTTCTGTGAGAAGATGAACGATTATATCCTGTTTAAGAATCTGGAAGGTAAGTATCTGACCCTGCCTGAGTGCCTTGAGATTCAGCCGACGGATACCGCGGACGCAGTGGATGAGAATGGTGAGAAGGTGGAGGCAGAGATCGTCACCGACGAGGAAGAAGAGACCGCCGAAGAAAAGAAAGAGAAGATCATCTACTATGTGACGGATGAACAGCAGCAGGGACAGTATATCAATATGTTCAAGGCTGCTAAGATGGATGCCGTGATCCTGACGCACAAGATCGACCAGCCCTTTATCTCACAGCTTGAGTCTAAGAACGAGGGCATCAAGTTCCAGAGAATCGACGCCGATGTGACGGATGCCATGAAGTCAAAGACCTCCAAAAAGCTACAGGAAGAGTTCGATAAGCAGGCCAAGGACATTGCAGAGATCATTCGAAAAGCGCTGAAGAATGAAAAGATCGAGGTCAGGATCGAAAAGCTCAAGAATAAGAAGGTGGCGTCTGTGATCACTCTCTCAGAGGAAGCCAGACGCATGCAGGACATGATGAAGATGTACTCCATGCCCGGCATGGATATGGGAGCGTTCGGTCAGGAAGGTGAGACCTTGATTCTGAATGCAAACCATCCTCTGGTACAGTATGTGACCGAACATCAGGATGGCGAGAATGTGCAGATGATCTGCGAACAGCTCTATGACCTCGCCAAGCTGCAGCATGCACCTCTGGCACCTGAGGCAATGAGTCAGTTTATCATGAGAAGCAACGATATTATGATGCTTCTTGCAAAATAAGAAGTTCCGTGATAGGAACCAACGGGCCCCGCGGCAATTCGCCGCGAGGCCCGTTGGTTCATTTTTTGTTTTATATAAGGGGTTGGAGTAAGCAATCTTTATACGGTGTACTTCTCCAGAGTTGCCCTGACGGCGCCGACACCGCAGGAAAGCTCTGCAAAATACCGCTTGACCAGATCAGCCATGCCGATGGCAAGAAGGTCTACGCCGAAGATCTTTTCGTTGGCGAGAAGACCGTCCAGGACACTCAGGTCCTTGGGAGCATCACTCAAGGAAAAGCCCTTGACATACTCGCTTGCAGTTGCAAGCAGAGGATCTGAGCTTGGAGTGAAAGCATTGCCGTTGTCATCCACGGCCATCAGGTAACGCAGCCAGCCGGCAAATACGAGAGGAATCAGTTTCAGGTCGGAAACCGACTTGGAAGGATCCCCGGCGTATGCCTTGATGGTCTCGCCGAAGCGGATCGCGAGCTTCTGGGAAGTATCGGTGGCGATACGCTGAGGCGTGTCAGGCATGAAGGGATTGGGGATTCGCACATTCACTACCTGGTCGATAAAGGACCTGGGATCTATGATGCCGGGATTGACTACCACGGGAAGTCCCTCCCTGTAACCGATGATCTCTACCAGTTTCTTCAGAACCGGATCCTTCATTTCATCGGAGATGAGATGATAATCCAGGAGACATCCGTATACGGCAAGAGCAGTGTGGAGAGGATTCAGGCAGGTACAAACCTTCATCTTCTCGACCTTGTCTACGGTTTCTTTGTCCGTGAAGATGATGCCGCCCTGCTCCAATGCAGGCTTTCCGTTGGGGAAGGCATCTTCGATGACCAGATATTCACACTCTTCGGCATTGACAAAGGGAGCAATGTAGGTGTTCTTGGAGGTGATGACAGGCTCAAGCTCCTCAATACCGTCTGCAGCGAGCATTGCCTCTACCTTCGCATCGGGTCTGGGAGTGATCTTGTCGATCATGGACCAGGGGAAGGAAACACTGGCAGGGTCATTGATATAAGTGAGGAATGCCTTGTCGGCAAGTCCCTTTTCGCACCAGGCATTGGCGAACGCCTGCACTGCGGCGCGAAGTTTATCACCGTTGTGGGAGCAGTTGTCCATGCTGACCATGGCGATGGGGAGAGCACCCTGTGTAAAACGATGGTACAGAAGGGCTACCACCTTGCCCAGATAACTGTCGGGTGCCTGGGGACCCTTCTCGAAGTCAGCGAGGATGGCAGGGAATACATTGCCCTTGGCGTCTGCCGTCGCGTAGCCCTTCTCGGTGATGGTAAAGCTTGCCATCTGCAGGGAGGGGGCGGCAAAGATTGCTTTCAGACGCTCGTACTCGGTCTTGTTGCCGCTGTCGAGGATCAGGGACTCCATGATGCTGCCGACAACGGTCTTATCCACCGTGTTGTCAGCCTTCAGGGTTGCCAGAATGGTCAAATTGTCGTGAGGGCGGTTGCTCTTTTCGATGATTTCGTAATCATATCCTTCGGCTGCGATGAGACCGGTCTTCAGAATGCCGTCATTCAACAGTTTCTGCACGACATTTGCCTGGAAAGCGCGGAAAATATTGCCGGCGCCGAAATGGATCCAGGCAGGATTTTCATAGGTATTCTGTTTGACTGCCTCGTAATCGAAGGAGGGAAGGCTGTAGCCGGCAGCCAGATAGGCTGCGCGGTCCTTTCTAATGCCGTCTAATGTCAGTTTCATATGCTTAACCTCTCTTATGCTGTTTGTCGATTGCTTCCCAGAGACCGTTTAAGTAGGTTGCACCGAGCGCTCTGTCGTAGAGACCGTAGCCGGGCATTGCAACCTCGTCCCAGATCATACGTCCGTGGTCGGGACGGATGGGACCGGTGAAGCCGATGTCATAAAGGGCAAGCATGATCTCGTACATATCGAAGGTGCCGTCGCTGGAAAGATGAGCGGATTCCTCGAAGTCGGTAGGAGAGTTGAACTTTAAGTTTCTGACATGGGCAAAGTGGATTCTGCCCTTCAGGGAACGGATCATGTCGGGAAGGTCGTTCTCGAGGTTGGTTCCGTAGGAACCGGAGCAGAAGGTCACACCGTTGTGCGGGTTGTCAACCATCTTCATCATGCGAAGGATGTTCGCTTTGTTGATGATGATTCTGGGAAGACCGAATACGCTCCAGGCGGGGTCGTCGGGATGAATCGCCATGTTGATGTCGTACTTGTCACAGACGGGCATGATGCGCTCGAGGAAGTACTTTAAGTTGGCGAACAGCTTCTCGTCGTCCACATCCTTGTACATCTCGAACAGCTCCTTGATATGTGCCATACGCTCGGGCTCCCAGCCGGGAAGAATCGCACCGTTGGAATCGCCGCTGATGGAAGCGAACATATCCTCGGGATTGAGCGCATCTACTGCTTCCTGGGTATATGCCAGAACGGTGGAGCCGTCGGGACGAACTCTTGCAAGCTCAGTTCTGGTCCAGTCGAACACAGGCATGAAGTTGTAGCATACCATATGGATGCCGGCCTGGCCGAGTCGCTCCAGAGTGGTGATATAGTTGTCGATATACATATCTCTGTCCGGTGTGCCGACTTTGATGGCGTCGTGGATGTTGACACTCTCGATGCCTGCCAGTCGAAGTCCCGCGTCTTCGATTTCTTTCTTGAGGGCGAGAATGTCTTCCATTTCCCATGCCTCACCGGGCTTGGTGCCGTAAAGAGTAGAGATCACGCCGGTTACCCCGGGAATCTGTCTGATCTGCTTTAAGGTTACGGTGTCATACTTGCTGCCGTACCAGCGAAGTGTCATTTCCATACTGTTTCCTCCATATTCACCTGATTTGCCTGTAACCTGCGGCCCGGGTGAATTTCTGCTTTTGCATTCTTTGATAATCTCAGTATATATCATAATTTTCTGCCATAAAACCATATTTATTGCTTGAAATAGTGCAAAAATTGCTTTATTCTGAGAATAGAAACCAGAATCAGCACAGGAGGAGATCATGCCGAAATTTGAGACCGAGATCCGCAGACTGGATGCGTCGGATGAGCGTCAGTATATGCTGAATGAAAACTATGAGGTGTATGAAAAGCAGGGAGCCCCTCTGGGAGCGCTTGCGTTTCACTACCACAATTTTTACGAGATCCTGTATGTGCTTGAGGGAGAGTATTCCTCCCTGGTCGAGGACAAGTGCTACCGGATGAAGAAGGGAGACTTTCTGCTCATCGACCAGAACTGTATGCACAGGTATCAGTATGATGAGGAAAAACACGACTCGTCCAGACGAATCATTCTCTGGATCTCGGCCCAGATGCTGTCCTCGCTCGGAAATGAGGGGACGGATCTGGCTGCATGCTTTCGGAAAAAGGAGTCCTGTGCCTATCACTTCCCCATTTATTATGAAGAATTGCTGCAGGGATATCTTCTGAAGCTGGCCATGACAAAGATGCAGGAGTCTGTCGACCCTGAGATGAAGAAGCTGATGGACAAGGGTCTTCTGACTTTATTTTTTACTTATCTGAATGTGTTGTGCGAGAAAAAAGAATACCAGTTTGCGGAAGGGGGACTGGTGAGAGACCCCATGGTGGAGCAGGTCTCGGAATATATTGACGCCCACCTGACCGAGAAGATCACGGTGGATATGCTGGCCGAGCAGGCGCATATGAGCAAGTATTATTTCCTGCGCAAATTTAAAGAAAATACCGGGATGACGGTCCACACCTTCCTGATCAACAAGCGCCTGATCGAAGCATGTGAGGCCCTCAAGCGCGGCGCGAGTGTGACAGAGAGCTTTCAGGTGTCCGGCTTTTCCGATTATTCGTCCTTCCTTCGCAACTTCCGGGAGACCTACGGTGTGTCTCCCGGAAAATACAGGGACCTGTATTAGGCCTGTATGCGGATGGGAGCATCCGGTCAGTCCGGCTCCGAGATCCTGGTCACGCCCACGAAAATGTCGGAGATCTCGTACCAGGTGGCATAGTCCGTCACGCCGGTCGCAGGAAGATTGAAGATTTTCTGGAAGGCACTGACAGCCTCCGCGGTACGAGGGCCGTAGATGCCGTCTGCCGCGATGACGGGGATGGCGGGGTAGTTACGTGCGATCCGGTTGAGCTGGTTTTGCAGCTGCAGTACTTTATCGCCCGAGGCGCCGATGCCGAGGTCATATCCGGGCCAGGAGGACGGAACGCCGGAAATCTGTGTGGCTGTGTTGATGTACATATCGTTTCCGTAATAGTATCTGAGAATCTCGATGGCGGAATACCCCTCATCGCCTAAGTACATGGAGCCCCACTGGCTTAAGCCGGAACAGGTCACACGCTTCCCGTCACAGTAGGATGTGAAGATGGGCTGCCTGACGCCGGGCCTCGACAGATAGTTGGCGAAGACGGTGTCCACCAGATAGTCAATGTTTTCGAAGATATTCCTTCCGTAGATCCATTTGTGGTCATAGGCGGTGGAGGAAGTGATGGTAAAATCGTACCCCTGATTGCGGTACCATTCCGTGTATACCCGGTTCAGGGTAAAGGACTGGATGGCAAGGATATTGGCATAGATCGAGCTTTCCGGCCAGGTCGGATAAATCTCACAGCAGGCTACATTTTTGATGTAATCCTTGTAGCGTACCCAGTAGTTTTTGGCGGTGGAGTCGGAGGGGACTCCGTCGTGTACAATGATATATTCGGGGATGACCACGCGGCTTAAGACAATCTCTCCGGTGTCGGGAACCGGCTTGATTTCTTCTTCCGGAATCTTGGGCGGGTATTCTCCGAACAGGGTATGCGCCGGAATGACGATGATCTCCTCCGGAAGCTCGGAGACGCTGACGGGATTCATGCGGATCGTCTGGAGGGACAATTCGCCGGAGAGAATTTCAGAGCCGGAGAGAAGCACCGGTTCGTATCCGCTTGCCGTAACGGAAATATTGTATTCCGAATAAGGCTGTTCTGCGGGGCTCGGTTCCGTGGAAAGAGCCTGAGGCGGCGCCGGAAGTTCAACGACGGGTGTCTGACCGGATTGGTCTGTGGTCAGTTCCAATATCGGCGAGTCGGGATTTCCGGTGGCGGTGATCTGTATTCTGGCGTTTATGACAGGGACCAATCCGATCGTTGAGACAACACTGATCCGCAGGCTTCCTTCGTCTTGTGTAAGCTGGTTGTTTTCCGGGGACATAGCTTTCCTCACGGGTTTAGTTATGCCTACTATATGCCAAAGCGTAAAAAATGTGAGAAAACCTGTTGACAAACTGAATGGCATATTGTATTATTGTATTACTTCGATAGTACAGGAACACAATACCTGTGAAGCAGACAACTGTTGACTGTCTGCTGAGTGAACAATGAAAGGATGATGAGAATGGCATGGAAATTGGATTCTGACAGACCGATCTATCTGCAGCTGGTAGAGCGTATTCAGGTGATGATCGTCTCAGGCCTGTATGAGCCGGGTGCGAAGCTGCCGAGTGTCAGAGATTACGCCGCAGAGGCTGCAGTCAACCCCAACACAATGCAGAAGGCGTTTGCCGAGCTGGAGCGAAGCGGGCTGATTATCACGCAGAGAACCAACGGCAGAACGGTCACTGACGATGTTGCCCTGATTAAGCAGATTCGAAATCAGCTGGCGAGAGAGCAGGCAGCTACTTTTATGCAGCGGATGGAAGAACTCGGGGTGTCAAAGGAAGAATTGGCTGAGATTTTGAATGAGATTCAGGAGGAAACAGTATGAACGAATTAGTTGAACTATCCGGGCTGACGAAATCCTACGGGAAGGGAACGCCTGCCGTAAACAATATTTCCCTGAAGCTTCCGAAGGGTAAAATCATCGGACTTCTCGGACCGAACGGAAGCGGTAAGACCACTTTGATCAAACTGATCAACGGGCTGCTGACGGCGGATGCGGGATCTATCAGGATCAACGGAGTAGAGGTGGGGTCTCAGACCAAGGCGAATGTGGCCTATCTGCCCGACAGAAGCTATCTCTCCGAGAATCAGACCATCTCTCAGATACTGGACTTTTTCAGTGATTTTTACGCAGACTTTTCAAGGGAACGTGCGGAAGGGCTGCTTCAGGATCTGGGCATCGATGCCAAGAGAAAGCTCAAGACGCTCTCCAAAGGAAACAAAGAGAAGGTACAGCTGATTCTGGTCATGAGCAGACGTGCGGATCTGTATGTGCTTGACGAGCCCATTGCGGGTGTCGATCCTGCTGCGAGAGACTATATTCTGCGTACCATCATCAATAACTATAATCCGGAGGCAACCGTCCTCATTTCCACACATCTGATCAGTGATGTTGAGTCGGTGCTCGATGAGGTTATCTTTATGCGCTACGGCCATCTGGTATTGTATACCTCTGTCGACAATATCCGTGAGCAGCACGGAAAATCCGTAGATGCATATTTCAGGGAGGTGTTCGCATGTTAGGAAAGTTAATGAAGCATGAGTGGAAAAGTACCTATAAGGTCAGCTGCATGATGATTGCAGTTCTGGCAGCTACCACGATTCTCGGTGTGCTGGCCATCCGGCCGATCGCAGGCGGAGCATTGGAGCGGTATATGAGAGAATCTGCCGGTTTGTTGTCTGTCGTATCGATTGCGTTTATGGTGTTATCCATGCTTTTGTACGTCATCGCGATGGTGGCGGTCAGTATCGGAAGCAATGTCTATTTCGGAATCCATTTCTACAAGAGCATGTACTCCGGAGAGGGTTATCTGACCCATACGCTTCCCGTCGGCAAACATCAGCTGCTGTGTTCCAAGATCCTGGTGGGAGGTCTCTGGATGATCCTGATCATCATTGCAATGCTGGCGTCCGTCCTGTCCCTGGTGGTATTTTCCATTCCGGACATAAACTTTGCGGATCTTTTGGAAACAATCGGACACCTCTTTACGGAGTTCGACCGTATCTTAAAGCAGGAGCTGGGGCTGAGTCTGACATTCTACGGGGTAGTCGTTCTGGTCAGCTATCTGGTGATGCCTTTCCTGTCAATGGCCATTCTGTTCGGAGCCATCTCACTCGGACAGCTGTTCCATAAGGCAAGAATTCTGATGGCCTTTGTCTTCTATTTCGGAATCGTGATTGTGGAAAGCATCGTAAAATCCCTGTTTTCTAGTGCAGTCAATATGAGAACATTCTCTTCTGCGATGGATACCGTCGCTGAAGCATCGCATGCGATTCAGACAACCTTCAACATGCAGATGATTTCCAACTTCGTCGTGGACATCGTTGTTGCGGTTCTTTTGTATCTGGCCTCCTGGTATGTGATTTCCAGAAAACTCAATCTGGAATAACCGGGGTTAAAAACCACAAAATATGACAAAAAAATTTGCTCTGCGCTACAATTTTTGCTATAATGTAGCGTAGAGTATTTTTGTGCGGTAAACTGAGAAGGAAACATAAGAATACGCTACATTGACCGGCCGGCCGCGGGATATCGGGAAGGAAAGCCCCGGTGTCAGCGCGTGCGATATAGGCCGGAGTGCGGGAACGGGTGAAGACAATGCAGACAACGATGAATCAGATCCTCGAAGGCGACTTCAATTATGAAAACCGATACCTGGAGTTTTCCTGCTCAAAGATTGAGGTCACTTTGCGCAAGGACAGAGAATATGAAAGCTCGTTTCATATCTACGGACCGGAAGGGGCGTATACCTGCGGCAGGGTGATGTCCACCGACCGGAGAATGGAATGCCTGACGAGAAAGTTTACCGGTAACAGCGAGGAGATCTTCTTTCGTTTCCATGGGGAGGAACTGAAGGAAGGTGAGTCGGTCCGCGGCAGCTTCTTTGTCATCAGCAATCAGGGAGAGTACAGTCTTCCCTTTGAGGTGGTGAGGACTTTCGACGAGCCCGAAACGAGCGTCGGCGCAGTGCGCAGCCTGTCCCATTTTGCGACTCTTGCCAGAAACAACTGGCACGAGGCAGTAAATCTTTTCTATTCTTCCGAGTTTCGCAGAGTATTTACCGATGCGGATGCGCAATATCTGGATGCGTATCGGGCTTTTTCCGCCTATGAAGGCGCAGAGCAGAATGTGGAAGAATTCTTGATCCATGTCAATAAGAAGACGAAGGTGGAGTATGTCCTTTCGCAAAACCACCTCCGGATAGAAGCCCCGGACGGGGAATATCCCGTGACAGAGCATGATGTGACCATCTATCGCAACGGCTGGGGCTTTACGCAGCTTGCAGTCGAATGTGAGGGTGATTTCCTCTTCACGGAGAAGGAAGTGCTCAGAGATGACGATTTCCTTGGAAACAGCTGTACTCTGCCCGTATACATCGATACCGGGCAGCTGCACGGAGGAGACAATTTCGGCAGAATCTTTTTCTATAATTCGTTTCAGACCTATGAATTGCCTGTCCGTGTGAGAACAGGTTCAAGCCCTGCAAAGAGGGACGCCTACACCCGGCGCAAGAAAAGTATTCTGGGACTGATGGAGCTGTACCGGGAGTTTCGCGCAAGAAAGCTGGATGCCGGCGAATGGGTGAAGGAATCCATGCGCATCGTAGACCGCATGGTCGCTCAGGATGAAAAGGATCTCGCGGCGAGAATGTTCCAGGCGCAGCTGCTGATCACGGACGGAAGAACCGATGAGGCAGGCTGGATTCTGGATCATGTGGCCGAACTTCTTCAGAAGGGCAGCGGGGACGAGACGCTTCTTGCCTATTATTTCTATCTGACGACCCTGATTCACAGAGAGAGTGAATACATCAACCGTGTCACGGCGGAGGTGGAGCACATCTACCGCAAGGACAATACCAACTGGCGTGCCGCCTGGCTTTTGCTGTACCTGTCCGACGAATATCATAAATCGCCCACAGGTAAATGGGTGTTTTTAGAGAATCAGTTCCACATCGGCTGCACCAGCCCGCTTCTGTACATTGAGGCAGTGGGACTTTTGAATCAGAATCCGGCACTGCTTCGCAGACTCGGCGCCTTTGAGCAGCAGATCATCTGGTACGGTATCCGCAAGAATCTGCTGAAGCAGGAGGTGATCGACCAGTTCCTGTATCAGGCTGAGAAAGTAAAGGTATATTCCTACGCGCTGTTTCGCAGTCTGAATCGTCTCTATGAGGCGAATAAATCACCGGATATTCTGCTTTTGATCTGCAATCTTCTCATCAAAGGCGGTAAGACCGGAGAGGAGTTTTTCCGATTCTACCGCGACGGAGTGGAGCAGAATCTTCATATCACCAATCTGTATGAATTCTTTATGATGTCCATCGGCCTGGAGAAACGCAGGGAGATTCCCAAGCGGATTCTGATGTATTTCTCATACCAGAACAATCTGGACTATGAGCATACGGCCTATATGTATGATTACATCATCCGCAACGAGGAAAATATGAAGGATATTTTCCAGTCCTACCGGGACAAGATCGAGCATTTTTGTCTGGAGCAGATCTCCAGAATGCATATGAACGGCTGCCTTTCCCGGATCTACAATCGCTTCCTGCAGCCTGCGATGCTGAACGAGCAGACCTGTGAGCCGTTGTCCAGACTTCTGTTCGCGCATGAGCTGCGCGTACGGGATGAGAGCATCAGGAAGGTTTATGTGTACCAGCCGGGGAATCTTCTCCCGGAGGAGTATGTATTGAACGCAGGCAGATGCTGGTTCCCGCTCTATGACAAAGACAGTGTTCTGGTACTCGAGGATGTCGGGGGCAATCGTTTCACCGCGTCCGTGGAGTATGAGCTTGACAGCATGATGCGTCCGGGCAGGTTCCTGCGCCAGCTGGAAGAATTCCTGCCGGACAATCCGTCCCTGGATCTGTTTTTCCTGTCGGGCAAGAAGGATGAGTCCCTGAGCGCACCGTGCGATGTGGAACGCGCACTCAGGGTGGCGAACTCGGCTCATGTGGAAAAAAGTGTCCGTCAGAAGTGGATGCTGAAGGTTCTGGTATACTATTACGAGCAGGATCAGTTTGCGGCGCTGGATGAGTATCTGCTGAAGATCCCGGTGGGAGAGTTTGCTCCTTCCCAGCGTGGAGAGATCATACAGTTTATGATCTTACGCGAGAAATATGAAGCGGCCGGCAAGCTGCTTGCACAATACGGACCGTACCATATCGACACCAAGCTTCTGGTGAGACTGTTAGACCATCTGATGGAACAAAACGGTATGGCGGAGGATCCGGGACTGCTATACGCGGCTCTGTATGCCTTCCGGAAAGGACGTGCGGACAGTACGATTCTGTATTATCTGTGCCGGTATTATAAGGGTACCACGAGAGAAGCAAGGGATATCTGGAAGGCAGCGAGGTCCTATCAGTTGGACTGCTTCCGGCTCAGTGAGTTTTTATTGGTTCAGATGCTTTATACCGGGGCGTTCATCCATGAGAGGATGGAAGTGTTCCGGTGCTATGTAAACGGCGGCGGAGACGCCCGCGTGAAGGGCGCGGTACTTGCCCTGTGCGCCTATGAATATTATCTGAAGGACAAACCGATCGAGAGCATTGTGCTCGACCAGATCAGACATCTGCATGTGGACGGCGAGCCGCTTCAGAGAATCTGCAAGCTTACTTTCCTCAAATACTACTCGGAGCATATGGCAGAGCTGACAAGAGAGGCTTTGGACACAGCCGATGCTTTCCTCGAAGAGTTCATGAATCAGGACATTCACCTGGAATTCTTCCGCGCTTTCCGAAACAATCCTCAGGTCGACCAGGAGATGGCGGACAAGGAGATCTTCGAGTACCACGGAGAGCCCAAGGCAAAGCTTCGCATCCATTACTGCGTCGTCAGCGACCGGTCGGAGCCGGGAGAGGTTTCCGGGGAGCTGCTGCGGGAAATCTGCAACGGTATCTTTTTCAAGGAGTTTGTGCTGTTTGCGGGTGAGACAGCGGAGTATTACCTGACGGAGGACGGACAGTTTGCTGAGGACGACGATCAGGAGGCTGTGATCGAGAGCGGCACTGTTTCCAAGGCGACGGCACAGTCCGGACAGAGCAGATACCGGTTGATCAATGAGATCGTCTCCTGTCATAACCACAGGGAATATGAGAGGATGGACAATCTTCTGGAGAAGTATTACAAGAGGGAATTCTTAAATTCCAGATTGTTTGTTTTAAAGTGATTCAAAAAAGGAAGAGACTTAAGCATGGGCTTTTTAAACAGCGATAAGGTTATCGTGGGATATGACCTGGGGAATGATTTTACACAGATCAGCTTCAGCTTTTCGGAGACGGGGGATGTGGAGACACTTTCCCAGGCGGCCAATGCGGAGCATTACAATATCCCGACGGTTCTTTGTAAGAGAAATGATACCAAGCAGTGGCTGTACGGCAAGGAGGCTGTGCGGTGCGCGCAGGAACGCAACGGAATACAGGTTACCGGTCTGTTGGATCTAGCCAGAAAAGGGGATCCGGTGACCGTGGACGGTGAAAGCCTCGACCCGGTTGCCCTGCTGACGCTCTTTTTTAAGAGGAGCCTTGGCAGGCTGACACAGATCTCTACGGCGAAGAAGATCAAGGCACTGATGGTGACCTGCGAAGTGATGGACTATCGCACCCTGGAAGTGCTGAAGGCGATCGTACAGGAGCTGCCGGTGAAGGCGGACCGTATCTCCTTTCAGAGTCATGCGGAAAGCTTTTTCAGCTATGTCACGCATCAGGCGAAGGAATTGTGGAGCTTTCAGTCGGTTATGTTCTCCTATCAGGGAGATACGATCAAGACCTACCGGATGGAATGCAACAAAAGAACGACGCCGATCGTGGCTTATATCGACGAGAAGGAGTTCCCGTTTTATAAGTGCGTGCCGCTTGCCGGCGAACCTTCGCTGCGGGAAAGACAGACCGGGGAGCTTGACAGCGGATTCTTACGAATTGCACAGGAAGTCTGTGAGAACCATCTGATCAGCAGTATCTACCTGATCGGGGAAGGCTTTGATCAGGAGTGGATGAAGGAATCCCTGCGTTTCCTCTGCAGGAGCAGAAGAGTCTTTCAGGGGACCAATCTGTTCAGCAAGGGAGCCTGCTTCGGCATGCAGGAAAGATTAAACCCCGGGGAGATCGGTAAGAATTATGTTTTCCTCGGAAATGATAAACTCAAGGCCAATGTCGGCATGAAGGTCTTCAGACAGGGAGAAGAGGTCTATCATGCGCTCCTCGATGCCGGCGTCAACTGGTATGAGGCAGAGTGCAGTCTCGACCTGTACTTAAGGGACGGCAATGAACTGGGTATCATGATCACGCCCCTGACCGGCAGAAACGGGAAGCTGGCGCAGATCATTCTGGAGGATTTTCCGGCGGACATCGCAAGACTCAATGTCAGACTGTATATGGAGCGCGAGACTGTCCTGACTGTCGAGATCGAGGACATGGGCTTTGGCGAGATCCGTGCGGCGACCGGCCGCATCTGGAAAGAGGAAATCGATTTATATTAGCAGGAAGGTGAGAGGAACCTCTCACACGATACCGGAAAGGCATGGTTGGATTTATGCGCGTCAGTGTATGTATCGGTGATTACGCGGCAACTCCATATTGTATCTCGGATCTGGGCATCAATGTCTACAGCATCGAAGAACTGTGTTACTGTATGAAGGAGAATACCTTCCTTCTGGACCCTTCGATGGCAAACGACAGTATGCTGGACTGGATCGACAGTGAGTGCGGACTGCATGAACTGTCCAGAATCCTCAATTCCATCAGACACAGAAAGGATTCCTTTATTCCTTTTGTGGCGACGCTGTTGTCTTATGTCGGACTCTATGATGAGCAGACCATCATGGATGTGAAGACGACCCTTCGGGACGGCGCGGGACTGAGCAGCATCGAGAGAAAGAAGAGCCAGATCGATTATCTGGTGAAAAAGAAGCGATTCCAGGCGGCAATCAAAGGGTATGAAAACCTGATTGAGAAGTGGGAGTCCCCGGAGAACGGCAGGGAACAGCTTCCCCCGCAGGAATGTCTTGCCGGTATCTGGCATAACAAAGGAGTGGCGCTGACGGGGCTTATGATCTACGACCGGGCGGCGCAGTGCTTCCTCAAAGCCTATGAGATCGACTCCAGGCAGGACTATTACAGAGATTACCTGGCGGCGAAGAGACTGGAACTGACAGAGAGTGAGTACATTGATTTCGTCGCGGACAATATGGACGGTTACGAGGCGACCCTGGATCTGGAGCGCGAGATGGAAGGGCTGGTACATGAATGGGAGGAACAGCCGGAGTTTCTGCGCCTCTATACCAGAAGGGAGCTCAGAGAGAGCGGAGAACTGCACCGTTACCTCGAGGAGAGCGGGGAAATCGTAACGATTCTAAAAGAAAGCTACCGAAACAGCGTTTCGGAATAAGTTTTTAGTGGATTATCACTATTGACGAAAGAAAATCACTTGTGTATGATTATTTGGTTGAAAAATATATCAAACCGGTAAGAGAAAGGCATGGTATCAGTATGAGCACAGACAGATATGTAAGTCCTCTTTCAGAGCGTTACGCCAGCAGGGAGATGCAGTATATTTTCTCCCCCGATATGAAATTCCGCACCTGGAGAAGGTTGTGGATCGCGCTGGCAGAGACGGAGAAGGAACTGGGACTTTCCAGAGACGGTAAGCCCGTCATCACGGATGAACAGATTGAAGAACTGAAGGCACACGCCGAGGATATCAATTATGAGGTGGCCAGGGCAAGAGAAAAGGAAGTGCGTCACGATGTCATGAGCCATGTGTACGCCTACGGACAGCAGTGCCCCAAGGCAGCAGGCATCATTCATCTCGGTGCGACAAGCTGTTATGTGGGAGACAATACCGATATTATCGTGATGACAGAGGCTTTGAAGCTTGTGAAGAAGAAGCTGGTCAATGTCATTGCCGAGCTGGCTGATTTTGCGGAAAAATATAAGGCACAGCCTACCCTTGCATTCACACACTTCCAGCCTGCACAGCCCACTACCGTGGGAAAGCGTGCGACTCTGTGGCTGCAGGAGTTTTATCTTGATCTGGAGGATCTGAACTATGTTCTCAGTACCATGAAGCTTCTCGGCTCCAAGGGAACCACGGGAACCCAGGCTTCCTTCCTGGAGCTGTTCGACGGAGATCAGGAGACCATCGACAAGATCGATCCCATGATCGCGAAGAAGATGGGCTTTGCCGAGTGCTACCCGGTATCCGGGCAGACTTACTCCCGCAAGGTGGACACCAGAGTGGCAAATGTGCTTGCCGGCATCGCTGCATCCGCACACAAGATGAGCAACGATATCAGACTTCTTCAGCATTTGAAGGAGGTGGAAGAGCCTTTCGAGAAGACCCAGATCGGCTCCTCTGCCATGGCATATAAGAGAAACCCCATGAGAAGTGAGAGAATCGCTTCTCTGTCCAGATATGTGATGATCGATGCACTCAACCCTGCCATCACTTCGGCGACCCAGTGGTTTGAGAGAACCCTGGACGATTCCGCGAACAAGAGACTTTCCATCCCGGAGGGCTTCCTTGCAATCGATGGTATTCTGGACCTCTGCCTGAATGTGGTGGACGGTCTGGTCGTATACCCCAAGGTTATCGAGAAGAGAATGTTAAGCGAGCTTCCCTTCATGGCAACCGAGAATATCATGATGGATGCCGTTAAGGCAGGCGGCAACAGACAGGAGCTCCATGAGCGCATTCGCGAGCTTTCCATGGAGGCCGGCAGAACCGTGAAGGTGGAAGGCAAGGAGAATAATCTTCTGGAGCTGATTGCTGCAGATCCTGCATTCAATCTGTCACTGGAAGACCTTAAGAAGACCATGGATCCCGCAAAATATGTGGGCCGTTCCAGGGAGCAGGTGGACAACTTCTTAAAGAATGTCATTCGTCCCGTGCTTGAGGAGAATAAGGAGTTACTCGGCGTAAAGGCTGAGATTACGGTATAATTTTTAGGAAAGAATGGTTTCTGTTACCATTCTTTCTTGTGGTATGGGCAACTTCGCTGTCTATACTGCAAGAATGCCCGGCATGAAAGTTTGAAATAGCAGATGAAGGAGAATAGAAAATGGGTGGCTTTTTTGGCGTAGCTTCAAAGCAGGATTGTGTATTTGATTTGTTTTTCGGAACGGACTATCATTCCCACCTGGGTACGAGAAGAGCCGGTATGGCAGTATTCAGCAAGGAGAAAGGATATGACAGAGCAATCCACAATATCGAGAACGCTCCCTTCCGTACAAAATTTGACCGTGATGTCAACGAGATGAGCGGCAACATCGGTATCGGCTGTATCTCTGACTATGAGCCGCAGCCCCTGATGGTGCGCTCCCATCACGGAACCTATGCAATCACCACAGTCGGCAAGATCAACAATACCGAACAGCTGATCAAAGAATTATTTGCAAAGGGACATTCCCACTTCTTAGAGATGAGCGGAGGTGACATCAATGCTACCGAGCTTGTGGCTTCCATCATCAACCAGAAGGATAACCTCGTGGAAGGAATTCAGTATGCGCAGGAGGTGATCGACGGTTCCATGACCATCCTTGTGATGACTCCCCTGGGCATCTATGCCGCGAGAGACCGTCTCGGAAGAACTCCCATATCCATCGGAAAGAAGGACGGCGCATTTTGCGCCTCCTTTGAAAGCTTTGCATACCTGAATCTCGGGTATACGCATTATCAGGATCTCGGACCGGGAGAAATCGCCGTGATTACGCCGGAAGGTGTAAAAACTCTGGTCAATCCCGGCAAGGAGATGAAGATTTGTACCTTCCTGTGGGTATACTACGGATATCCTTCTTCTTCCTACGAGGGAATCAGTGTAGAGGAAATGCGTTATCACTGTGGTGCAAAGCTTGCGGAGCGCGACAATGTGAAGCCTGATATCGTAGCGGGGGTTCCGGATTCCGGCACAGCACACGCCATCGGTTATGCAAACAAATCAGGCATTCCCTTCTCCAGACCGTTTATCAAATACACGCCCACCTGGCCCAGATCATTTATGCCGACCATTCAGACACAGCGCAATCTGATTGCGAAGATGAAGCTGATTCCCGTGGCACAGCTGATCGAGAACAAGAGCCTGCTTTTGATCGACGACTCTATCGTAAGAGGCACACAGCTTCGCGAGACGACAGAATTTTTGTACCAGAGCGGTGCAAGAGAGGTTCATATCCGTCCTGCCTGCCCGCCACTGCTGTATGGCTGTAAGTACTTGAACTTCTCCCGTTCCTCCTCCGAGATGGATCTGATCACCAGAAGAGTCATCAAAGAGATGGAAGCAGACGAGAAAAAGATCGATCTGAAAAATTATGCGAATCCCGATGCCGAAGAATACAAGGAAATGGTAAAACGAATTGGCGAACAGCTTTGCTTCACCTCCTTAAGATTCCACAGACTGGATGATATGATCGCGTCCGTAGGAATTCCGAGAGAGAAGCTCTGCACCTATTGTTGGGATGGAAGAGAGTAGTCATGCTGAGAATGTATTATGTGATTCTGATATGTCTGCCGTTGGTGCTGTACTACATCGCGAAGGCTTACTATATCAAATATCATGAGTCTGATTATACAGAGAATGCCAGATATGATGTTGCAAGACGATGTGTGCGTATCTGCATGTGTGTCGGGCGCATCAAAACGCTGTGTTACGGACAGGAGAACCTTCCGGAGGACGGGGGATATGTCATGTTCCCGAATCATCAGGGAAAGTTTGACCTTCTGGGTATTATCGCGTCGCACCAATCGCCCTGTACGATGGTGATGGACTATGAACGGTCCAGGCTTCCCATCGTCAACCCCTTCGTGGAGCTGATCAAGGGACAGCGCCTGGATAAGTCTGATATGAAAAAGCAGGTCAGGACGATTTTGAATATCATTCAGGAAGTAAAACAGGGACGCCGCTATATCGTCTTCCCGGAGGGCGGATATGAAAACAACGGAAATGAACTGCAGAAATTCCTTCCGGGAGCCTTTCAGTGCGCAACCAAATCAAAGGCACCGATCGTACCTGTGGCGATCATTGATTCCTATAAGGTGTTTCAAATCAATTCTCTGAGAAAAATAACCACGCAGGTTCATTTTCTGCCGCCGATTCTGTACGAAGAATATGCAGGGATGTCGACTGCGGAGATCGCTGAACTGGTGAAAAGCAGGATCCGGCAGGCCATTCAGGAGAAGACAATAGAAAACAGATCATAAGTTTCATAGTAAAAACGAGCCCGTATGGCAGATGCCGTGACGGGCTCGCTTCAATGTGAGAGCGAAGCACATACCGCAAGAGGGCTTGTTGTCGTATGGTAACGGATGAAAGATGAAACAATGATCGGATAGGAGAGAATGGTAGCGCAGGACTTTAGTTGTCTGCAAAATAGAATTCGTGAGAAGAATAAACCGCCCGGATACAGGGACCCCGGACTCACTGTAAGCGCCGGCACGGAGTTGACAAAACTAAATGTATAAGTAAAACTTATAAAACACATAATATATATTGATTTTACTTATAAATGATAGTATACTATAATTACTCCGTAAATATTGTTGATAACTGCGAGCATAGAGCAGGAACGGAGGAAAATATGGTTAAGGCGATTGTAGGTGCAAACTGGGGCGACGAGGGAAAAGGTAAGATTACCGATATGATGGCACAGACCGCGGACATTATCGTTCGTTTTCAGGGTGGTGCCAATGCGGGACATACCATCGTGAACAATTACGGAAAGTTTGCATTGCATACATTACCGTCAGGTGTGTTTTACAGTCATACAACGAGCGTTATCGGCAACGGTGTGGCACTGAACATTCCTTTGCTTTTCAAGGAGATTCAGTCCATCGTGGACAGAAATGTTCCCATGCCGAAGATTCTGGTATCTGACAGGGCGCAGATGGTAATGCCTTATCACATTTTATTTGATCAGTACGAGGAGGAGAGACTGGGCGGCAAGTCATTCGGTTCCACCAAGTCCGGCATTGCACCGTTCTACTCCGACAAGTACGCCAAAATCGGTTTTCAGGTCAGCGAACTTTTTGATGAAGAACTGTTGCAGGAGAAGGTGGAGAGAATCTGCGAGCTGAAGAATGTCCTTCTGGAGCATCTCTATCACAAGCCTCTGATCGACAAGGCAGAGCTTCTTGAGACCCTGCACAGCTACAGGGACATGGTTGCTCCCTATGTGTGCGATGTATCCTCCTTCCTGGATGAAGCTTTGAAGCAGGGAAAGACTGTCCTGCTGGAGGGGCAGCTCGGTACTTTGAAGGATCCCGATCACGGTATTTACCCGATGGTCACTTCCTCATCCACTCTGGCAGCATACGGCGCAATCGGTGCGGGTCTGCCTCCCTATGAGATCAAGCAGATCGTAACTGTCTGCAAGGCTTATTCCTCCGCAGTCGGCGCGGGTGCCTTTGTCTCTGAATTGTTTGGTGATGCAGCAGAAGAGCTTCGCCGCAGAGGCGGTGACGGCGGTGAATACGGTGCAACCACGGGACGTCCCAGACGCGTCGGCTGGTTTGACTGTGTTGCTTCCAGGTACGGATGTCGCCTGCAGGGAACCACGGATGTAGCCTTCACTGTTTTGGATGTGCTCGGATATCTGGATGAGATTCCTGTCTGCGTCGGCTACGAAATTGACGGTGAGATAACCACCAAATTCCCTGTGACCGCGAAGCTTGAGAAGGCTAAGCCCGTTCTGGAGAAGCTTCCCGGCTGGAAGTGTGATATCAGAGGCATCAGAAAGTACGAAGATCTCCCTGAGAACTGCAGAAACTATATTGAGTTTATCGAAAGCCGGATCGGGTATCCTATTACCATGGTATCCAACGGACCCGGCAGAGATGACATCATCTACAGAGAGAGTGCTTTGAAAAAATAATGATGACAGTAAATCTGGAATATTTGAAAGTGTTTTATTACACGGCAAATTGCGGCAGCGTAACCAAAGCTGCCGCTCTTTTGTCTATCTCGCAGCCGGCGGTAAGTCAGTCCGTGAAGCTGCTGGAATCGCAGCTGGGAGTCAGTCTGTTTCAGCGCGAGTCCAGAGGCGTGACCCTCACTGCGGAGGGAAGGGTGCTGTACGAGTATGTGAAGACCGGTTACGAGCAGTTTTTGCTTGGCACGGAAGAAGTGCAGAAGATGAAGAACTTAGAGACGGGAGAAGTTCACATCGGTGCCAGTGATATGACGCTGCAGTTCTACCTTCTGCCTTTTTTGGAGAGCTATAGTGAACAGTATCCGGCCATCAAGGTCAATGTCACTAACGGACCGACGCCGGAGACCCTGCAGAGTCTGCGGGAGGGCATCATCGACTTTGGCGTGGTCAGTTCTCCGTTTGAGGCAGCGGATGACATGGAAGTGATTCCGGTGCGGGAGGTGGAGGATGTATTTGTCGCGGGCAGAAGATTCATCGCCTATAAGAACCGTATGCTGGACCTGCAGGAGCTGCTGAAGCTTCCGATGATCGTTCTGGAAAACAACACCAGCAGCCGAAGCTATATGAACCGGTATCTGGCGGAGAACGGAATCACCCTCGCGCCTGAATTTGAACTTGCAACGAGTGATATGATCGTTCAGTTTGCCCTGAGAAACCTGGGCGTAGGCTGTGTGGTGCGCGATTTTGCAAAAGAAGCGCTGGATAGCGGCGTGCTGTTTGAACTGCGTTTTAATCGTATGATTCCCAAGAGACATTTTTGTGTGGTAAAAAGAAAACATGCGGTCCTTTCCAATGCGGCGGCGAGACTGCTGGAAACCATGGGACTGATCGAGAGAGGATAAGGAATGATTCGGAATATTATTTTTGACATTGGAAATGTGTTGTCTGATTTTTGCTGGAGAGAATTTCTGGAACAGAAGGGATTCGATGAGGAGACGATCGGCAGGATTGCTGCAGCCTCCGTTTTGAGCAATAGCTGGAATGAGATAGACCGCGGTGTGTGGAGCGAGGAAGAGGTTCTGGATTCTTTTGTGAAAAATGATCCTTCCCTGGAACGCGAACTGCGTGAGGCGTTTGGAAATATTGCCGGTATCGTGAAGCTGAGGGATTACGCCTGCGACTGGATCCGGGAGCTGAAGGCAAAAGGCTACGGGGTCTATTATCTGTCGAACTTTTCGAAAAAGGCAGAGGAGGAATGCCCCGATTCCCTGGCGTTTCTGCCGCTGATGGACGGCGGCATCCTGTCCTATACGGTCAAACTGATCAAGCCGAACCCGGCAATTTATGAGCTGTTACTGTCCAGGTATGATCTGAAGGCCTGCGAGTGCGTCTTCCTGGACGATACCATGCGCAATGTGGAAGGGGCAAGAAACTGTGGTATAGAAGCGATTTGCTTCAAATCAAAGGAGCAGGCAACGGAAGAATTGCGTGCACTGGGAGTAGAGGTGTGAAGCGACAGAAGAAAGAGAGCAGAATCAGGGATTACCTATTACAACTGATTTCGAAGCATGTCCCTGTAGGCGCGGTGCTTGCGGGGTATTCGTTGTGCACGCATATCGGCCGTATTTCCGGGGAAACTGCGAAGGAGCATCTGGCACACAATCAGAGGCTTTGGGAGATGCGAAAGGACAGCGTTCTGCAGCGAGCTGCAGACGGTCGCCTGTATCTGGAAAGACAGGCACTCCTGGGGGAGGCGTCCGGTGCGGAAGCATTTCACTTTGGCGTGAAGGACAGGCGCCGTACGCCTTTATTTGCCGATTATAATTCCTGCGAGGCAATAGCGGTCTTCAATCTGGAGCAGTTTTTGTCCGGTGAGGCGCAGACCGGGGATTTCCCGAAGCTTTTGTATACATTTGAACGAAATGCTGCGGCGTGCGGAGGACGGTTCGGAAGTGCGCCTTCTGCCGTAGAACGGTATCTGAAAAAGAGCGGTCTGCAGGTGGGAAAACTGGTCGGAACAGCCTGCGACAGAAAACGGCTTTTGGCATTTACGGCGCAGTTTGAGGCGTTTATTGTGGTCGTATACAACAATAAAAACACCCTGCGCGCCGGCATCCATACGATGTGTGTCACGAAGGATGTCCGAAACAGGACGACAGGGTATCTGCTGCACAATGATTATCACTGCTACGGGGCCAGATGGTATCCGTCCCTGACGGCGGCGATAGAAGATTATAATTTCGACAGAGCCAAGATGATCGAAGTGCTTGGCGTCAAAAAGAAGTGATGCACTCACTGCTTCGCTGAGTCGTTATCATCCGACGGCAGCAGTTGGCTGCTATGGTCCGGCGCCTCTGATTGGCTGCTGTCATCCGGCGTCTGTAACTGGCCGTTGGCAGCCTGCGCCTCATCCCTGCGTCTGCGCACATTGTCAAACAGGCGGATGTAGATCCAGAGCAGAAGGGGGACCGCCATGGTGGCAAACAGGCAGATAAAAAACAGGTCGAAGGTTTCCGAACGGTCGAAGATGGCGGAAAAAAGCAGTGCCGCATAGAGCAGCACCAGTATCACAATGCCGGCTATGGCAAGAATCTGTCTGAGTGTGATGTTGTGTCCGGAGTTCTTATTCTGGTCGGTCATAAATGCTTCCTCCCGAAGTGTATTTTGCAATCATGATTTCAGTGACGCAGCTTTTGGGGAATATTAGAAGCGTCATATGTTTGTTATCATAGCATGTTTTGCCGCAAAAGTCAAAATCCCCGGGCCTGAGATTCCTCAAGTCCGGGGATTTCGTAAGGGGAGGATTAAGTAATTCCTTCTCTTTGGTATCATTCAGGAAGGGGGGATTCCTGATAATAGGATAGTCTGCCCCAAAACGCCCGGAATATACAGGACTTGTGAAAATAAGCAGTGCAGATTTCTCGAAAGAACTGCGGCAATGACTGTGGCGTTGCACAGGAGCGCAATCCCACAAAGTCCCGCGCAGGAACAAAAGTCCGAAAAGGAATGAAGAAAAGGAATGAAGAAAAAGGAAGCATATGGTTGGCAAACGGAAGGCAAATCGGTTATAATAGGTTATAATAAGAGTAATATGTCTGACAGAAAGGATAATCCTATGGCTTCAAATAAAGAGTATATCGCAATCCCCTCCATCCTGAAGATCGAGCAGGGCGCTATCAAACAGATCGGGCAGTATCTGAA
Organism: Acetatifactor sp.; assembly: GCA_016293615.1. GTDB lineage: Bacteria > Bacillota > Clostridia > Lachnospirales > Lachnospiraceae > Acetatifactor. The sequence continues at coordinate 35,102 of JAEDDX010000017.1, forward strand.
GGAAGCGGGACTGACGAGAGTAGTGATATTGTTCGGAAACGGACTGGTGGATATGTTTGGCAAGGATGTGATGGTTTCGCTCCTTGACAGTGATGTGGTGGTGCTGCAGTATCAGGAGCTGGATACGGTTGCAATTGAGGATATTACGAAGCTGGCGTTTTCTCTGCCCAATACCACACAGGCAGTGATCGGACTCGGCGGCGGGAAAGTCATCGATGCGGCGAAGTATTGCGGATATCTGTTGAAGATTCCCTTTATCAGTGTGCCTACGAGCTCATCCTCCGACGGGTTTTCCAGCTCCAGCGCATCTTTGATCGTGGAGGGCAGAAGAAAATCGGTGCCTGCCAGAATGCCTTACGGAATCCTGGTGGATACGGATGTGATTAAGAGTGCGCCGAGGAAGTTCTTATTCTCCGGAATCGGTGATATGGTCTCCAAAATCACGGCGCTTTATGACTGGCAGTTTGAGCAGGCCCACGGATATGCGAAGGTGAATGATTTTGCGATGATGATCGCGAAGAAGGCGGTAAACAGCTTCGTGCGGACGCCCTTTGAAACCATCGATGACAGACTCTTTTTGAAGGAGCTTCTGGATTCCCTTGCGATGAGCGGTATCGCCAACGAGATCGCAGGCTCCAGCGCGCCCACCAGCGGCAGTGAGCATCTGATTTCACACGCGCTGGATAAGATGGCGGAGTGCCCTCAGCTTCACGGGATTCAGGTCGGTGTTGCGACCTATATCATGGCAAAGGTGCAGGATCACAGGTATCAGAGGGTGGACACGATTCTGACCGAAACCGGCTTCTGGGACTATGTGGAGACGCTGGAGCTGAGTGCGCAGGATTACGAGAAGGCAGTAGAGCTGGCACCCACAATCAAGCCCTTCCGGCATACCTATCTGCACGAGGAGGCATATCGTAAGCTTGCAAAAGAAGTAATTTATACAGACGAAAGATGTAAGAGGATATTTCATCTATCATGAGCATTGAACCTATAACTACAAATGAATCGGGGAAACCCGGTGAAAAAAAGAGAGGTATCTATCAGATCCTTGTGGAGCATCTGACGGGAATCTTTTTCCCGATCATCAACCTGATCACGGCGGCCAGCATCATCAAAAGTGTCCTTGTGATCCTCTCGACCGCGGGCATGTTATCCCGTACGGACGGTATTTATCGATTGTTTTATGCGGTATCGGACGGTTTCTTTTTCTTCCTGCCGTTTTACCTGGCGGTCGCAGCCGCAAAGCAGTGGAAGGCTGATCCGGGGATTGCCATGATGATTCCCTGTGCGATGCTCTACCCGGACATCGTGAACTTCGTGGAGCAGAACCAGGAGATGGCAGTGTTCGGAATCCCTGTGCCGCATGCGGTGTATCAGTGCGGCGTCATTCCGGTGCTGCTGGCGGTCGGATTGTTGTGCCTGGTGGAAAAACCCTGTGACCGCTATATCAGCGGCAAGGTAAGAGGGTTTGTAAAGCCGGTCGTCTGCTGCCTGATTGTCATACCGGTGACTTTTCTGCTGTTTGGACCGCTTGGCGCACGAATCGGGGACGGGCTGACAAGCGTATTCTTCAGCCTCTATAACCGGAATCCGGTATTGGCGGGAGCATTTATGGGCTTTGTGATACAGCCCATGGTAGTCGTAGGGGCACATTGGAGCCTTGTGCCGATCTGCCTGGGCAATATTGCAGCCAACGGTTATGATGTGATCATGCCGTTGGTCGGCGGTGCTGTGTATGCACAAAGCGGTGCTGCGCTTGCGGTTGCGCTTCTGTGCAAAAAGGATAAAAAAATGAAACAGGCAGCCCTGCAGGCTGCTTTTACCGCGGGTCTTGGCGTGTCGGAGCCTGCTTTATACGGCGTCAATGTACCCCTGGTCCGCCCCATGATCACGGCCTGTCTGTCCGGAGCTGTGGGCGGCGCAATGGTCGGTATGGCGGGCACGCAGTGTATGTCGTTTGTGTTCCCGAGCTATCTGACCTGCGTGGCCTATGTCGGCCCCGGGTTTTTGACCTTCCTGGTATCGATGGCTGTATGCTTTGTGCTGGCCTTGGTACTGACTTTATTGCAGGGGAAGATAATTGCGGTTAGATAGAATCGGGGAGTATTGTATCGGAGGGAAAAAATGAAGGATTTTATCGGGGAATATCAAAAGAAACTGCGCACACCGGAGGATGCGGTGCGTGTGGTGAAAAGCGGTGACTGGATCGACTATACCAGCTGTCTTGGCAAGCCGGTGCTGCTGGACCGCGCTCTGGCCGGAAGAAGAGAGGAGCTGCAGGATGTCAAGATCAGAGGCAATCTGATGGACGGACCGCTTGCAACCGTTGAGAGCGACCCGCTGCAGGAGCATTTTGTGTATCACAGCTGGCATTGTTCTGCTTATGAGAGGCAGCTGTGTGACAGGGGACTGTGCTATTACATCCCGATGGTCTTTCACAACAATGCGGCTTACTATGAATTTTTCCTGCATGTCAATGTGGTCATGGTCAGTGTGACTCCGATGGACAAGCACGGTTTCTTCCACTTCTCGGTCAATACCGGCGTTGCTGCGCCGATCACCCGTATGGCAGATGTGGTCATTTTGGAGGTCAATGAGCATCTGCCGAAGGTCCGCGGCGGATATGATGAGTGTATCCATATCTCGAATGTAGACTTTGTGGTAGAAGGCGAGCATGAGCCATTCCATCATCCTTCCTATCCGGAACCAGGGGAAGAAGAGATCATGATTGCAAAGCACCTGATTCCTTATATCGTGGACGGCGCCACGCTGCAGCTCGGTATCGGCAGCATCCCGAATGCGGTCGGCGAGATCATAGCGCAGTCGGATGTCAAGGACCTCGGCATGCATACAGAGCTTTGCTCCGACGCCTATCTGAAGTTATATCTTGCCGGAAAACTCACCAACCGCAAGAAACAGATCGACCGCGGCAAGGGCGTGTTCGGATGTGCGGTGGGCTCCGCAGAGCTGTATGAATGGCTCGATGATAATCCGGGCGTGGCCGCTTATCCGCTTGAGTATGTAAACCGTCCCAGCGTCATTGCGCAGATCGACAATATGGTTTCCATCAATGGCTGTGTTGCTGTTGACCTATATGGTCAAGTGGCGGCGGAAGGGTCTGGCGCAAGACAGATCTCCGGTACGGGCGGACAGCTGGATTTTTTGATCGGAGCATCGGCATCCCGGGGCGGCAAGGCCTTTATCTGTATGAAGTCCGTGCATCATGACAGAAACGGGGTGATGCATTCCCGAATCCGGCCACAGTTTAACGGAGATATCATTACATCGCCCAGAAGTCAGGTCTATTTCCTGGCCACAGAGTACGGGGTAGTCAATCTCGAGGGACGCTCCACCTGGGAAAGGGCAGAAGCACTGATCTCCATCGCGCATCCCGACTTCAGGGACGGACTGATCAGGGAAGCCGAGCAGCGCAAGATCTGGCGCAGAAGCAATCGTATTACATAGAAAGGAACCGGTCTTATGAGTCAAAATGCAAAACTGGAGGCTTTGATTCAGAATATTGAGAAGGTCATTGTCGGCAAGCGTGAGGTGATCGAGCTTGTCCTCACGGCACTTCTGGCGGAGGGACATGTACTGATCGAGGATGTACCGGGTGTGGGCAAGACCAGGCTGGCGGCTTCTCTGGCGAAGAGCTGTGACGCCGTTCTGCACAGGCTGCAGATGACGCCGGATGTTATGCCTTCCGACATCACGGGCTTTACCATGATAAGCGGCGAGGACAGACACCAGGAGTTCAAGAAAGGAGCTGCCTTTTGCAACTTCCTGTTGGCGGATGAGATCAACCGTGCTTCCGCCAAATCACAGTCTGCTCTTCTGGAGATCATGGAGGAGAGACAGGTCAGCATCGACGGCGTGACCTACCGCATGCCCGAGCCCTTCATGGTGCTTGCAACCCAGAATCCTGTGGAAACCTACGGCACCTATCATTTGCCGGAGGCGCAGATGGACCGTTTTCTGATGAAGCTTACCATGGGTTATCCCGGCAGAGAGAACGAGCTCGCCATCTTGAGGAGGGAGAATGCTGCAGGCAGGGAGAAACTGTCCTATGTGGCAGACTGCAGCCAGTTGAAGGAGATGATTGCCGAGGCTGATGCTGTTGCCATCAGTGAAAAGCTGGAGGCTTATATCGTTGACATTTCCGAGTGTTCACGAAGCATGAGCGGTGTGCGGCTCGGAGTCAGCCCCAGAGGAAGTCTGGCACTGTGCCGCGCTTCCAAAGCGTACGCCTACATACAGGGACGTGCTTTCGTGCTGCCGGATGATATTAAGTATCTTGCACCGTTTGTGCTGGCACACAGACTGATGCTTGCGCCCGGCGGTAAAAGTGAGTACGGAACGGCCGAGGACTGTATCCGGGCTATTCTTAAGAAGGTACCGGTACCGGTTGATTAGAGGAATATATGAGAGAAAAGTGGAAGAGAGCCCGACAGATTTATAAGGCAGTCCTGCATTATCTGACAGCGATTCTGTTTGCCGTCATATTCGCACTGTTTTGCAGCGGACGGGTCGGCTGGTTTCTGGTGCTGATGCTGCTGCTGGCACCTGTCGTATCAATCGTATACAGCCTGCCGTTTGCCCGCGGAATCGAAGTCGAGGTAAGCGGAAGTGAGGATATCCTTTCCAAGGGGGAATGCTGCAGGTTGTCCGTCCGGATCAAAAACAAATATTGTCTTCCGACTCCGCCGGTGAAGGTGGAGTTTTTTGGGTGCCCCGGACTCGTCTGCAGTCAGGAGACGATGTATCTTTCCGTGCTGCCGTTTCAGACAGCACAGTGCGAGGCAGTCTATACGGCGAAGCTGGCCGGAAGCTCCTCCATCGGCGTGAAGAAGCTGTCGGTGCTGGATTTGACCAATCTGTTTCGCTTTGCGGTATCGAAAACGGTCTTCGCCGGCGAGAGCCGGAGAGTGGGAGTGCTTCCGGAGGTGGCGGAGATTCCTTCGGATGCAGAGTATCTGCGCGTTCTTTCGCAGGCGGCGGCAGGCAGGGAACAGAGTGAGGAGACAACAGAGGTCTCGGGACATACTTTCGGAGGTTTCCCCGGATATGAACATCGTATCTACCAGCCGGGAGACCCGGTCAAGCGAATCAACTGGAAACTGTCCGCCGGACGAAAGGACCTGTATGTACGTCTCGATGAGATGCGCGTCGGCGCCGGCGTGGCTATCGTTTTAGATCCCTATCTTTGTGAGAATGTCGCCGATAGACTGACAGCGGAAGAGATCAAACAGATCCCCGGGGCGGATGCCTCGAAGGACAGTGCGCTGATGCGCTGCTTTTTGCAGCAGGAGACCCTGGAACAGGCGCTCGGGTTCGTGCAGTGCCTGGTGCGCAGCGAACTTGCGGTGAAGTTTTACTTTCGAAAGGATGCAGACTTCAGGTGTCTTCCCATTACGGACGAGGGCGGAGCGGAAGCTCTGATTCGTGAGCTTGCGGAGTATTACTTTGTGGACAGAGCGGATGACAATCGTATCCCGCAGGAGATTCCTGACGGGCAGAGCGGCTGTAGTGCAATGCTGTACTGTACGCCGATTCGGGATGCATTTGCCGTGGAGCGTGTGCCGCAGCTGTTCGGAAAACAGGATGATTTTGCGGTATCCGTCTATGTCGCGGCGTCGCAGTCGGGGGAGGTATTATGAGAGAGAAGATATTGTCCCTGAAGCTCAAAAATCCTGCCCGGAGAGAAACCCTGCTCGCACTTGCCCTGCCGTTTGCACTTGTGCTGGTACTGACAATGGCGGTGCTGAGCGTGTTTGACTTCGAGCTTGGCTTTAACCGCATCACTTTCCTGACGGCACTTATGCTGATACCGGTCTTTGCCGTCTGCCGTTTTACGGAAAAGCATAAAGTCATCGGCGGACTGCTGGTCACGGGCGGACTCGCACTTTCCGGCCGGCTGCTTTCCGGACTGTTGATCGACGGCTGGTATGAGACCTATACGCCCTTTCAGGAATGGCTTCTGACGGCCGGCAGCGAGATCGATTCGGCGATTTCTTATGAGAAGGCGCTGTGGTTCGGATGCGTTGTGTTCTTCGGAACGACCGTATATTATTTTGCAAAGGTGCTCTACAGGACTTCGTTTCTGATGTTGTTGAGTCTCCTTCCGTGTGTGCTGTATGCGAAGGTCATGAATGACATTGACAATCTGTATCTCATCCTGATCGCCACCCTGAATGTGGCGGTTTTCTTAAGCGTCAGGGCGGGAAAGCGCGAGAAAAGCGCGGTGTATGGCAGATGGGCGATGGCGGCTGCAGCGGGTGTTTACATTTTTGTTCTGTTTCTGGCGGCCTCGGCGATCCCCAAGGAGAAGGAGGCGCGTTATTACGACAGGTTCGAGGATTTGTTCCTGGGCGGAAATACACACACCGAGGTGGACGATGATTTTTCCACATTGGGAAGCGTATCAGGCGATGCCGACTTTTTCGGAAGGGGCGTCAACAGAAGACTGTATTATCTCTACGGGGAGGCGTTTGTCTATCTGAAGAGGCAGAATTTTGATTACTATGACTTCAGAAGAGACCGATGGGTTGCAGATAAGGAAACCGAGAGTACAAAGCTTCTGCCCGCACAGTGGGAGCAGGAGCATCGGTCCCTGTCCTTCTCAAAACTTCAAAGCGCCATCCGAAAAGGTGAGCAGTACGAACCGGGCTTTGCGAAGCGATATGGTCTGGAGGGACTGCTGGAGGGAGAAACGGTCTCGGATCCCATAAGAACGCTGCAGATCAGTGCGGAGAATTTCGGCGCAGTCTATTATCTTGTGCCGACCAGAATCGTGTCCGTGCAAAGCAGCGATGAAGCGCCTTTTTATGCGACGCTTTGCGGGACCTTTCGAAGAGAAGAGGGCATGCATCCGAAGGATCACAGGATGGAGCTTGCCTTCTATGATGATGTGACGGCGGCGCCTGAATGGATTCGCCGGGGCGGCGGCAATCTGGATATGGAGACGGCGCTTGCAATGCTTTCCGACCTGTATGGCATCCTGGATAAACATCAGGATGAGGATGCACAAACGGCGGCAGACTGGTACAGGGAGCATCTTGCGGCGGCGCAATACGGCAGGGAGTGCGCGGAGAATACCGCTCAGATATCGGATGCTCTGCGGGAGCTTGCGCTGGAGCTGACGAAGGATCTGACCTACGACTGGGAGAAGGCGTCTGCCCTGCAGGAGTTCTTTCAGGGGAGAGAGTTTTCTTATGATATCACTTACCGGGCAGAGGACGACTCCCCGGAGTATTTCGTGTTCGAGAGTCAGACCGGAACCTGCTCCGACTATGCTTCGGCCTATACCCTGATGGCGCGCTCGATTGGGCTGTCGGTGCGCTACGCGGAAGGCTTTGTGCCGGAGTTTACCGGCAGGGAGAAAGAGTATTATGTCAAGGAAAGCACCTCGCACGCTTATCCGGAGGTCTTTTTGCCCTGCATGGGCTGGACGGTATTCGAACCCACTTCGGCAAGGGTGATTCCCCACGATACCGCTGCGGACGGAAGTCTGAGTGCCTTTCTGTCGAGGCTGAAGGTCGATGTCGGTCTGATGGGCACGGTCCTTTTGGCGGGAGCTGCCGTCGCAGTGACGGTACTGCTGATCCGCATCCTGCTGCCCCTGCTGCTCGAGCTGTGGTTTCGGCTCAGAATCTGCTTCCTTGCCCCCGGCAGCTGCCTGACGCAAATTTATAAAAGAACGGTCAGGAAGCTCTCCGCGAAGAAAATACCCGGCGCCTCGTATCTGACACCGCGCGAGCTGGCGCAGTATCTGCTCAATGAGGGAACGGATATAAGGACTATGACCGAACCTTTGCAGGCATATCTGTACGGAGGCATATCTCCGACAAAGGAAGAGAAAAATGCAGCAATTCACCTGTATTTTGACACTTTTTCGGTGTTTGGCGGACGAATTCGACACAATAGGAAAAAATAAGGATTGTGTTTGCGGGGATTTTGTTATACAATATAGCGAGAAATAACTCATGATTACATAAAGGTGGTAAAAACAATGGCATTATTATTAGAACAGTGGAAAAAAATCGCATACGACGAGTCAGTCGGACAGGCTCAGCTGCAGAAGATCTGGGCTGCATATTTTCAGGCTGAGAAGGAAATATATGAGGTTCTGCTTCAGAATCCGGATGAGGTAGTCAAGGGAACCGTGAAGGAACTGGCTGAGAAGTATCATGTTCCCATCATGACCATGACCGGTTTTTTGGACGGCATCAACGACAGCCTGGTGGAGAAGAATGATCTTGAGACCATGGAAGAGGATACCGTTGTCAACCTCGGCTTTGACAAGGCTCTGCTGTACAAGAACATGGTAGCTGCAGAAGCAGACTGGCTGTACAATCTGGAAGCATGGAAGAGCATCTTTGATGACGAGACCAGAAAAGCTCTCTACAGGGAGCAGAAGTCTTCCACAACCATCGTGAAGGAAGCGAAAGTATATCCGAACGATCCCTGCCCCTGCGGAAGCGGTAAGAAGTACAAAAAGTGCTGCGGCAGAAAATAAGTTTTGATTCCGATGAGGGACTCTTTTGTAGTAACAGTTTAGCCTTATTGTAACAACTTTTCCAAAATAAATTTCATTTTTACAGTTAATTGGGGATTACAGCGTAACCATGGAATTCTATGTGTATAACCGCTCTGTAATTCCCATTTTTCATTCGTTTTTTCAAAAAAATGTCCACAATCTCTTGCTGACACCGAATGTTATCCACCGTCCACCGACCAGAAATGCGGAAAAACTGCCAACACCTATAACAGCCGCCGGCATACAGATATGCAAAGCAGGATGAAAATGCACTTTTGAACCGTATGAAGAAATACATGCATAATCATCTTTTGTTCCTGCATGATTTCAGTGTGCCGTTTGACGATAATATGAGTGAGCGTGACCTGAGAAAAGTCAAGAATCGTCAGAAGATGGCAGGAGGATTTCGTAAGGACAGTGAACATGAAATGTACTGTGCAATCCTGACAATCATAGAAACCCTGAAAAGAAGAAACATGGGGTTGATAGAAAATGTAAAAAAGTTATTTAAGGGTGCACCGGCTATATTTTAGTCGGTGCTAAGACTGGTTGTTCAGCCGGAAGGCTGAACTGTTACAGAGAACTTAAAATTTGTATGAGAAATTATTGTTTTTTGGATTAAATAATCGTATAATATTGGCAAACTGTGAACAGGATAAACAATCAAATGCCTTGCAAAACACACGGAAGGCACGAAAGTGCGGGTATGCAGGTTGAAGATATCTTGTGCTTAAGAATGGAGGTAAAGAATCAATGAAGAAACGAAGAAGACTAAGGAAAGGACTGGCAATGCTCTTAAGCTTAGCCATGGTGGCAGGACTGGTTCCTGCTATGTCAGGCGGAGCAAATAAGGTGCAGGCAGCATCCGGTTCGGGAACGGAACCAAGTGTGTCAGCCTATGCCACAAAGACACAGTTGATGGATGGTACATTTGCCCCGAATGCAGATGGAACTGCAGTAAATATCGGTAAGCTGGTATTTGGTAAGAACAGCAGTGGCAACCCACAGGAATGGTACATCTTAGGAAAGGATGAGGGTGTATCAGGGGATAATACCATCATCTTTGCCGCAAGCCCGATAGCAACAGACCAGAGGGTTGAGGATGATTATCAGAATCATAAGACTGAATCATCCCTATGGAGTGATTGTGACTATGGAGATGCAAGCATAACAGAAGTATATCCAAACCACTACGGAGCAAGTGAACTTCGAGTGGCATTGAAGGGTATGGCTACGAATACATCCTACTTCACCACAGCCG
>JAEDDX010000066.1 GCA_016293615.1 Acetatifactor sp.
GAATTACGGAAATCTGGAATCCGCATGAAGAACCTGCCGAAAACAACATGCAGAAATGCGAGAATCGAGAATCCGCATGAAAAATAAGGATGTAGCAACATGCAGAATCGCGAGAATCTGGAATCCGCATGAAAAATCAGCCGGAAGCAACATGCAGAATCGCAGGAATTCAGAATCCGCATGAAGAACCTGCCGAAAACAACATGCAGAATTACGGAAATCTGGAATCCGCATGAAGAACCTGCCGAAAGCAACATGCAGAATCGCAGGAAATCAGAATCCGCATGAAGAACCTGCCAAAAGCAACATGCAGAATTACGGAAATCTGGAATCCGCATGAAGAACCTGCCAAAAGCAACATGCAGAATCGTAGGAATTCAGAATCCGCATGAAAAATCAGCCGGAAGCAACATGCAGTATCTCAAAAGCCGGAATCTCCATGAAGAACCCGCCGGAAAGAAAGATATTTCAGTATAGGATACTGTATGGCAGCAGGCTTTTTCGCGGTATTGGAATAACTTGGTGATAGCTCTTGTGAAAACTTGAAAATCTTGGTATAATCAATATTTAGTCAGAGTAGTCGTTTTGGACTGATTTTGCAACAATGGAAGGGATACAACAGGAAAAAATGAAGAAATATGTGATGGGAAACAGTGCCATTGCACTGGGCGCGATGGCGGCGGGAGTGAATCTGGTAGCCGGATATCCGGGAACCCCCTCTTCGGAGATTATCGAGACAATTGCAGCCGAAAAACACGACGGCGTGTACATAGAGTGGTCAGTCAATGAGAAGGCAGCGCTGGAGGTCGCGGCAAGTGCGGCATACAGCGGCGCGAGAGCCATGGTGACGATGAAGCAGGTGGGACTGAATGTGGCGTCCGATCCTTTGATGTCTCTGGCTTATGTGGGCGTCAAGGGCGGCATGGTCATCGTGGCCGCGGATGATCCCGGCCCGATCTCTTCCCAGACCGAGCAGGATACCAGAAGGTTTGCGGATTTCTGCCGGATTCCGGTGTTCGACCCTGCTTCGCCTGAGGAGGCGTACGAGATGATCCAGGATGCATTTGCTTGTTCCGAGAAATATCAGACGCCTGTATTGTTCCGCCCTACCACCCGGGTCTGCCACGCCTACGCTTCGGTTGATGTGACGGAGGAGACGACGCCGAAGGCTTATGAAGGCTTTGAGAAAAACGCGGCAAAATGGGTGATCTTCCCCAGACTTTCCTACGCCAGCCACGGCATGATCGAGAAAAGAAATGTGCAGATAGGTGACGATTTCTCAGACTATCGATTCAATACAGCCGAGGGTGCAACATCCGCAAAGACCGTGGTCGCATCCGGCGTATCTTACGCTTATGCAAGGGAGTTTTTGAAAAACCACAGCGAAGTCCGTCTGGTGCGCGTTGCAACCGCTTACCCGCTTCCGGAGAGATTCCTGTCTGAGGTATTGCGAAACACCGAAGAGGTGCTGTGCCTGGAGGAACTCAGCCCTTACATAGAAGAACAGCTCCTAAAGCTTGCGGGAAAGTATCATCTTCCCGTGACCGTCAGGGGTAAGCTCGACGGAATGGTTCCCCACAACGGTGAGCTTAGTACCAATCTGATTGCCGGTATCCTCTGCGATTATCTGGGGATCGAAGCACCCACCCGGGCGGCGGACCTTTCCGACGCACCCGCGCTTCCCGTACGACCTCCGGTTTTGTGCGCAGGCTGCCCCCACAGGGCTTCTTTCTATGCGGTAAAGCAGGCACTGAAGGGAAAAAAGAGCTACTTCTGCGGCGACATTGGTTGTTATACCCTGGGCAATGCCATGCCGCTGGATATGGTCGATACCTGTCTGTGCATGGGTGCGGGAATCACCATGGCGCAAGGCTTCCATCATGTGGACCCTGAAGCTGTCGCAGTGGCGTTTGTGGGCGACTCGACCTTTTTTGCCTCCGGTCTCACAGGGGTTGTCAATGCAGTCTTCAATCAGGCGAATATGATTCTCTGTGTGCTGGATAATTCCACGACCGCAATGACCGGTCATCAGCCCCATCCCGGCACGGGCCGCAATATGATGGGCAATGTGGTGGATAAGGTCAATATCAGAAAGGTGCTGGAAGGCATCGGTTTACAGGAAATTGTGGAGACAGATCCTCTTGATTATCAGGCATCTGTGGAAGCGGTACGGCATTGTGCATCCCTTCCGGGTGTCAAAGCGATCCTGTTCCAATCTCCCTGTGTGGCAATCACGAAGCCGACGGGCAAGTGTACCGTCAGTGAAAAGTGTATTCAATGCAGGAAATGTATCCGGGAGATCGGGTGCCCTGCACTGGTAACCGTCGACGGCAAGGTAACGATTGATAAAAACCTTTGTACCGGCTGCGGGCTGTGCAGTCAGATCTGTCCTGTCGGCGCAATCATGAACGAATGAGTACCATGGCGTGCACAGGAAAAGCCTGAATCGAATCAACAGGCAGCGGAAAGGGATAGAAACTATGAATAAAGATATTTTGATATGCGGTGTCGGAGGCCAGGGAACGGTTCTTGCTTCCAAGATCATCGCAGAAGCGGCAATGGATGCAGGGCATGCGGTGCATTCAGCCGAGACCATCGGCATGGCGCAGCGCGGCGGCTCCGTTACCAGTCATGTTCGCATCGGGGAAGCTTTTTCTCCCCTGATTCCCCGGGAGAGCGCGGATGTACTGCTTTCCTTTGAACCTGCGGAGGCGGTACGAAACCTGATATATCTGAAGCAGGACGGCCTGGTCATCGTCAATTCCGACCCGACCAAGCCTGTCACGGAATCTCTGCATGACACCGGATATGACGGAAAAGAGATGGTTGCCTACCTTCAGAAGAAGCGTCGGACAATCGTGACTTCCGCGGAGGAGATCTGTGCGCCCTTCGGTTCTACCCGGTATTTCAACATTGCCATCTTAGGTGTGGCGGCAGGTTGCGGAAAGCTCGGATTCTCCGTGCAGGATATCTTGCGTGTCATCGAAAGAAAAGTACCGGCGCGTTTTGTGGAGACCAACAAGGCCGCTTTCCTGGCCGGTGTAAAGATTGGAGAAAGCTATGAAGTTAAGTGAGTTGCAGTTGGCGCAGGTCGATCGTCAGATCAAGCGGCTGATCGCGAGTGACAGCTACTATGGTAAGATTTTCAAGGAGGCGAATATTGAGGGCGTTACCAGTCAGGAAGAGTTCGAGAACCTGCCCTTTTCCAGCAAAGCGGATCTGAGAAACGCCTATCCGCTCGGCATTCAGGCCGTGCCGGACGAGGAAGTGGTCAGAATCCATTCCTCCTCAGGAACCACCGGCAAGCCCGTCATCATTCCTTACACCGCTAAGGATGTGGAGGATTGGGCAATCATGTTCGCCAGATGCTATGAGACGGCGGGCATCACCAACAAAGACAGAATCCAGATCACGCCCGGATACGGACTCTGGACCGCGGGCATCGGCTTTCAGGCAGGCTGTGAAAAGCTTGGCGCCATGGCGATTCCCATGGGCCCGGGCAACACGGACAAGCAGCTGCAGATGATGATGGACTTAAAGTCCACAGTCCTGACCGCAACCTCCTCCTACGCTTTGCTGCTGGCGGAAGAGATCAACAAGAGAGGACTGAAGGACCGCATCTGCCTGAAAAAGGGCGTGTTCGGCTCTGAGCGCTGGAGCGAGAAGATGCGAGACTATATCAGGACGGAGCTTGGCGTGGAATTGTACGATATTTACGGACTGACAGAGGTTTACGGCCCCGGCATCGGCATCAACTGTTCCGAGCAGAACGGCATGCACTACTGGGATGACTATGTATACATCGAGATCATCGACCCCAAGACCGGCAGGAATGTGCCTGACGGCGAGGAGGGTGAGATCGTCATTACCACACTTGTCAAGGAAGGCGCACCTTTGATCCGTTTTCGGACACACGACATCTCCCGCATCATTCCGGGCGAATGCCCCTGCGGAAGAAAGTATCCCCGGTTAGATATCATCAAGGGACGAAGCGACGACATGTTCAAGGTACACGGCGTCAATATGTTCCCGAGTCAGGTGGAGGAGATCCTGGGCAGCGTAGAAGGCGTCTCCAGCGAATACAACATCAATATTGCGCATGATGACAGCAAAAACCGCGATGTGATTCTGGTTACCGTGGAGGCGGAGGGGCGTGTGGACTTTGAGAAGACCGGACAGAGAATCCGAGAGCTCTTCAAGTCCAGGCTGAGTGTAACTCCCAAGATCACCGTGGTTCCCATCGGAACCCTTCCCCGTACCGAGAAGAAGGCAAAGCGTATCATCGACCACAGAGAAAACAATTTATTTACATAAGGAGGCCATAACTATGAAGCAGTACACTTGTTTTGTAATTTCGCCGATCGGCGCAGAGGGAACCGAACTCTATGAGGAGTATAAGGATCTGCTGGAACTGATCATTATTCCGGCGCTGGAGATCTATAACATCCAGGTCAAGCGCGGCGATCATTTTGTCAATGACGAAAAGATCGATTCTTCGGTGATTAGAAACATTCAGGATGCAGACATCTGTATCTGTGACATTTCCCTGCCCAACCCCAATGTATATTATGAACTGGGCCGCCGTGATGAGACCGGGAAGCCGATTCTCCTGCTGAAGAAAAAAGGAAGTCCGCAGGCCCCTGTCGACATTGCGACCAGAAGATATTTTGAGTATGAGTGGGATGGCCGATATGCCATCCGGGAAGCACAGAACCATATCAGAGCATTTGTCGAGCCTCTGATCGAGGAGGGCTTTGAGGAAAGGGGCAAGAGCGCGACTCTGAGCGATATCGCGGACAGTATCAGCCGTCTGGAGAGAAAGATCGACCGTCTAGCGACCAAGGGAGGCACTGCTGTTTCTCCCGCTGTTACAGTCGATGCCCCTGCGGATGATGCGAATCCCGCAGATAAGCTCAAGCTTGCGGTTATGCAGACGAATGTGCCCCTCGCAGAGCAGGCGATGGATCAGCTGCAGTACAGATATCCCGAGCAGAAATTTTATGACCAGGTGGTACGCAGCGTGGCATCCATGGGATCGGAGAGAGCAGGTGAGATGCTGCTTGGACATGCCAGAGAGTATTTCGACAGTGATGTCGAACTGAAGAAGAAGCTGGACTATCTGGCAAGCATGGTTACCTATGCCACCAAGAGAGACAAGTCAGAGAGCATTCTGGAACTGTTCCTGAGCTGCTGCAAGAGCCTGGAGATTCAGGCGGAGAACGAGGCGCCCGAGATGGTGGTGACCATTTACAACCAGCAGAATCGTCTCTTCCACAGCATCTATCTGGACACCCGCAATACGGAGTGGCTGGACAAAGCGCTCAGCGCATTGAAGAAGGCAATTTCCATCGACCCCAGAAACTATATGTACTACAACATGGCCACCTGCTACTACGCTTACGGACGCTCCAACGGGGAAATCGAGATGTTCCAGCTTGCGCAGGATGCCATTGAACGCTGTCTTACAATGGATACCAAGGATGACAAGGATCATCTGGAGATGGCCTGCAAAATCTATGCGAAGCTGAAGAATCCCAAGCTGCAGGACACCTTTGACAGATTTGCCGCAGTGAACCCGATTCGTGCGAAGCTGATTGCAAAGGAACTCTTCTCATAAAGAAAACGATCCGGAGCTTCATTTGCCATAGGGATGTTCAACGACAGATTCATTCCTGCTGTTGTTCGAAGATCCGCACGGCTCCGGATTGTTGCTCAGAAACAACAGTTCAGGGACATCATCAAAAGGAAGGCGGCAGAGAGGACTTAGCAGTGGAGACAGGAAAGAAACAGGGCCGGATTACGACAATCAAAGTTGCGCTACTTCTGCTTTTCACGGGGATGGTCTGCCTTTCTGCGAAAATGCTGTTCGCCGGTTTTCCGGCGGATGAGGAATATCAGCTGGTGATGTCATACCGGCTTGCGACGGGCGACAGGCTGTTTACGGAGGTCTGGGATACCATTCAGACTTCCGGCTTCCTGTGCGCGGCGCTGATCCGGGTGTACCTTTCCCTGACCGGCACTTCGACCGGCATTGTCGTTTTTCTGCGGGCGTGCGGACTGGTTCTGCAGGCGCTGACTGCGCTGCTTCTGTATCATACGCTGAAGCGCCACACGGCAAAATGGTACGCCTGTCTGATCGCAATTGCCTATTACTGCGTGTTTACCAAGCTGATTGCCATGCCGGATTTTTCCAACATGCAGTCATGGTTTCTCACGGGTATGCTCTGTCTGATGTTTCAGGCGGCGGAGTGCGACATACAGGGCAGGAGAAACAAGCGCATCCTCCTTCTTATCGGGGCGGCTTTGTGCTACTGTCTGGCGGTGCTGTCGACGGCGTGCGTGACGCTGGTACCCGTGATCGCAGTTTTTCTGTGCCTGCTGTTTCATAAAAGCAGACGGGATATGCTCGCGTGCAATGCAGTCTTCTTCGGAGTCTGCCTTGTGACGGGGCTCGGGTATCTGGGCTTTGTGGTATATGAAAACGGCTCGCTTGCGTCCGTCCTTACCAATATGGCGAATACCCTGTCGGGCGATTCCACGCACATGTCCGGCGTGAACATTGTGGGCAGCTCGAAGTGCATGACTTATTTGAAGGAGCTTTGGAAGCTTCTGTGTTACCTGGCAGTATCGGCGGCAGCCGCCTTTGCTTTCACCGGGTGGGTCCATCGTAAGAAGAAGCTTGCCGACAGGAAGTTCTTCTTTTACAGCTGCTGGCTGTATCTGGCGATGCTTGTGACCCTGATACAGTGGTTTCCGATGCAGACAGGCTATGAAGGACTTCGGCTTTTCATCCCCGTCGCCGCCATTTGCGGTGCGCTTTCCTTAAGAGGCGGGGCGAAGGACGAGCCTGGTCGTATGAGACAGGTGATGGCCCTTTTCGGCATCCTGATCTTTGCGGGAGCCTATGTGCATGTGCTCTGCATCAGCAATGTGCCTTTGATCCAGAATCTTTCTTTTCTATACGGTGCCTGCCTGTGGGGACTGATCTCGCTCGTGTTCACCTACGGCGCGGGAGACAGGAGGGCATCGTTGACAGGACTTCTTGTGACGCTTGGGTTTGTGGTGATTGCCGGAAGCGGTTATACCCTCTCAAGCGGTGCATTCGGCAGTCATATCTTTGAACTGGACGGTATCGTCAGAAACGGTCCCGCCCAAAACTGCCTGATGTCTAAGGACGCTGCCTGGGTCTATCATACGGATTATGAGACCTTTGAGAGCGTTGTACCGAAGGGGAGCAATGTCCTGATCATCACGGATTTCTTCCGGAATACTTCAGTCACCTCCTGTTATCTGCTCAATGATGTGCACATCAGCCATTATTCCGTGAATTCCACGCCGACCTTTTCGGAGAAACTGGAGGAGTACTGGCAGCAGTTCCCGGAGAAGACGCCGGATGTGGTCATGGTGAATACCCACGCGGTCACCCTGAAGGAGGGCGACTGGGCGGCGGGGTATCTTTCTCGTGAGTTTGGGGAGGCACGGTGTCTGCACACAGAGAATGCCGATTACTATTTTAGAGAAAAGCCTTAGGGTCAGACAAAAGACTTAGGGTCCGTGGGGGAATACAAATGAGTGTTTATGCGGTAATAGATCTGGAAATGTGTACCATTCCGAAGGGATGCAGAAAAAAGGGAAGCCGGCTTGCGAAGGAAACCATACAGATCGGTGCTGTTTTGCTGAATGAGGAATACGAGATCACACAGCAGTTCAGTACATATGTGTTCCCTGAGATGGGCTATATTGATTCGTTTATCGAGAATCTGACCGGAATCGACCACGCGGATGTGAAAAATGCTCCGCGCATGCCGCAGGCTTGGGCGAAGTTCATGGAGTGGCTGCCCGAGGGGGCAATCATGGTTTCCTGGAGCAACACGGATTCCGCACAGATTCGCAGAGAAGCTGAGACCAAGGATTTTCTGGATGCAATTCCGGACGACATGTTTGAACAGTGGATCGACGCCCAGAAGCTGTTCTCGGGAAGAATCGAAAGAGAGAGGATCTACAGTCTGGAGGAAGCGCTGATAGCCGCAGATATCCTGCAGGAGGGCAGGGCACATGACGGCCTGACGGATGCCTACAATACGGCTCTGCTTTTTGCCAAATTGCAGAAGGAGCCGGAGTTTCGGCTGAACCCGATCTACGAATATGCGAGAGCGGAAAAGAAGGATACCTTATCCTTCGGGCTTAAGAGCCTTCTCGCCGGAATACAGATTGCAGAGGAATCCTGACAAATCGGAGGAAGAGATATGTATACATTATCAAATGACAGACTGACAGTGAACATTGCCGAACCCAATCGGGAATGTGTGACCAGCCGCTTTGACCGTGCAGGCTTTGTCACGGGTGTGAGGCTGGACGGACAGTACGATTTCCTCGGACAGGAGGATATGCTGGATGGAAGTCCCAGTTCGGGAGGCATGGGGTTTTGCAGTGAGATTCAGTGTGACCCGATGTCTGCAGCGGCAGCAGTCGGAGAGAAGTTCCCGAAGTTTGGCGTAGGCCTTCTTACACAGAAGAAAGCGGCTCCGTATGATTTCATGGACAGCTACGAGACGGAGGACTTTGACATCACGGTTGAAGAGAGGGAGCAGCAGATGGTGTTTACGACCCACGCGAAGGAGATCGGCGGCTACGCGGTCAGCCAGATCAAGACAGTCTCCATCCGGGACAATACCTTAACGATCGCCTACTCTATGAAAAATGAGGGTACGAAAACCATCACCTTCGATGAATACTGTCATAATTTTATGACGCTGAATCATAAAAAGGTCTGCAGGGATTACTATCTGACCATTCCCTGTCTGACACTTCCCGAGGGAGAAATCAAGACATTGGATGTGGCGACGACACTCTTGAGCGACGGTGTGGGACTGACCAAGAGCGAAGAGAGCATGGTATTTTCTCTCTATGCTTTTTCTAAGGAGCAGATGAGACCCGTGGAGACCTACGGCTGGAAGCTGGTGGACAGAAGCTGCGGCCTGTGTGTGGAGGAAACTGATGATTTTACGGTCGATAAGGTAACGGTCTGGAGCGTCGGGGATGTCATTTCTCCCGAGATGTTCTTTACGGCAACGCTCGCGCCCGGCGAGGAGACCTCCTGGAGCAGAACCTATCGTTTTTCGGCTCTGAAAGCATGAGTTTACGCCGACGCGATCAAAGTACTTAAAGTGAAGGAGCTTAATCATATATGGAGCAGCTAATTGCTTACAGCGGAAATAAAGAGTATATCTTCATCAGCTACTCCCACAGGGATTCGGGCAGAGTGCTCCCAATCATCGCGGCATTGGAGAAAGAGGGCTTTCGATGCTGGTATGACGAGGGTATCGACCCCGGTACGGAGTGGGATGAGAATATTGCACAGCACATGCGGGAATGCAGCTATGTGATTGCTTTTGTTTCGAAGAATTATCTGCTGTCTGAAAACTGCAAGGATGAGCTGAATTATGCGAGAGACAAGGATAAGCCGAGACTTTTGGTTTATCTGGAGGAAGTGAGCCTCCCGGAGGGCATGGCCATGCGCCTGAATCGTCTGCAGGCAGTCTTCTGGTATAAGTATCAGGACGAGGCTGTGGCGCTGCAGAAAATTGTGGGAGCCAACCAGATCGGTATCTGCCGTGAGCCGAAGAATGAGCAGTCAAAGAAACCGGACGCAGAGGGAAGTCCGGGCGGACAGACATTGTCAGATGCTGAGCCGGCGGTATCCGGCGCGGCGCAAAACGATTGGAAGAAGTTTATACCGCTGATCTGCCTGTTGGCGGTGATTGCGGCACTGCTTCTCCTTTTGCTTTTTGTCATCTTGGGAAAGGATGAGGAAAAAATGCAGCCGCAGTCCTCTGAGCCTGTTGTGTCGCAGGAGTCGGAGCCGGAGTCTTCCCCCGAGCCGGAGGTGTCGGAGGAGGTGCATGAGGTACATATCACTCTGACTGCGCATGAAGAGATGGGGATTAAGGGGTTCCGCGAAGCGGTTTCCATCCTTCGCGACCGGCTTGACCTGTTTGCCGGAACAGACAATTACCGGATGGAGGTCGGTGAAGAAACCGTTGAACTCTATATTCCGGAGGAAGTGTTTGGTGAGGATGATATCTCTGTGGTATTGAGAATGTATCTCTCCAGAGCCATCAGGATCTATTTCTTTGATGCAGCTACCGTTCCGTCCTACAGTCCGATAATTCCCAAGGAATACATAGAGGTGAGTCCGGCCGAGGTGGAAAATGTGGAATTCCTCTCCGATATGCCGGCTGAGGTGGATCCTTCCGGGCTCGATGAAGACACCGAGTACCGCTTTATCAGACTCTCGCTCAGTGAAGAGTTCGTCAAACAGAACAAACCCGTCATGGATAGCTGGGAAGATATCTGTTTCGGTCAGGATGTGCTGAATCCATCCAATTACTATTATTATCGGATTGCGATTGCCGACGACGGAAGAACCGTTTATCTGATCCACAGGGGCGAGACATTTGAAAGATTTGAGAAGCTCATAGCATACAATTATACGCATCCACCCCTTGAGGAAGGTTTTTACTATGAGATCGAGCCTATGTACGAGTGGGAGAAGCTGTCGGAAACAGAAACGCCCGGCGTAAGACAATGTGACGAAGCTCAGGTGACGGGAGATTATGTGATCGTGACATATAAGCTCAGCTGGGGGACTCTGACAGAAGGAAAACGGCTGGATACGGTATCCATTATGAAAAAGAGACTGGATGCATTGGGGCAGCCTTATGCATTCGGCAGGATCAGAAACAGCGACAAGATCGTCGTGAAGACCACGCTGGAACACCTGAGCTCGGATATATTGAACATGCTTGGCTCTACATCGGGCTCCCTGAACCTGCGCAGCGGACTGGTAGAGTACACGGCTCCTGTTTCAGAGTATCAGGTGACGCAGGACGGTGAGAGCGCGGTCCTGACCGGCGTCATCAATAAATACAGCAAAGAAAAGCTTTCAGGTTTCCTACAGACCTATGAGAATGTGGAGCTCTGGTTTGCGGGCCGGCAGCTCGAGACCACGAAGATTGACTTCGATGATAAGAATGTCACCGTGGAGACTGCAGCGGAGAATCAATGGCTGCTTGACCTGATTGCTGTGATGGCGGACGGAGGCGATCTTCCGGCTATCTATGCGGTGGAGGATACCGCTTTTGGTTCGGATGATTCCGAAAAACAGGTGACGGAGAGGGATTACGGAATCAATCTCTGCGAGCAGGAGGCGGATGTAACGGAAAAGATCCGCAGCATTTTGCCCAAGGCAGAAGTCAAATTTGAACAGACCGTAGTTAAGGTGAGCTTAAATCTGCCGGTGGATGAAAATCTTCCTAAGGAGGCGCTCAGGCTCAGCGAAGAGATCTGCCGGGCAATCGACTTTGATCACTCCGTCTGGACCCGATTGCTCATCTATCTCACGGAGGAGAACAATGAGTACGGGGAAAGGGCGAGAGTATTCTTTACGAAGATAATCGGTATCTACGATGTCTCAGAGGGGAGAATCGAAGCCGGAGGCATCTTCTGCCGGGGCAGGCTGGAGCTGTACAAGGATGCATTCCGGCAGGCGGTGGAGGAGAATGATTTCTTAGACACTTATGAGAATGATGAGTGGTCATGGGTATACGAATAACCAATATGGTATCAAAAAATTCAGATACGAAAGGGAGAAAAAAATGAGTGAGAAGATTACGAACTACGTATGTCCTGCATGTATGGGGTCTGTGCATTTTGCGGCAGAGGCGGGAAACATTGAGTGTGACTACTGCGGAAGCGTCTATTCCGTAGAAGAGATGGAAGCCCTGATGGCGGATCAGAACGCGGCTGCGGAAGAGGCCGCCAAAAAGGTGGATGAATGGGAAGTGATCCAGCAGGAATGGATCGGAGAAGGCATGAAGGCCTACACCTGTCCTGCCTGCAAAGCGGAGCTGATCTGCGATGAGACGACTGCGGCGACTTCCTGTCCTTATTGCGGCAATCCGACGGTGGTACCCGGACAGTTTACCGGTGCCGCGAAGCCGGACTATGTGATTCCTTTCAAGCTGGCCAAGGAAGCGGCGGTTGAGAAGCTGCAGAGTCACTGCAAGGGCAAGGTACTTCTGCCGAAGTCCTTTACCGAGAACAACCATCTGGAGGAAGTGAAGGGTATCTATGTACCGTTCTGGCTGTATGACGGCGTGGCAAAGGGTGCCGCTACCTACGAGGCCACCAAGAAACATACGAAGACCGTTGGGGATGAGAGGATAACGACCACGGAGTATTATTCCGTCACCCGTGCAGGTGAGGCGGTGTTTGAAAAGATTCCCGCGGATGGTTCCTCTAAGATGCCTGACGATCTGATGGATTCCATCGAACCCTATCATTACAATGAGATGAAGGAATTCTCCAAGGCCTATCTGACCGGCTATCTGGCTGACAGGTATGATGTGACCGCCGAGGAGAGCGCACCCCGCATCCGGGAGAGAGCCAAGGCAACCTTACAGTCCATGCTGCGTGAAACCGTGACCGGATATAACAGCGTGGAGGTGGTACAGTCCAACACCGTTATCACCGAGGGAAAGGTAAGCTATGCGATGATGCCTGTCTGGCTGCTTTCCACCAAATGGAATGACCAGAATTTCCTCTTTGCCATGAACGGACAGACCGGCAAAATGGTAGGAGATCTGCCCGCGGACAAAGCAAAACTGTGGAAGATCATTTTGGGTGTTCTGCTGATTGCGGAAATCATAATGGGACTGGTCACCGCATTCGGAAGTGCACCGCTGACATTCGGCGCGATCGCGGTGAAGTTTGTTGTTATCCCTCTCATTGCGGCAGTGATTGTAGGCTTTTCTCTGATGGGTCAGCTAAAGAGCGTCCATAAGGGTTCCGAAGCGCGCAATTACATGGATAAGAGCAAGTTCAACCTCACCAGAAATAGAGAATATTTTGTACGCAGGGATGTGAAGCGGGAGAAAATACAAAAGCAGCAGTAACAGCAAACAGCGGCAGCCGGTTTGGACAGGACCGGCTGCTTTTTGCTCTGTCAGGCAGGAGGTGAGAGAATGCGAACGGTGAAACGAGTCATTGTCTGTGGGCTGCTGTTTGTGCTGCTGGTTGGAGTGACGGTGTTTTCGGGCGGCTGCCAAAAACGGGCCGGGGACAGCCTCACGGAAGAGACGCAG
>JAEDDX010000067.1 GCA_016293615.1 Acetatifactor sp.
AATCGTTTGTTCCGTCATTACCCTGCACGATAAGTGCCACAGTTTGTGATGTACTGCCCTTAGTTACCTTAATATCACCTGTTGTGTTGTTATAGGTAACTGTACCAATATCCTTACCTGTTCCATTAAGTCTTAAGGTCATCGCCGTACCGTCTTTTAGCGTTCCCGATACTGTATCAGATGATGCTGCTTTTGCGCTAGAAGCAAAGAAAACAGATGACAGATTCAGATTGGAAGCGGGCTGAACAGCGTGATCTGTGGTAACAGTGTCGTTGTAGACAGAGTTGCCCGGCTGTGCGAACAACGCCCAGCTACTATTATCATCGTGCGCCGAGCGTAGCCAGAACCAAGAATCCCAACCGTTGCTCCAGTAACTACTCTTGGCAAGTACTGTACTGTCACTGGTTCCTGCCCACAAGTATTGGTCATTATCATCATCTCCCTGTAATGCATACAGCTTGTCTGTGTTGGTATAGGTTACACGGTTATGATAGTCATACGTTGTCACTGTGGTGGCATTCATCAAGCCCTGCTCGGCTGTGGTGAAGTAGGATGTATTCGTAGCCATACCCTGCAATGCCACTCGAAGGTCACTTGCTCCGTAGTGGTTTACTAATACATCAAATGGATTACTTGCATATACACCAAAACTTGAATCAAAAGGCTGAGTGTAAGTGACTTTTTTTGAATAAAACTTCTGCTTTGTTGCTATCGGACTTGCGGCAAAGATAATGGTGTTATCCCCTGATACACCCTCATCCTTTCCTAAGATGTACCATTCCTGTGGGTTGCCACTGCTGTTCTTACCAAATACCAGCTTACCGATATTTACTGCAGTTCCATCTGCATTCGGGGCAAATGTACCATCCATCAACTGTGTCTTTGTGGCATAGGCTGACACACTTGGTTCCGTTCCCGAACCGGATGCTGCCTGCACCTTATTTGCTCCGCCTGACATAGCAGGAACCAGTCCTGCCACCATGGCTAAGCTTAAGAGCATTGCCAGTCCTTTCCTTAGTCTTCTTCGTTTCTTCATTGATTCTTTACCTCCATTCTTAAGCACAAGATATCTTCAACCTGCATACCCGCACTTTCGTGCCTTCCGTGTGTTTTGCAAGGCATTTGATTGTTTATCCTGTTCACAGTTTGCCAATATTATACGATTATTTAATCCAAAAAACAATAATTTCTCATACAAATTTTAAGTTCTCTGTAACAGTTCAGCCTTCCGGCTGAACAACCAGTCTTAGCACCGACTAAAATATAGCCGGTGCACCCTTAAATAACTTTTTTACATTTTCTATCAACCCCATGTTTCTTCTTTTCAGGGTTTCTATGATTGTCAGGATTGCACAGTACATTTCATGTTCACTGTCCTTACGAAATCCTCCTGCCATCTTCTGACGATTCTTGACTTTTCTCAGGTCACGCTCACTCATATTATCGTCAAACGGCACACTGAAATCATGCAGGAACAAAAGATGATCGCAAGAGCTTCTTCCTATTCTGGCTCAAGTTGCAGGTTGGGCTGCGTCATTGGAAAACCAGAATATGGGTTTGTAGAGGGTGGAAACGGATCATGAAGTTTGAAGCCAGAATCATTGAATTAAAAAACGGAAAGAAGTGCACTCTTGCTCCCACAACGGCAGGGTGGCAGGAAACTGCGCGATTAACGGTATCGGCACCAAAAGGCGAATCCTGCACAGGTGCTCTCTCGCCATCGCTCTGAAGAAGGAATTCTGGGGCTTAGGCATCGGTAAGGCCATGATCACCTATCTTACGGATCTGGCAGGGCAAATCGGTTTCGAACAAATCGACCTGGAGGTTGTGGAAGGCAACGATTCCGCAAAAGCTCTGTATGAAAAGTGCGGTTTTGTGGAAACCGGCCGCAGAGTCAGGGCATTGAAATACGATGACGGCACATACCGGGATGAAATCCTGATGGTAAAATTCATCAAAGACTAGACGCGACCCGTGAAGCCTCGGTCCGGTCTATACATACGCATCAGCCATAGGACAAAGCAGAAAGTGAAACGCTTGACTCCATGGCATAAAAAGGCTGCCCGCCTTGTGATTCTCCCTTGGTTTTGGAGAATTCGCACCGCGGACAGCCTTTATGATGTGTGTTTGGGAGAGGTCTCCCGTCATATTTGTTCCTGTCTGATTGGGACATTACTTCCAGAATTTTTTCTTCTTTCCTTCTTTTCCGTCCTTGGAATCGTCGCCGGATTCTTTCTCGGAGGTTGCATTTGCCACGGCATTCAAGGTGTCTCCCGTCAGCTCGTCGAACTTCCGAAGCAGTTCCTTCGCCTCGTGGCTTAGCTTGTCGGGAACCTGTACCACCAGCGTCACATAATGGTCTCCTCTGACATCCTTGTTCTTCCAGGAAGGAACGCCCTTTCCGCGCAGACGAACGCGGGTATCGGTCTGGGTACCTGCCTTTACATCGTATACGACCTTGCCGTCTACGGTATCGATCATGATCTCACCGCCCAGAGTGGCTACCGCATAGGATACGGGAACGGTGGAGAAAATATCGAAATCCTGTCTCTGGAAAATCGGGTGTCTGCCAACGATGACTTCCACCAGAACATCTCCTCTGGGACCGCCGTTGGTGCCGGGCTCGCCCAGTCCGGGCATACGGGTAGACTGGCCGTTGTCGATACCGGCAGGGATGTTGACGGAATAGCGCTTCTTCATCGGAATGAAGCCGGTTCCGCGGCAATCCGTACACTTCTCTTTGATTACCTTACCGGTGCCCTGACAGTCGGGGCAGGTCTGCACATTCCGAACCATGCCAAAGAAGGACTGCTGGGTGAATACCACCTGGCCCTTACCTCCGCACTTGGAACAGGTCTGGGGTGAAGTACCGGGCTTAGCGCCGCTGCCGTTACAGGTCTTACAGGTCTCCTTCACGGTCAGCTCGATTTCCTTACTGCAGCCGAACACTGCCTCCTCAAATGTAATGCGCACACTGGTCCTAAGGTTTGCACCCTTCATGGGACCGTTGGACTGCGCGCGGCTGCTCCTGCCGCCGCCAAAAATATCGCCGAAGATATCGCCGAAAATATCGCCGAAATCAGCCCCGTTAAAGTCAAAACCGCCGCCGGCTCCGCCCGCGCCGCCGTCAAAGGCCGCGTGACCGAACTGGTCGTACTGGCGTCTCTTCTCGGGGTCGCTCAAAACAGCGTAGGCTTCCGAAGCTTCCTTAAATTTTTTCTCTGCTTCCGCATCACCGGGATTTACATCGGGGTGATATTTCTTTGCAAGGACACGATATGCTTTCTTGATTGCGGCATCATCTGCGCCTTTATCTACACCGAGGACCTCGTAATAGTCTCGTTTCTGTTCTGCCATAAAATCTAACCCTTTCTCAGGTTTTTCTTATTAATCTCTCGTTTTGTCTCCAAACGGGCACTTTCTTTATGCAACAGAAGAATGGCTCCAAAAAGAGCCACTCTTCCGGTAACTTCAATCAACCTGATTATTCACAAATGCCTTCTGCTTCGCAGAGTCGTCGTTTCAGGACTCCTGCCTCTATGAATATACACTTGAATCCATATGAATGGTTGGTACGCTGCCGCTTGTTTTCCTTCCTCGCTGCATTAAACCTCGCGGAAATCTCCGTCGATGACATCATCGCCCGCGTCAGCGCCTGCACTTGCGCCTGCGCCTGCATTGAAGCCCTCAGGACCTGCCTGCGCGCCGCCCTGTGCCTGCTGCATGGACTCATACATCTTAGTGAAAAGGGACTGTGCGGAGTTGGTCAGCTTCTCCTTTGCTGCCTTCAGCTCATCCACATCGCTGTCGCTCATTTCCTGATCCTTGGTTCTCTCAAGGATTGCCTTGACTGCATCCATATCAGCCTGAACCTGTGCCTTGTCGCTCTCGGGAATCTTATCGCCTACTTCGCCAAGTGCCTTCTCGGTCTGGAATACGAAGGAATCTGCCTCATTTCTTGCCTCAACAGCTTCCTTGCGCTTCTTATCCTGTGCTTCGAACTCAGCAGCTTCCTTCACTGCTCTTTCGATTTCGTCGTCGGACATGTTGGAGCCTGCGGTGATGGTGATATGCTGCTCCTTGCCGGTGCCGAGATCCTTAGCGGATACATTTACGATACCGTTTGCATCGATGTCGAAGGTAACCTCGATCTGAGGAACGCCTCTTCTTGCAGGAGGGATACCGTCCAGACGGAACTGTCCGAGGGACTTGTTGTCTCTCGCGAACTGTCTCTCACCCTGTACAACATTGATGTCTACTGCAGTCTGGTTGTCTGCTGCGGTGGAGAAGATCTGGCTCTTCTTGGTAGGGATGGTTGTATTTCTCTCGATCAGTCTGGTCGCTACGCCGCCCATAGTCTCGATAGACAGGGAAAGGGGCGTAACATCCAGAAGAAGGATGTCGTTTGCTGCAGTGTCGCCGGAGAGCTTACCACCCTGGATGGAAGCACCGATTGCTACGCACTCGTCAGGGTTGAGTGCCTTGGAAGGCTCCTTGCCGGTGAGCTGTCTTACCTTATCCTGAACTGCGGGGATACGCGTGGAACCGCCAACCAGAAGTACCTGGCCGAGGTCTGCATTGGTCAGACCTGCATCTCTCATCGCGTTCTGTACGGGAATTGCTGTTCTCTCAACCAGATCGTGGGTCAGTTCGTCGAACATCGCACGGGTCAGGTTCATGTCAAAGTGCTTGGGACCTTCTGCGGTTGCGGTGATGAAAGGAAGGTTGATGTTGGTTGTCATTGCGCTGGAAAGCTCCTTTTTAGCCTTCTCAGCAGCTTCCTTGAATCTCTGCATTGCCATCTTGTCGCCGGAGAGGTCTACGCCCTCAGCCTTCTTGAACTCGGAAAGCATCCAGTTGATGATCTTGTTGTCGAAGTCATCGCCGCCCAGATGGGTGTCGCCGTTGGTGGAAAGAACTTCGATGACACCGTCACCGATCTCGATGATGGATACATCGAAGGTACCGCCGCCGAGGTCGTATACCATGATCTTCTGCTCTTTTTCGTTGTCAAGGCCGTATGCAAGTGCTGCAGCGGTAGGCTCGTTGATGATACGCTTTACTTCCAGACCTGCGATCTTACCTGCGTCCTTGGTTGCCTGACGCTGTGCGTCGTTAAAGTATGCGGGAACCGTGATAACAGCCTCCGTTACCTTCTCGCCGAGGTAACTCTCAGCGTCTGCCTTCAGCTTCTGAAGAATCATTGCGGAGATCTGCTGAGGAGAGTACTTTTTGTCGTCAATGGTGCGGCCGTGGTCGGTACCCATATCTCTCTTGATGGAAGCGATGGTCTTCTCAGCGTTGGTAACTGCCTGACGCTTTGCGGGCTCGCCTACGAGTCTCTCTCCTGTCTTGGTAAATGCAACGACGGAAGGAGTGGTTCTTGCGCCTTCTGCATTTGCGATAACGGTGGGCTTACCACCTTCCATAACTGCTACGCAGCTGTTTGTTGTACCTAAGTCGATACCGATAATCTTGCTCATATTTTTATTCCTCCTAGAATTGATATGCTGAATTTATTCTACTACTGCGACCATGGAGTGGCGGACCACACTGTCGCGGTAGGTATAACCTTTTAACAGTTCCTGTGCAACGACGCCGGATTCATACTCTTCACTTGCCACCTGCATCACTGCGTTATGAAGGTTCGGGTCAAATTCCTGCCCTACTGCTTCGATTGGCTTCACGCCGATATTTTCAAGCTCGGTTACGAGCTGCTTGTAGATACGGCCCATGCCGTCCACGAACGGATCGTCCTTTTTGTCTTCCGGAACCACCGCAAGGCCTCTCTCGAAGTTATCCACCACGGGAAGAATCTTCTCGATCACGCTCTTGGCGCCGGTTTCAAACATCTGCTGCTTTTCCTTGTTGGTTCTGTTGCGGAAATTCTCAAACTCAGCAAGCTGACGCATCACCTTGTCTTCAAGCTGTGCAATCTGTTCCTTGTAGGCTTCGGTCTGCTTATCCGCCTTACTCTGCTTCTTCGCGGCACGCTTCTCCGCCCAGCTCATCTTGCCGTCTCCTTCGGAAACCGCTTCCTCTTCGCTGTCACTTTCCTCACCGTCCGCAGCGCCGCTGTCTGTCTTGCACGCTTCGCCGTCCGGTGCGCCGCTGTCTGTCTTACACGCTTCGCCGTCCGGTGCGCCGCTGTCTGTAGCGCTGTCTTCACTGCTTTCAGACGCAGCCTCTTCTTCCAAAATCTCTTTTTCCTGTTCGGTCATGTCATATATCCTTTCTGAACCTTCTATCTAATGATCTTCTGTCTTATAATCTAATCTTCTGTCTTGAATCTTATATCCTGAATCTTCTATTTTGAACTGTCAGTCCTCTTACTCGCTTTTCCCGTCGTCCCTGTACAGCTCATCCAGCTTTGTCTGTAAGGTTCGCAAGGTTCCTACTACCTTATCATAATCCATACGCTTGGGACCGATGATACCGATGGTTCCCTTCATGCCGTCACCCAGCTCGTAGGTGGCAGTCACGACACTGCAGTCCTTCATGCTCTGCACCGGCGTCTCCGCACCGATGTAAACCTGAATCCCCGTGCCGGCGGCGTCTTCGGTCACTCCCTGCAGCAGCTCGCCCAGCGCCTGCTTCTCCTCGAAGGCGGTGATCAGCTCGCTCGCTTTTCGTTGATCCGCCAGCTCCGGATACCTGAAAATGTTGTTCGTTCCGCTGGTGTAAACCTCCAGGTCTTCCTCCGCTCTCAGCGCTTCCGCCAAAGCATCGATGACCTCGCTGACGATGTCGCTGTGGATGCCTGCCTGCTGCTTGAGCACGGCAATCATTCCGAGGTTGATCTCGTCGATGCTCAGACCGTTGAGATTCGTGTTGAGCAGGATGTTCAGCTTTAAAAGTGTCTCGTCCGAAAGATCTTCCTTCACATGCAGGATATTGTTCTTGATGACATTGCCCTCGCTCACAACCACTGCCAGAAGCTGTTGCTCATCCACTCTGGAAAGCTGAATGAATTTCAGCTTGTTCTTTCTGCTCTGCGGAGCCGATATCATGGTGGCGTACTGGGTATTCTGTGCGAGGACTCTGACGATCTGCTTCAACAGCGTCTCCATCTTATCCTGCCTCTGCACCATCAGTTCCTTCATCTCCACCACTTCGCGTTCCTTCTCACTCATCAGGGCATCCACATAAAATCGATATCCCTGGTCGGAAGGAATTCTCCCGGCGGAGGTGTGAGGCTGTACGATGTAGCCCATCTCCTCCAAATCGGCCATCTCATTTCGGATGGTCGCTGAGCTCAGGTTCAGGTCGGTGTATTTTGAAATGGTTCTGCTGCCCACCGGCTCGCCTGTTTCCAGGTAATTGCGGATGACCGCCTGCAAGATGATCTTTTTTCTCTCGTCAAGCTCCACTTCAACACCTCCCTTTCCTTTTGTTAGCACTCAATCAAAGGGAGTGCTAACATCTGATACACATAAAATAACACCTTGCCTTGGTATTGTCAACCGATTTACCGCAAAATAAATATAAAATAAAAATAAAATTCTCCCTTAAAATATCCCTTCTCGAAATTGTGTTGAATTGTATTGCTGCAAAGTGTTCCTTATAAAAATCGCATCCCTTTCAAGGACATAATGATACATTTTGATACCCAAAAATTATTTGCTCATTGATAGTCCACTAAATAAAGGAGATTGGGCATATACGAAAAAAGCAATCTTCCATGCCCAGGAATCGTGAATGAATGCTATGAAAAATAGCGATTTTGGGCATATGAGAAATAATACAATCCACATGCCCAGAAAATTTGATGATTTTGGGTATTTTGAGACTATTATTTTCTATATGCCCAAAATCTACTGAAATTAAGCTCTTTTATGACATGAGAAGCAACCATTTTGGGCATAATAGGTCTGTTTTGGCGTATATGCCCATTCGGCTCAGATATAAACTGTTTGCCTGTCGATTGTTTCATAATACCTGATACATCAGGAACGACAGACACGCAGTTTCGTAAAAGGGAGACTCAATTCAGCCCCTTCCGGAAATTCGCAGGGATTTTTCACAACAAAAAAGCACCCTCCTGTCAGATCAGGAGGATGCCGTCATTTGCTTTTTGTCACGCCGGTTCAGAATCAGAGCCGGTGCAAAATCAGATATTGAAGCTTCCGGTGATTTCCTTGTTCATCACATAATATACAAGGCTCTCTTCGGGCTTTACATACAGCTCAACGCTCTTTAAATCAGCGGGCTTCTGAAGGAGATCATACTCCCAAACATCCTTTGCGATCTTCACGAGATCTGCCTGGGAATAGGACTTGCCTGCGAACTGAACGGTCACATCAGCCTGAACCTCTGCTGCCTTCTTCTCAGCCTTCTTTGCAGGTGCCTTCTTAGCCTCTGCCTTGGGTGCCTCTGCCTTGGGAGCTTCTGCCTTCTTAGCAGGTGCCTTCTTAGCTTCTGCCTTAGGTGCTTCTGCCTTTACTTCTTCAACCTTAACTTCTTCTGCCTTAACTTCAACTGCCTTCTTAACTTCTGCCTGAACCTCTGCTGCCTTAACTTCAACTGCCTTCTTAACTTCTGCCTGAACCTCTGCTGCCTTTTCAACTACTGCTTTCTTCTTAGCTGCCATGATAATCATCTCCTTGTTACTATGCACGATATCTTCACGACTCATGCATGAAATGTATAGTCATTGCTATGTTTTCCCCAATTCAAGAAATCATATTAGTCCGTCAACGCGCAAAAGTCAACATTTTTCTTGAAAAAAAGGCCCTGCATCTTACAAAAAAGGCGTTTTTATGCTGCTTACAGCATCAGGAATACCAGAAGAACGATGATGCCGAGGGCGATCCGATACCAGCCAAACGCCTGGAAATCATGCTTTTTGATGTAGCCCATCAGCATTCTGACCACGAATAAGGATACGATAAAGGATACCACCGTACCTACCAAAAGCACGGTCAGCTCCAGTCCGGTGAACGCAAAGCCGAACTTCAAAACCTTTAAGAGGCTTGCGCCGAACATGACCGGGATGCCCAGGAAAAAGGTAAACTCTGCCGCCGCTTTTCGGGAAACGCCGATCAGGATCGCACCCAGAATCGTCGCTCCGGAGCGGGAGGTTCCGGGAAGGGCTGCCGCCACGAGCTGACAGACGCCGATGATCAGCGCCGCCTGAAAGGTGATGGAGGACACGCTCTTCATCACGGGGACGCGGCCCTTGTTTCTTCTCTCAATGAGAATAAAGAGGATGCCGACCAGCACGAGCATCACCGCAACCACGATGACCTTGACCGTCATACCCGACTCATTGACAGGTTTGGAGAACAGCTCCTCCACCTTGTCGTCAAAGAGCAGTCCGTACACGACCGCGGGGATACATGCCACCACGATCTTGAGCCACATGACAAAGGCGTCCATGCTCATTGCCACCTTGCCGACGGAAGGGTCATGGGCAGATTTTCTGATGCCCCCCTTCGTCATTTCCATGTTGTCCTTTTTGTAAAAGGGCCAGATTTTGTACCAGAACAATATCACGACCGCCATGATGGCACCCAGCTGGATGACCACATCAAACATCTCAAAAAAGTTCTCACTGGTTCCTTTGAAGGGAATCAGCTGCTCCACCAGAATCAGATGACCGGTGCTGCTGATGGGAAGCCACTCCGTGATACCTTCCACAATACCGTAAACAATTGCTTTTAATATCTCCAGCATTTCTGGCTACCGTTTCCTTTCTGCGGTTCTTCTGCCGCGCTCATTATTTTGCCTCGATACCATACTCTTCCTTCACAAATCTGCGCAGTGCAACAAGAGATCTTTCCACTTTTTCGGTATCCACACAGTAAGCCATTCTGAAGTAGCCGGGCGCGCCGAAGGTATCTCCCGGAACCAGAACCAGATCGTACTTCAATGCCTTCTGACAGAAAATCTTAGCATCCTCCTCCAGCGCCTTGGGGAAGATATAGAAGGTTCCGCCCGGCTTCACTACCGTAAATCCAAGCTTTGTCAGTTCGTCGTAGAGCAGGTTCATGTTGGTCTCGTATACGCTTAAGTCGGATGTCTGATCCAGAACCTCTGCCACCGCCAGCTGGATGATGGAAGGGGGACAATTATGTCCGATGCCGCGGGAGATCTGTACACACATCATGATCATCTCCTCCGCATACTTACAGTTGGGGTTGATTGCCACATATCCGATTCTCTCACCGGGCAAGGAGAGCGACTTGGAGAAAGAGTAGCACATGATGGAATTGTCATAGAAGCTTGACACACAGGGTGCCTCCACGCCCTCGAATACGATCTCTCTGTAGGGCTCATCGGAAATCAGGAAGATATCATGACCGTATTCTTCGGATTTCTTCTTCAATAAGGAAGCCAGCTTCTCGAGGGTGGCTTTGGAATACACCACGCCGGAGGGATTGTTGGGCGTATTGATCATAACCGCCATCACCTTCTCGGTCAGCATTTCCTCAAACTTCTCAAAATTGATCTGGAACGCTGAAAAATCTGCGGGAACCACCTTCAGGACAGCACCGGTCAGATCGACATAAGGATGATACTCCGGAAAAAAGGGAGCAAAGGTCAGGATCTCATCCCCGGGCTCCGTCACCAGACGGAACGCATGCGCCAGGGCGCCTGCCGCACCGGACGCCATGAAAATATGCTCCTTGCGGTAAGGCAGCCCGAATCTCTTCTCAAGGGAGGCAGCTACCGCCTCGCGGACGGAGGTAATGCCGGGATTGGGGCTGTAGCCGTGCAGTTCCTGGGAACTTTTGGTCTGCAGCATCTCGATCATCTTGTCGGTAAACTCCTTCGGAACCGGAACGGAAGGGTTGCCAAGACTGTAATCAAACACATTCTCATAACCGATTTCCTTTCCCCTCGCGGTCGCAAACTCGGAAAGCTGTCTGATGACGGACTTTCCGGACAACATATCTCTATACTTCTGAACTAACATATTATCACCTTCCTGTGTTTATTCCGTTACGCTCTTAAAAAGCGCACTATTTGCTCTATTGTAAACCGATACCGCAAAAAACGCAACCCAATCCCTGCCTTGAGTTTCCGCAGCAGTTGTATTTTCCGCAGGAATATGAGAAAATGGGGAATATGATTGCTGATTTCATGATAAAATCAGAAAGTGAGGAACGATATATGTATAGTATAATCGTATCATTTGTGCTGTGTGCGGTGTCAGTTGCGATAATGGTCTTGGTCTATCGCACGATTAAGGGGATGCCTGCCGATGAAATGGGCGGCCCGCGTGCAAGAGCAGTCGGCATAGTTGGCATTGTTTCATCACTATCTGCAATAGGGTTCTTTTTTCAGTTTGTCTGCGCAGTCAGAGGGGAAACGATAATTGAATTCCTGAACAGGCGTCCGAACCGTTATGGTGCGCCGCTTCCGGTGCCGCTTTGGGCGTATTATTTATTTGAAATCGGAATTGTGACAGTGCTTACCATTGTGCTGCTTAAAAACATTCGGAAATAGTCTTTTCCGATACTAAGGGCGTCATTGCTGCTATGTATCGGATGATAATGCGGTATACTCTGTGAAACCTATGAGAATGATGTAATCTATCAAAATATACACTTCGTATTAGCGGCATCCAAAAAAACGAGTGGTTAAAAAATCTCCTTTATTTCATGACTTTGAACGGGTGTTATACTATAGTTGAATGACCCGCCAAATCGAAAATGGTGTAAACGAAGGGGCAGTTCACTGCAATGTCAAAACTGCTTTTTCGTTTACACCATCTTCGATTGTAACCTAAAGGATTTGTAAAATGATTAAGTGCGTTATAAACAACCAGTGATGCTATTATCTTCTTGTTATCTTCTCTACCAATTCCAATAGTTTTTTATTGATGTCATCGTTGATTTTAAAACCAGATAAAAATAAATTTTCATCACAATTATCTGCGTTTGCAAGTGAGGCAAGCCATTTCAAGTAGGAATCAGTATCTTCTTCATATAAATTTTTTATCAAATAATAATCAAATAAAACTACTACGTCCTCAGATATATCATGTGTTCCGTCATCCATTCTGATATTTTCGCCAAGCAATTTATCTGTGAATTGATGTGTATACTCATGCAATATTTGATAGAAGATATTTTTATATTCACTTTCATCAAAAGCAAATGGAACAACTGCATTAAATGAAGATTCTCCTCCATATCCTCTACCATTGTTTGTCAAGCTATAAGACATACCTACCACAGCAAATTTATTAAAATAAGAGAATAATGTCTCATATTTGCTCATTTCATTTTTTATCCACGATTCAAATGCTTTTCTACATATAGAGGTTGTGGCATATAGTTCGTTCCAGTAGCCTTCATAAAATTCAAATTCACTTTTTAAAAGTTGAATTAGTGGAAATATAAATTCTTTCTTATCTGTTTCTGTGAAGCCATAATAGTTTTCGATTGCACCTATTAAATCTTGAACAGAAGAACACATAAACGGTAGAAAATTAATTACTCCTAATCTTTCAAAGTTTTCGTTATAGTAATTTGATAAAGGCGATACTGCTTCTGTAATACTATCATATCTACCATTTTTTATTTTATTAACATTATCAATGTATGTTTCAGAATACAAATTTGAGTCATTTTCCACTTTCATGTGTGCTAAGATATGATACATTAAATCCTGAACCACTGAATATTTAAATTCTATTATCACTTTTATTCCCTCCATCAAATTCATGCGTGCTTTCAATCTCACCGGAAGACTGAAAGTTGTCTCTACTTCGTTATTTGCTTTTTAATACATTCTACATTACCATCATTAACCCTCATAGTGAAGCCTAGACCAAAGAAAGTAACAAAATAGAAACTATCATCCGACAATATGGACAAACCTACACAAGTATCTGTATATCCTATAGTATCTTTCATATTCCATATACCATCGATAAATAAATTATTATCTTTTAATTTACTTGCATTGCTTTCAGTATTATCAAAATCCCAAATCAATTTCTTGCCATTTATAAGATATTCCATTTCAATTTCCTCAGCCAGTCGAGTAGACTAGTGCCTCTCGACACTAGCCCCTCACAAAACCGTACGTG
>JAEDDX010000133.1 GCA_016293615.1 Acetatifactor sp.
GGTGGAGTTTTATGCATAAATACAGAATGGTTCCCGCCATGCTGCGCAATTATCCCAAAACTCTTCTCCTCTGCGGTGGTTAGGTCATTTAATATGGTTTTCTCCTTAAAATTCTGCGGTCTTAGGTGTTCTCGGGAAAGGAAGCACATCTCTGATATTGCCCATTCCGGTAATATACATGATGATTCTCTCAAAGCCCAGACCGTATCCGGCATGTTTTACGCCGCCGTACTTGCGCAGGTCGAGGTACCACCAGTAATCCTCTTCTTTGAGTCCAAGCTCCTTCATTCTTGCGGTCAGTACATCAAGTCTTTCTTCTCTCTGGCTTCCGCCGATGATTTCTCCTACTCCAGGAACGAGAAGGTCGCAGGCTGCAACTGTCTTGCCGTCGTCATTGAGTCTCATATAGAAAGCCTTGATATCCTTAGGATAATCGGTTACAAATACAGGCTTTCTGAAGATTTCCTCGGTCAGATATCTTTCGTGCTCCGTCTGCAAATCGATACCCCACTCAACAGGATACTGAAACTCCTTGCCGGATTTGAGGAGCAGGTCAACTGCCTCAGTATAGGTCACCCGACCGAAGTCGGAATTTGCGATGTGGTCAAGTCTCTCCAGCAGACCTTTGTCCACAAAGCTGTTAAAAAACTGCATTTCCTCAGGGGCATTTTCAAGCACATAATTGATAATATATTTGATCATAGCCTCTGCCAGAACCATATTGTCTTCAAGGTCAGCAAAGGCGATCTCCGGCTCTATCATCCAGAACTCGGACGCGTGTCTTGCGGTATTTGAATTCTCGGCTCTGAAGGTAGGCCCGAAGGTATACACATTTCTGAAAGCAAGAGCATAGGTCTCCGCCTCAAGCTGGCCGCTTACAGTGAGATTAGTCTCCTTGCCGAAGAAATCCCCGCTGTAATCAACGGTTCCGTCATCGTTTCTCGGCAGATTTTCCATGTCAAGAGTGGTAACTCTGAACATCTCTCCCGCACCCTCACAATCGCTGCCTGTAATAATCGGAGTGTGGACATATACGAAGTTCTGCTCCTGGAAGAACTTATGAATGGCATAGGCCACCAGGGAGCGTACCCGAAAAACAGCCGCAAAGGTGTTGCTTCTGGGTCTTAAATGTGCAATTTCACGCAGAAATTCCATTGAATGGCGTTTAGGCTGAAGAGGATAGTCCGGTGTGGACGGGGCCTCTACAGCAATCTCTCCGGCTTTGATTTCAAAAGGCTGTTTGGCCTGGGGCGTAAGCACTACAACCCCTTTTACTGCCAGTGCTGTAGCCACATAAGCTTTGGCAATCTCATCGAAGTTGTCAAGGAATTCCTCCTCGTAGACCACCTGAACGGATCTGAAAAAGCTTCCGTCGTTGAGCTCGATGAAGCCGAATTTATTAGAGCTCCGGTTGTTTCTGACCCAGCCCTTTATCAATACTTCTTTGTCAGCATATGCTGCTGTGTTTCTAAATAATTCTCTCAGCAAAATTTCTTTCATATGTTTTCTTCTTTCTTTCTTTATTATGCTTCATTATACTCATTTTACACGCAGTCGTCAAGTTTCAGAAGTCCGTAAAACAAGTTGAAGGAGTCCGTAAAACAAGTTTCAGGAGTCCGTAAAAAACGACATCACGCCTTTAAACCTTTAAATCAGGCTAAAAACGGCAGCGATGTCGTTTGCTTTAAAATTTATGGGACATTGAATGCCGGTGCCTCGTCAGCAGAGCCGGTATCAGAGGGCTTCGTCGTCGTCTGAAGCAGAACCTTCATGGGATTTCTTTTTTGATATAAGAACCCCGGCAGCTATCCCTCCGCCGACAAGTGCGGCGCCGATCAGGGCAAATCCCCACCACGGCAAACCTGAGGACTGCTTTTTGTCCGCTTCTTCGATGTCGCTGCCGTAAGCCTCTGTTCCCTCAGAACCATCGGCAGGATCGTTTTCGGGGTCACCGGACGATGTGCCGGCGGCTATGGTTTCAACCTTGGTTGCCTTGCATACCGTACATGTAAAGGTCTTCCGGCCGTCTGTGTCTGCGGCAGCTTCTTTTGTTATTTTGCCCTCATCCCACTTATGTCCTGTGGCGGCGACTTCTGCGCGCTCAGTATAACCGCAGTCGCACTCTCTCACCTTAATGCCCGCTTCGGTACAGGTAGGTTTGGTAGTAACCATCCAGCTGCCGTATTTGTGGGTATGATTCTCATAAAATTCCACACGGATAAGACGGCTGTAGACAGGATCACTTTTGGAACCGGATTTGATATTCCATACTCCATAGCAGTAATACACGACGCCAACCTTTTGGGGCGGCTTGAAGGTAGTCCCCGTCTGGCCGTCAATGGCACGGA
>JAEDDX010000068.1 GCA_016293615.1 Acetatifactor sp.
GTTGCCGTGGGCTGGGGTGTTGCCGTGGGCTGGGGCGTTGCCGTGGGCTGGGGTGTTGCCGTCGAGACTTCTTCCGTCTCAATCTGAATGACCTGATTTTCATACACATTGGATATTGACAGCGTCCCATCCGTCAGACGGTTTGTCACATCCGTCCCGTTTAATAATATGCGCTTGATCCTGTAACCGTCCTCCGCCGTAATGACAAACTCCGGGTTGGAAAAGCGCGGTACTTCATACGCCTCGCTCAATCCCTTATCGCCCTGCGAATACAATGCCTCTGCATGCTCTGCATGAATCGAGACCGTATGGGTCGACGGTACTGTTGTTTCAATCTCACTTTTTGAAGCCAGGGCATGTAACGATGTAACCAGAAAAACCGAGATTGCCGCTAAAACTGCAAGATACTTTTTCATAATACCGCCTCTCTGCTACTCTTTATCTACATAAGATATCCTGAAGGTAACTGCTGTCCGATAGGTTCCGCCCGCTGCTTTGTTCCAGTCCTCTTTGCTGATGGAGATCTCAAGCTTTGTTTCTTCTCCTGCCTTTGTGTACTTCTGACCGGTAAACGGTTTCCCGTCGCATAAAATCTGATAAGGAATTGTAGCGCTCGGATTCTCGTCATTGACCAGCGCCCCGCCGGAATTCATTTCTACCAAAATGCACTTATTCTCTTCCAGAATGGCTTCCTGAATCTGAATTTTTCCGTAGGATACTTCCTCTGCCAAGAAAGGAATGGCTACATCTGTCGGAATCACTACCTCGTAAGAGGGATCCACCTGATATGTCACACTTGTTTCCTTCAGTGCTTTGGGAGACAGCGACATACCGGAAACCGCGAGTACCAGAAGTGCTGCCATCATCAATTGTTTCATTTTCATTTCTCTCCCCCCTTATTGTACCACAAGAACCGTTTCCACGGTTGCTCCGTTCATTGCCGTGCCGTCTGTGAGAGAGGTCGTTGTGATCCGGATCATTGCCGGATATTCACCTCTTTCCAATGCGCGGGATAATGTGACATTCGTGACAGCCTCCCCCGGTTTTACCGGCTCAGAGGTAAAAAGCGTCTCCTCCTCCTGCGTCAGAACGATCTCAAAGGTAAAATAGCAGGGGTTTCCCTCCGGATTCTTCAGGTTCATCGTAACCTCCTCGGTGTCTGCCTGAATGGTGATCCTCGGATAACCCACCACGCGAATGCCATCCGGCTTCCCGGCCTTGTTGTCCGGAAGCTGTTCCTCCGCGCTTTCACTCTGCTGCTCCTGTGCCGCCTGAGACGTCCCGGCTGCCACATTGGTCTCCGAATCCGGCGGCAAGGCCGGATCCGGGGTTTTCTTTGTGATCAGATAAGACAGAATAACCGCCAGGACTGCCACGGTCAGTACGCTTCCCAAAATCACATAATTTCTGATTCGATTCTTTTTATTCTTCATCTTCTGCCTCTCAGTGATTCTGTCAGACTATTACGATTGCGCTTATCATTCAAACTCAAACTCAATCTTCATATTCCACAAAAGGTACTCATCGATCTTACCGCCGTCCGCATCAAATTCGAACTTAATGTATTCGATGTCCGTGCGATCCAGCTGGAATTTGTCGGATGTGATTCCCTTTGCATTCTGCAGATCTGTGGATTTTTCTGTCCATGAGACCTCCTCACCGTTTTTAGGCTTGTATTTGATACGCATAATAGCATATCCGTCGTGAAGGATGGTCAATGAATAAGCTGTCTTAATATTGATCTTGCTATAGTTCTTACTTACAACATCATAAGAAATATTATCCATATTAATCACATAATCGCCGCCGTCTCCAAGTCCATAATCGCCCGTCTCCGGAACGTCGGTCTGCCGTCCGTCCACATAGAAGGTAAAGGTGACTTCCCTGCCGCTCTCGTCCGTAATATCATAGGAGTTCCTGTCACGGTCTGAAGGAGTATAAACATATTTGTTATTCGGTGTCCAATCGGCTTTCAGTCTGATGGGTTTCGGATAAGCCATGGTAAAGCTGTCATACTTCGGCAGCGTCAGCTTCATCATACTGGTACCCGTCGCAGCGTCCAAGTACCAGGCGTTCAGGTTGTATCCCCACTTATGACGCCTTGTATCATCGACAGAGACCACCGGGAGCTTATTCGTCGACATAAAGTCGTAGTAGTATGTATCGTAGGTATACTGATCCCTGTATTCCACACGGACAGGGTACTGTATCGGCTCATACATCGGATACAATGTCATATCTTTGTCAATCGACTCGATCAATTGCCCATCGGTATATGCCAGGCTTGGATTGTCCTTGCTGAGTGACCAGCCGACGAATTGATATCCGGTAGGTGCCGCGGTACATTTCCATAATTTTGTCGGTTTCGCCTCGGCTATCTCCTGAACACCCATTCCCAGTGTGGCACCATTGTCTGCATAAGTGACCGTATGGGTGATATCCTCCCAGTTTGCCATAAGGTATAGGTTGCCCATGGAGTTCTCACGAATCTGAAGATTGAGAGTCGACCCTTCCACACCCGTTCCGCTCCAACCGGCAAATCGATAGTGCTCCTTCGTCGGCTGTTTCAGCGTGAATGTAGGGGTATCATAGGTATAAGAGGTCGGATTGCCGCTCATGGAACCGCCGTTCAGATTATAGGTAATCAGATAACTCCAGGTTAACCACGTCGCGGTCAGATTCAGATCCCTCGCCGGCATTGTATAGGGAACACCGCCACTCCATTCCTTGAACAGATACCCCTCCTTTTTGGGATCTTCCGGCAGACTGATCTTCTGTCCGTACTCATAAGCAGTGCTTGTAATCTTGCCATCCACATGAAAGGTAAGCAGA
This sequence comes from Acetatifactor sp., assembly GCA_016293615.1. Lineage (GTDB taxonomy): Bacteria > Bacillota > Clostridia > Lachnospirales > Lachnospiraceae > Acetatifactor. The sequence continues at coordinate 2,833 of JAEDDX010000068.1, forward strand.
TAGGTACGCTTTTTCCACTGAGCGGTGTAAGTAACATCCTCATCCGGTATCGTAACGGCCACGCTGGGGCTCCAGCCGACAAATACATATCCTTCCTTCTTGGGTACCGGTGCAGTCATATCACTGCCGTAGTAGCCCTGTCTGATGATGTCGCCCTCGCCGTTATCCTGCTTGAAGGTAACGGTATGTCTGTTTCTGGAATACTGCACAAGGAATACATTTCTGTTCGCATTTTCCGTAATTTCAAAGGACTTCACTTCAGGTGCGGTATGTCCTTCGATATTCAGAACCTCTTCCGGCGTTACAAATGTGCCTACCTGGGCCGTGCCCCGTACCACCTTTTCATTCACATAGGTACCGTTCAAGGTCTGTTTCTGATATACAAACTGGTATTCGCTCATCTGCGGAATCCACTTCGCGTATAAGGTCAGGTCTTCATCCGGCATCGCGGCATTGTATTTCTCCGTGTAATCGGCATCCTTGTACCAGCCGTCAAAGAGATACCCCTTCCTCGTCTGTGTCTGTATCATACTGCCGCTCTTTTTCTCTTCCGTCACAGTACCGACAGCAGCATTTTCCCCGCTGACCGCATCTATCATGGTAAGAGTGTGTACCGTACAATCATAATAATACGGAATCACAAGGCAATTCGACGGATCGGCCGATACCACGCCGGATTTTGTCTCCGGAGTCTGATATCCGTAATACTGTCTCGCCTCCGGCTGAACGACGGAATCTGTGAAAGCGTACTCATACTGGAACTCAGCCAGTCTGTACGCTCCTGTCAGGGCGTCCTCCCTGTAGTGCTCAATCTTATACAGGCTCTTCTGCGCGTTCCAACCGGCATACAGAGTCAGATCGTGAGCGGGCATTTTGGCATCCGTAAGGGGTGTCTGCAGCGCTTCATCGAGATACCAGCCTGCGAAAGAATAACCTGCTCTGCTCGCAGCATTGCTGATTGCTGCCTCGAAAGCGAGCGTTTCCGTATCCTGCCCGGTACCGGTTCCTCCGTTCAGATGGTAGGTTACCTGATACTGCTTTCTCGGATATACATATTCAATGCGGTTGTTTGCAACGGAACCCGGTACCAGGGTATGTGTCACCGTCGGAACATCCGCGAAGCCTTCCGGTGCCTTCGATGACGGCGTAACCTCCGTACCCGACATTCCATAGAGATTTTCCACCAGATACAGATTTCCCTTGGTGCCGTCCTGCTGTGTCAGATAATGCACGACCTGATAGGACTGCATGCCGATTTCCCACTTGCCGTACAATGTCATATCCCTGTCGGGCATCGTGGTATCCACATACAGGTTTTCAAAGCCGGCATCCGTATACCAGCCGGCAAAGGCATAACCGTCTCTCACGGGATTTTCCCTGATCGTGTTTTCTCCGTATTTCTTCGTAACCGGTTCCGTCATCGTACCGCTGTCCGTCTCATACTGATAGGTCAGTGTATGGGTATTGATGTTGTACCTGTAATCCACATATGGCCAATTCGGATTGATCTTGAACTCCGCAAGCCTGGTGTCTTCATCGAAGGTATAGCCCTCAAAGGTTTTTACCACAGGAGGCTCGATCACGCTGTCCGCAAGTCCGGTATAGGTATCTGTCAGTTGGTAAAGCAAATCGTCACCGTCCCAGAACTCATAGGTAACTTTGTATTCGATACTCTTCGGAACCCATTTCGGGTATACCACCAGATCGTATCCGGGCATTGTTTTATGGGTAAACGCTTTGGTAAGCTCCTCGTCCTCATACCATCCGTCCACACGATATCCCTGTTTCACGGTTTCTTTGTCCGTATTCGGCTGTGTGATCGATGCACCATAGGGAAGGAACTGTACCACGGTAGAGAGTCCGTCCCCCGACGAAGCATAGTATATCTTCCACTCTATCCGGTATTCATTTCTGCTGTATTTGTACTCAATGACAAGCGTTCCGTTTCCGCTTTCGTCTGCCGTCACTTCCTTGGTTACGGCAGCGGGCGCAGTAAACCCGTCATAAGCTTTCACCGCAGGAGTCACAGAGGCTCCCGGAGCTGCAAAAAATGTCTCTTCCTCTATCAGTGTATACCCTGCTTCTTCGCCCGTAGGATATCCGTACTCATTCAAAAGGGCAATGTTTTCCTGATAGTGTCTTACGACATAGCTGACCTCTTTTCTTTCCCAGGCCGCGTAAAGCGTGATATCCCGACTCGGCATCGTATTGTCAAAGACTGTCTTGCAGTCTGCATCCAGATACCAGCCCAGGAAGCGATAGCCGTCTCTCGTAGGGATCTGTGTCAGAATCTTCTGCTGAGGTCTCGCCGTAAATGTCATCGCACACCCATCCGGCATCACAGCATCCGCCGCTGAGGTATTGTAGGTAACAGTATAGGTATTCAGATCATAGTAAACCCGAAGTTCCAGACTTCCGTCCGCTGCAACCACGCCCTGAGGCAAAGGAGCATTGTCTTTGACATGATAAGCTGCCGTACTGTAAGCACCGGCAGGGGCTGTGACCGTTGCACCGGTTTCGCCCGTCAGATACTCTATGGAATCTAACCGATAACTGTTTCCGCTTTCTTCCTGTACATAGTACCTTACAGTATAGCCGATTCCGGACTGCGGCTTCCAGGATGCGAAATAGGTCACATCATTGGCGGGTACTTCCAGGGGAACTTCTTCCGTCACGGTATTTCCTTCCCTGATCCAGCCGGCAAAATCATACCCGGGCTTGTAAACGGCAGGTACGGGCAGCAGAGTGCCGTAGCGGTAAGAACCGGTCGAGACTACTTCGTCATCCGCCTTGAAGGTTGCCGTATATTTTTGACGCGTATAGGTGTATTCCACCAGGGAACTGCCGTCGGCGTTCACCCTGATCGATGTGGGCTCAGGCACTTTATACCCCGTTATTACCTTGGGCGTCGGCGTAACCGTCGTACCGGCAAACGCCTTGCCGGTCTCGACACCGTCCTCCGGAACTTCATAAAGACCGTTCGCACCCTGAAGATAGGACTTCACCGTATACTCAACCTGCACGGGCGTCCATTTTGCATAAGCAAGGGTATCCACATCCGGCATCACGTCGGGAATGGTGTAAGGCTGTGTCAATTCCTCATCCAGATACCAGCCCGCAAAGGCGTAGCCCTGCTTCTTGGGATCGGCGGGTTTCGTGATCGCACCGCCGTACCTCTTGCCGATGGGTGATACATAAGTACCGCCGTTGCTGATAAATCCTATGACATATCCGTCGCGCAGCATATCCCAGTGAAGCTTAACCTTCTTCTGGAACGGTTTTGTATTAAAGGTACCCGGCTGGTTCTTCCAGGTGACGATCATCTCGCCGTCCAAGGATTTTTCCGAGCCCGGATTTACCGAGATGATATTTGTCTTCGGATCATAGCTGAAGGCATCGTTTGTCATCTCGATGACAAAATATTTATCACTGTCATCTTCGTAGATCTTGGTGAAGTATTCGCCGTCGTCTAAGCCTTCCTTCATATCCATGTAGTTCATGGTAAAGAAATCCTCCGGCAGGCCTGCCTCCCGCATCTCATACTTCATCTCACATACCGTGTCCCCGGTATCCGCAAAATCCAGCACATTTTCCCGGGTGCCGGCGGTGTAGATAGGCCACATGGCTTCAAAGAGCGTCGGCGCATAGGTAAATGCATTCGCAAGCGCCTGCGCGCGGAACTTGATGTCCAGATAGATACCGATCTCCAGATAGAGCGCTCCGATAGCCCTGGTATTTCGTCCGGCGGAAGCCGTGTACTTCAGAATATAGTACAGATAACCCCATAGCTGTACATAACCGCCCACCTCCGCGGACAGACCCACGCTGGCAAGCTCCGTCGAGATCAGGCCGACCCGGACGGTCAGTCTGACGCCCGCCTTGAGACCGATCGTTCCCATGGCATATGCGCTGAACTCGTACTCTTCCTCGGCAATGTTGATGGTGTCACTGGTTGCCTTTCTTCCCTTAACATGCAGGTTAAAGACATATCTCTTGGCATTTTTGTACCAGAAGGATACACCGATGGAAACATTGACATTCGCCCAGACCACAAAATCCAGTTCGATCGCAATATCAATGACATACAGGATACGGATATGCTTATTCTGAATGTTTCTGGTATAGATCTCGACCCAGTCACCCTCGTCCTCTATCAGGTCCGCATACCTCTCTGCCAGGGATTTCGCCACGGAGATCTCTTCCTGGAGCGCACCCCTCGACTGAATGTTTGCCAACAGGGGAGACTTGTCGGATATGTATTCCCGTCCGTCCTCCATCATATCCTGAAGCTCACTCACGATGTTCGAAACATTATTGGCGATCTTCTGTTTCTTTTTAAATTGTGCGTCCGCATTTCCGCCGGTCGTGTACAGAGGGAAATTATCTGTCTGCTCTGTCTTAAAGTTGATATCCAGGGCAATTCCTGTGTATTCATATAAATCCAGAGAAGCAGTTACCCGGTAATCCGCAATATACGGGAAGATACCCCAGGTCTTCCAGACAGCTTCTCCGTCCACATTGATGGCAACACGCACCTCCTGCTCGAAGGTAGCCGTCACGGTAATCGTAAAGTCTGCAAAACGCGCCACATGGAATGTGATGGGCACAGAAACCTCCAGACCCAGATGAATACCGCTCTCGTTGCCTTCAAAATGGCGCAGTCTGGTGTCGATATCTGCCTTCACCTGCGGCAGACCCACCTCCACACGCTTCATGGCGCCCGGTGCCGCGCGCAGATCTGAGTAGGGGCTCGTGATCTCCACATTGGCGTTCAATTCTTCACTGAGCGTCTGCTCCAGCTCAGCAAACGAGTCGGTTCGAATCGTCAGTTCGCCGATCTGTCTGGCAACCTCGTCCGCAAAACCGCTCGAAAGTGCCTGCGCTTCGATGTTGCTTTCCAAAGCCTCCACATCCGCATCGGCCAACAGATCTCTTCCCTCTATCATTTCCGTGGTATAGACATCCATTGCGGCCCTGACTTCATCCCAGGTCTGCGGCTGATAGGAAAGGATATACTTTCCGTCTGACATAAGTACACTTGTGATTTTGCCGTAGGTGAGCGTACCCGGATCATTGATATCCCGGTACAGAGCGAGATAATCACCCTCCTCCACCGTCGCATCCGCAGAGATCATGGGATTCGCTCCGGTGCTGCCGTCAAAGCTAAGCTCCTCCAGATTCACGGTCACACTGTTGTTGCCCGCATCGCCGTCCTGATCCTTGGCCAGATCCAGAGGCAGCACATCCGGCATAAAGAGAACATCCTCCGTCTTGGAGCCGCGATAAGAATACTGTGTTCCGTTGACTGCCGTGATCTCAAAGAAGGAGATCGTATGTCCGTCATCAGAGGACACAATATCATCCATGGCAGGAATCACGTCGCCCGCATATACGGCGATCTGATCCCCGACCTTCAGCCGGCTGCCCTGATAGGTGAAGCTTCCCGTGGTACTGCTTCCCTCTTTTGTGATGGCTCCGTCCATACCGACCGCCATTGTTGCAACCGAAACAGACTGTGCTTTTTGTCCGTTCACAGTCAGGTCTGACAGTTCTTTTACACTGATATACTTCAGCTTGGGATTCAGGGATACATTCCTGACCTCATCCTTATGGATCGATATCTCATACTCGCGGATCGTGGTATCAAATCCCGTAAAATACAAATCGTCATTGTCTAAAACAAGCTTATAATTTGAGCCTTCCTTCCAACCGGTCTTCTTGCTGATCGTATAGGTATTGTTACCGGCGGCGGACAGAACCAGCGTGACATCCTCCGTGAAATCACTCAGATTCTTCAGCGAACAGGCACTTAAAATCTGCTCTGCGGTCAGCGCCTTGCTCTTATCGGTGACCTGAATCACCAGCGATGCGCCGTCCGCGTCAATGGCCCGCGCAAAGGTGGCGATGGTATGTGCCTCAAACGGTTGATTTTCCGTATAGGATGCGTATAAGGTGGTATCATTTAACAGACGGTCTGCGGTACCCACATATTTCGTGCATTCTGCATCATAGCACCAGCCTAAGAAGGTATAGCCTGACTTGATGGCAACGGGAAGCCCGTCCAAAGTTGAGCCCGGCGCACGGGTCTCCTCCTCAAAGTCAATGAGATAGCCCGGATTCTGCGGGTCATCCATGGAGCCGCCGTTCCCTTCATAGCGAAGCGTATAGTTATTACTCTTATGGGTGATCTGAAAGGTCAAGGTATCCTGATACTGCCCTGCAATTTCAGGCTTCCCGGTTACCTCGCAGACAAAAACTCTCTCCTGGCTCTTCTCGGAAGAAGAAAGAGACATCACGGAGGTATCGTTTCCGAGCGGCAATAAGGTATCCTTATCTTTAAGAAGATAGGACAGCTCGGCGCTGTTGTTCTTCAGGTTCCAGTCATTCTGCGAACGGACACAGACCGATACCGATTCCTGCTCGTACAGACCTTCAGACTCTCCGCTGATCTTCAACTCAGAGCCGTCCGCCGCCACACTCGCCGGGATGTCGATATAATAATAGGCATCCGTCCACTTTGCATAGAGAACCACCGGTCCGGAATAGTCCGCATCACTGACTTCGGTGACAGCCGTTCCGGCAAAGTCTTCCTGCTCATACCAGCCTGCGAACGCATATCCCGGCTTGCTGATATCCGACCCGTCCGGAAGCTCCTGTACCGGATAAGCATCAGGCACCTGATATCCTTCTGCAAATGCTCCGCCGTTACAGTCAAACCCCAGCGTCTTGTCCGTCCGGGCAGCGGCCCGGGTCGTCGCCTGCGTTTCCGCGGACTGCACCTGAGCGCCTGCATTCCCGTTAGCGCTCTCTGCGGCTTTGGCAGGTATCTGTACGGATGATGCAAGGATGGCAACACCCAACAGATAACATAAGAATTGTTTCCATAAACGCTTTCTCATCTGATATCCCCCCGTTTATATGAACCCTTACTGGCAAAAAAAGTATATTCTATCTTATTTTATCAAAATTTATCTGTCGATAACAGGCTCTATTCGAGGGAAAAAAGTGCCTTTCTCCGGCATCGGCGGGGGGCTCAAAAAGCGTCCCTAATACAATACATCATCCTGCATTTCCCGCACAAAACCGCTCTCCTTAAGTGCTGCCGCCGCTTCGGGCGGATATTCCTTCACCACAATGCGCTTTTTGCCGGGCAGGATTCTGCCCCGCTTATACTCCTCCGCAAACAGTGTCAGTGCCTCCTGCCAGGACAATCCGAAAGCACCCGCTGTCGTATGGGGGCTTTCTTCACCTTCTCATGGTTGATCCATTGCCGCACCGGCACGAAACTGTCCGCGCACACAATTCCCTTTTCTATCAGGGAAAGAATCGTCTCATGAGGGGACTCTCCCGACAGCACATTGTTCAAGGACTGCATAAAACTGGCGCCGCGCTTTGACAATGCTTCCGCCACGAGTCTTTCCCTGTCTGACAGCAGCTCCCACGGCACTTCGGGCTCATTGTCCCAATCGATCCTTTCCGCAGCATGAAAGCTCAGCTTTCCCTTCTCCTCCGCCTGCCAGAAGTATTCTCCGGCTGCCAGAAAGCTGTCCAAAAGACCCTCTCTGTAATTCCGCACTCTGGCCGGCAATGGCAGGCCGGGAAGTCTCCTGCACCTGCGTAGGTCTCCCCAGCTTCTCCCGAAACCACGCCGCTGTCCCGTTGTCAAATCATTGCAGAAAATCACTCATTTCTCTTCTCAACCATTCCTTCTGCCCAACCGCCTTCTGCATCCCGCTTTCACAGGCTTTTTTTCTCTTCGATTTTCCATCAGCTTTCCATCTTCTTCCAGATATTTCCCTGCGTTATGTTACTCTGATCGGCTTTACGAACCCTCGTAAGAGAAACATGCGGGAAACGGAATTCCCTCACAAAAGTATAACGCAATATAAATGGACTGTGTGAATTGATTGAGATGCTTTTTCGATTTCTCCTGATGCTTCTTGTGATCATAAACTCCTTTTTCTAGATCAATATCCCGGCAAGCCTGTGTGTCTGAAGATGACGATAGCGAGATGTTGGGACTTAGTCTGTATACTTTGCGGCCTTCTGCACCGTTACGCCGAGGTCCTGGCAAAAGGGCGTCTGCACAAGGCTTAGATTTTAAGTACACAATTCCGAAAAGGGAGTAATAAACAAAAGCCGCATGTCTCTACAAGCGCTGCGCAGGCAGGATCAAAAGAACAGTGGGAGCTTACTCACAAACGATTGAATTTCAGACCGCATTCATAGCGAGACAGCACGACATGAGCATGCAACGCAGTGAATACGAATGGTCCCTTGGCATGTGCTTATCACGCAATGTAATGTGGAGGGCTCCTTGGCATGTGCTTATTACGCAATGTAATATGGAGGGCTCCTTGGCATGCGCTTATTACACAATGTAATATAGATGACACCTTGGCATGCGTATACTACGCAATGTAAAGTGAATGACACCGCAGGAAACCGGAAGGTATCGGTTGATTTTAATTTTGTGGAAATGGAATCTTTTTGAGCATATTTTCCCTATAGACCTAATTATCTGGACTCTTCTTTCAGGAATGGAATCTTTTTGAGCATTTTTTCCCTATAGACCTAATTCCCCGGGTTTTCTTTCAAGAAATGGAATCTTTTTCAGCATATTTTCCCTATAGACCTAATTCCCCGGGTTTTCTTTCATGAAATGGAATCTTTTTGAGCATTATTTCCATATAGACCTAATTTCCCGGGTTTTCTTTCATGAAATGGAATCTTTTTCAGCATTATTTTCCTATAGACCTAATTTCCCGGGTTTTCTTTCATGAAATGGAATCTTTTTCAGCATATTTTCCCTATAGACCTAATTTCCCGGACTCTTCTTTCAGGAATGGAATCTTTTTGAGCATATTTTCCCTATAGACCTAATTTCCCGGGTTTTCTTTCATGAAATGGAATCTTTTTGAGCATATTTTCCCTATAGACCTAATCTACTCAACTTCCGGATTTCTGCCGTGGCAGATGAAAGCACTTTAATCATCATAGATTCCTTTTGATACATAATTCCTTGCTAGTATAGCAGTTTCTTAATAACCGGACTTTTTGCGCAGAATATTTTCGTGAGTGTGCCATTCAAAAAACGCAGGCGTAGCGGGCTACGCTGAGGATTTTTGGATGGTGCAATTGCGGAAATAGGCAAGCAATAAAGTCCAGGTAATTAAAAACTGTTATACTGGTTCTATGATACACTCCTATATCCAATAATCCGTTCTCAAATCATCCGGACCGGCACACTATCATTATCTCTGTCAATTGCACCAAGTACAGACTTCATACAAAGAACTGCCCCTTAGAACGTGGTGTTGATGACTTATCAAGTAAACCAAACGCCTTTATCAACTCTGTCCCCGAATTAGATATTTTCTTAATCTCAATCGGATTCAGAACTCCATCATGTTCCGAGACGACATTAATCTCTTTGGCATTCTTATCACGATAGTAGTACATATACGGTTCCTTGCCACAGTCAAGGTACGTTTTCCTAATTCCTGCACTCACATAATTCTCTGGTACATCGTTTCGTAAATAACAGGACTAATAACGCCGAATAGTTTTTCGAGTGAGCGTGACAAAAAACGTAAGCGTAGCGGGCTATGTCGAGGCTTTTTGTCATGTGCAATCGGGAAAATGGGCAAGTTATTTGGTAGCGTTATTTAGAAATCGGTGTACTAGTATTGCACCATTCATAGCACCGCTTTCCAATGTTTCTGCAGGCACTGCCCATTCGCTCGGCTATCGCCGTTGCTCATGGCGCGCTGGCGCGCCCCTTCCTCGTGCGTTTCTGCAGGCACTGCCCATTCGCTCGGCTA
>JAEDDX010000002.1 GCA_016293615.1 Acetatifactor sp.
ATAGTTTTAGATGTACTTATGCATTGAAAAAGCTACCTGTTTTTTGCAGGTAGCTTTCTTTATGATTATCTGTTTGCAAGCTCTGTCGTGATCTCTTCCCAGGTCACATCCTTCTCCACCATAAGAACCATCATATGATAGAGGAAATCACTGATCTCATACTTTACTTCGTTCGCATTGGGGTTTTTGGCGGCGATCACGATCTCCGTCGCTTCCTCTCCAAGCTTCTTCAGAATCTTATCAATACCCTTTTCAAAAAGATAATTGGTATAGGAACCTTCCTTCGGGTTCTGTTTTCGGTCTTTGATGACATCCAGCACTTCCTGGAATACCATCAGGGGATTCTCGACCTCTTCGTAGTCCTTCCTGGTGATTTCGTGGAAGAAGCAGCTTCTGGCACCGGTATGGCATGCTGCACCAACCTGCGATACCTTGGCGAGGATCGTGTCCATGTCACAGTCGGCGGTCAGGCTCTTGACATACTGGTAATGTCCGCTGGTCTCACCCTTCAGCCACAGTTCGTTCCTGCTCCTGCTGTAATAAGTCATCTTGCCGCATGCAATGGTCTTAAGATAAGCTTCTTCATTCATATATGCCATCATAAGGACTTCCTGCGAGCGATAGTCCTGAACGATGACCGGTACCATACCGTCACTGTTTTTCTTAAAGTCTGCCCAGGAATATGCCGCCTCGAAGGTCTCTACCGGCAAACCGTTCTCCTTGCAGAGCGTTTTCAGGGTAAGGATCTCAGCAACATTGTCATTGATCGTATTGCCTGTTACACCGCAAACATTCTGATAAGAGAAAATCTCGATGAGCTTATTCAGCGCTATCTGGTTGATCTGCACAAAGAAAGGCAGGTCTGTGATACTCTCGGTCTCACGAATCTGATGGGGATTCAGCAAAATCATGGCTGAAACATATTTTTCCGCCAGTTCTTTGTTCTTGGCAATCACACCGGGATCATTGTAGGATATCAGAATTTTGTCCTTGCCGAATTTGAGGGATACTTCCTCGGTGATTGCAATGTTTCCTTCTTTTTCATAATCTAACACCGCATGACGGCAGCCCGCGTAGAGGAGCTTCTTGATGTCCTCCATGCGCTTTACATTGCCGGCACCGATGACATCCATCTCTGCTGTTTCACAGATTTCTTTTAAAATGTCGAGTGCTTCCTCATGCTCTTCATCTGTGCCTGACAGATCAAAAACGATCAGTTGGTCCGCATTGTTCTCGTTATACAGAGAGACCAGGCGCAGAGGGTCGGTCTCCACAACGCTAAGGTCGGTGAGGCTTCTGACTGCATGCCCGTGATAGAGATAAATGCAGGGTACAAATTTTTTGGTTATCATCCTAAACTTCCTTTCGTGCTGAGCACATCTGTGATTCTTTCGTCGTAGTCAACCGCTGCGTCAAGTGCCTTACCGAAGGCCTTGAACATTGCCTCGATCATGTGATGGGCATTGATTCCGTCCATCATTTTAATGTGAAGATTCATGCCTGCGCTGTAGCTGACAGCGTAGAAAAATTCTCTGACCAGCTCTGTTTCCAACTCGCCGACACGCTCCACCGGGAAGGTGCAGTCAAAGTTCAGATACGGTCTTCCGCATAAATCAACCGCACACAGAGCCAGGGCGTCGTCCATGGGGAGAATAAAGAATCCGTATCTTCTGATTCCCTTCTTCTCTCCGACTGCCTTGGCAATTGCCTGCCCGAGTACAATGCCGACATCCTCCACAGTATGGTGACCGTCAACCTGCAGATCCCCCTTCACCTTTACATCCAAATCGAAGAAACCGTGTTTGGAAAAGCCCTCAAGCATATGATCGAAAAAACCGATGCCGGTATCAATGGAGGAAGCTCCGGTTCCGTCGAGAGACAATTTCATCTGAATGTCTGTTTCCTTTGTGGTTCTGTTCACTTCAGCAGTTCTGTTCATCTTCACTGTTTCCTTTCTGTCCGGATACGGGATATCAATCCTCAAATCTGACTCTGACGCTGTTCGCATGTGCTGTCAGGCCTTCACTTTCGGCAAATACTTCGATCTGTTTATGTACCTTCTCCAAAGCTTCTCTGGAATAGGAAATAATACTGGTCTTCTTGATAAAATCATCCACATTGACCGGTGAGAAGAACTTTGCGGTTCCGTTCGTCGGTAAGATATGGTTGGGACCTGCAAAATAGTCTCCGAGAGGCTCGGATGCATATTCACCCATGAAAATAGCGCCGGCATTCTTGATCTTGGTCATGACTTCAAAAGGATTCTTCGTAAGAATCTCAAGGTGTTCGGAAGCAATCTCGTTTACTGCGTCAATTGCGTCCTGCATGGTATCTGCGACCAGAATGTATCCATAGTTATCCAAAGACTTGGTCATGATCTCTTTTCTGGAAAGCTGTGCGACAAAACGATCGACTTCGACTGATACCTGAGCGGCCAGCTCTTCAGAGGTTGTAATCAGAATCGCGCTTGCAAGCTCGTCATGCTCAGCCTGGGAAAGCAGATCTGCGGCAACATAACGGGGATTTGCCGTCTCATCCGCAAGCACGAGGATCTCGCTGGGGCCTGCGATCGAGTCAATGCTGACATAGCCGTAAACAGCTTTCTTTGCCAGGGCAACGAAGATATTGCCGGGACCCGTGATCTTATCCACCTTAGGGATGGATTCTGTGCCGAAAGCCAGTGCAGCGATGGCCTGTGCGCCGCCGACTTTATAGATCGTGTTCACGCCGGCGATATCTGCCGCAACCAGTGTGCCGGGATTGACCTTGCCGTCTGCTCCGGGCGGAGTCGTCATCACGATCTCAGATACGCCTGCAACCTTCGCGGGGATGACATTCATCAATACACTGGAGGGATAGGCAGCCTTACCGCCGGGAACATAGACGCCTGCCTTGGCGATCGGGGTGATCTTCATACCGAGAATGGTGCCGTCCTCCTTGGAATCAAACCAGCTGTTTCTGAGCTGTTTTGCATGGAAAGCACGAATGTTTTCGGCCGATGCCTTGATGACTTCTATCAGACCGGCATCCAGCCTGGTGTAAGCTTCTTCTATCTCTTCTCTTGTGACTTTGATATTCTCCGCACTTAACGCATACTTGTCAAACTTCAATGTATAATCAAAGAGCGCCTGATCTCCCTTGGCTTTTACGGTTTCAATGATCTCATTGACGGTAGCTTCATAGCCGGAATAATGATTGGGACTTCTTTTTAACAAATCTTCTAAAATACTTTTTTTTGTTTCGCCGGATAATTTCACGATTCTCATGGCAATTCCTTTCTGTGCGCCGTATTACTGTTTCTTCTCTTCGAGCTTGGCACGAATCTTATTTACAAGGGACTTGATTCTGTCGGTTTCCATCTGCATACTGACAGGGTTTACGATCATTCTGGCGGAAAGAGGACAAACCTCCTCCAATACTTCCAGACCGTTTTCGCGGAGGGTAGAACCTGTTTCCACAATATCTACGATCACATCGGAGAGCTCTACCAGGGGACCTAATTCAACGGAACCGTTCAACTTGATAATATCTACGGTCTGATGCTTTTTGTTATAAAAGTAATCCTTCGCAATCTCAGGATATTTGCTGGCGACCCGGATCCTCTCATGATGCTGTAAAAGTTCCCTTGCAGATGCGGGGCCGCATACACACATGGTGCATTTTCCGAAGCCGAGGTCAAGCACCTCGTATACATTCCTGTTTTCTTCAAGAATAGTATCTCTTCCGACGACTCCGATATCGGCAGCACCGTATTCCACATAGGTTGGAACATCGGGACCTTTCGCCAGAAAGAAACGAAGCTTCAGCTCGTCATTCTGAAAAATCAGTTTTCTGGAGCTTTTGTCCTTCATTTCCTCACAATGAATTCCAATCTGCTCAAACAATTCCAGGGTTTTATTCGCTAATCTTCCTTTGCCGAGTGCAAAGGTCAGATATCTTTCATCACTCATTGCTGACTGCTCCTATTCTTCACGTACCAGAGCGACTGCCCTGCCGCTTTTACGAAGTGCAGTTGCACTGGCGAGTATCTCGGTATAATTCTGACGGTTGTAAGTAAGGTATGTAACGGGTTCCTTTACGGGGATTGTAACCTTCTGTCTGGCAAGCGCTTCCATAATGCTGTCGATTATCATGCAAAAACCGATTGCCGGAGCTTCTTTTCCGAACTGATGGAGCAGACGGTCATATCTTCCGCCCTTTACGATTGCTTCACCGACCCCATAGGTGTACGCTTTGAAGATAACGCCTGTATAATACTTATATTTACTCAGCATGCCAAGGTCAAAAGAGATATATTCTGCAACACCGTAAGCTTTTAAGACTTCATACAGGGTCTCGAGACGTTCGATGGCAGCCAGGGATCTGGAGTTGTTTACCATGGCTTTTGCCTCGGACAAAGAACACATATTGCCGAACATATCCGCAACCTTAAGAAGTCTGCTGCGATACGGTTCTACCACATTTCTTTCAGACAGAAGCTCCTGCGCCGCAAAGTAATTCTTGCCGGAAATGCAGGCGCGAAGATCCATCTCGGTCTCTTCGTCCAGCCCTGCTTCCTCGCAAAGCCCCTTGAAGTACTCAACCTCACCGATGGATACCTGAAATCTCTGCAAACCGGTGCCAAGGAGTGATTTGATCACCAGACTGACGATCTCGGCGTCTGCTTCTACGGAACCGTCTCCGATCAACTCAGCACCCATCTGTGTGCATTCTTTTAACTTGCCCTGCAGATTTGAAGTATTGGTGAAGGTGTTTCCCGCATAACAGAAGCGCAGGGGCTTGTTTTCTTCACAAAAATACTTCGCAGCACATCTCGCAATGGAGGGCGTAAAGTCCGGACGAAGCACCAGAGTATTCCCGTCCTTGTCAAAGAATTTGTACAATTCCCTGCTGGGCGTGGTACCGATCTCTTTTGAGAACACATCAAAAAACTCAAAGGTCGGCGTCTGGATATCCTCATAACCAAACAGACGGATGTTGTCATGAAGCTTTGCTTCTATCTCAGATTTCTTTTCATATTCTGTTCCGTAAATATCTCTGACTCCCTCGGGAGTGTGTAATAATGACTTATTCATCACTTTTTCTCGCTTTCACACGCTGATGTGCTACCTTGCTAACATGGTAGAGAAATAAACTAAATGTAGTATAAGGGAATACAATTTCCCTGTCAAGCGAAATTTAAGTTTCTTTAGGCTTCGCCTCTGTCTTCCAGATCCTTCTGCAGCATATCCAGATAGGGAACTAAAATACCGGACTTCTTCGGGAGAACATATGCAGGGTTAAGTTCATCATACCGGAAGCTTTTTCTGCCGCCCTCCTTCGCACGATTCCAAAAATACAGCAGCATTTCCAGTGGAAGATAATAAAACAGGTCCATATGTGTATAGTAGATCAGGAAAAAGGCAATACCGCCCTGCTTTTCAAAGTCTTGCATAAATGCAACCTGATGCTCGTGGATGTTCTGCAGGGAAAAGGTGTCGACTGCGCATTCTTTGGCGTCAAAGCAAACCGGTATGCCCTGCACGGCGCCGATGTAATCGACGGTACTCTTCTGCTCGAAATAAGCCAGCGTGATCTGCCGGCTTTCCTTGTCCATCCTGATCGGCGTTATGGGTGTCGGAATCTTCTGAATCAGAGCAAGGCCGGCATCCGCATATTTTTCATTTGTTCGATTGACCATATCTTCTAAGGTAGATCCCCGAAGACCTCTGGATTTCCAAGTTGCCATTACCTGTCCCCGCTTTTCACTAAGCCTGTAAGTATCGTTTGAAACTGCTTCGGATATTCTGCCAGAAATGTCCTGCCGCTCAAGGCTTCACCGACTCCTTCCGCGCAGACCGGGAAAGTGACCCTGTAGGCATGAAGCAGTTGGTGTCTTAATTGATAACGCTCCTGCATCTTTTGATTGCTTGTTTGACTGCCATATTTGGTATCCCCGATCAACGGGTGTCCGATGGAGGCAAGGTGCGCTCTGATCTGGTGTGTCTTGCCGGTGACAAGTTCGACTTCCAGATGGGTATAGTCTCTGGTGGCCTTCAACGGTGTATATCCCGTCATGATAAACTCTGCCTGCGAAGGATTTAAGGGGTGTTTCTCTATCCTGACGGTGTTGGTCCTTTCATCCTTGATGAGAAACCCGTTGATGAAAGCGGATGTGACGATCTCCCCGAGGCAAATTGTCCTGTAGAATTTCTTCACAGTGCGTTCCTTGATACATTTGCTTAAGTATTGGGAGCCTGCCAGGGATTTGCCGCAAAGAACCAGTCCGCTGGTGTTGCGGTCTAAGCGGTTGCACACTGACGGATGGAACACCTTAAATTCCTTTTCCCAGGAGGCGTCACATGAAAGCAGGTAGCCGAGAAGCCACTCATTTAAGCTTGCATCGTCCGGCTTTGCCTTCTGTGTCAGGATGCCTGCGGGTTTTGCGAGGAAACAGAAATTCTGGTCTTCATAGATCACCTGTATGCCCTGCAACGACTGATATGCCTTACGATACTCTTTGCAAGGATCCGGCGAGGTAAACTTTTCGGAGGGTGCTTTCCCGGCAGAGATTCCGGTAAATTTTTCAAAGGTCTCATCAGAAAAAAAGAAGCGCACGGTATCACCTTCGGCGACAATCTCAGAGCCCTCCGCTTTCCTGCCGTTGAGGGTAATATTCTTTTTTCGAAGCATCTTGTATATAAAGCCGGTGCCGGCCGTGGGCATCACTTTGTGCAGATATTTGTCGAAACGCTGTCCGGCCTGATTCTTCCCTACTGTCAGAGCCTGCATCTTACTCTCCTGTTTCTATAAAGATATTTGCTTTAAAGTCTCGAGAACAGACAATGTTTTTTCTTCCTCTTCGGGCAATTGCGCCATCTGAGCCAGACGGTTACAGTATTTGTCCGGATCAGTAAACACCTTGACGGTCAGATCCTTATGTCCCTCAAGCTTAAGATGCTCAGTGATGTGCTTCTGGAACTCGGCTTCCGGGAAATCGGTCTTTGACGAATAGCCACAGATCGTGTTGCCGCGTACCGCAAGATGCTCCACATAATAGTTTGTTTTGTAGGATGTGAAGACACAATCAAATAAACCCTTCAAATCCGAGAGAGACTGTTTGATTTTCTCGGCTGATTCGGCACTGCAGCTTCTGTACCTGGCATACATAATGAAGCTGACGAGGCGTTTGCTGGCCGGCAGGCATCCGAGTACGGCAACGATCGTGAGCAGATTCCCTCGTTGCTTTGTCTGGATATAGCCTGCAAAGAAAAGAGACAAAGAGATACCAAACAACACCAGTGTATGTACGAGCTCGTAACGAGTCTGGGTTTTGATATATTGTTCGGAGCCCTTCGCATCCGTATTGTCAAAAAAACGCTTGATCGACATTATCGTTTCCTTTCTGATTTACGCATCTTCCGGTTCCCGGAAAAAGTCAAAATAATCTTCAATATAGTAATCCGCAAGCGCCTGCTTCTGCGCTCTGCTGTCTGCGGAATAGGCATCTTCCACTGCGCATACCCTCATGCCGGCTGATTTGCCTGCCTGTATCCCCGGCACAATATCCTCGAATACCAGACATTTCTTGGGTGAAACGCCGAGTCTTTCGGCAGTTTTTAAGTAAATGTCCGGTGCAGGCTTTCCCTTCGATACCTCGCAGCCGGTAAGAATACTGGAAAAATAGTTGTCCAGATGATGGACCTTTGTAATCTGATCCACAAGCTCTCTGGAATTGCTGGTTGCGATGCCAAGTCGGATGCCTCTTTTCTTACAACCTTCGAGAAAGGCGGGTATTCCGGGCTTAAGCGGTACCTCGTATGTGTATTTATCCCAGGCCATCTGATTCCAGTCAGCCTTCATTTTCTCGACAGGATCCGGTATCGGAAAATGTTCTTTAAAATACAGGGCAGTTTCGGAAAAGCTCATTCCCTCAATTCTGGACTGTAAATCTTCGGGGAGCGGAATGTTGAAACGCCCCAGATACTCGATATCGATCGCACGCCACATCCACATGGAGTCGACGAGTGAGCCGTCCAGATCAAAAATAACAGCCTCTGTCCCCAGCATCATACTATGCTTCATGAAGGATTGCAACCTCACTTTCTGTCAGTGCCCGGTATTGCCCCGGTAAAAGAGTTTCGTCCAGCTCAAGACCTCCGAACGAAATCCGTTTTAAGCCTGTTACACGGTTGCCGACTGCCTCCAGCATACGCTTGACCTGATGAAATTTGCCTTCATGAATGGTCAATAATAGGACCTGCTCTGCGATCAGTGTTGCACTTGCCGGTGCGGTCGGTTTGTCCTCACCGATGTCAACACCTGTCTCCAGCAGTCTAAGTTGTGCTTCCGTGACAGGACTTTCGGTGTGTACTTCGTAAGTCTTATCAACATGTCTTTTCGGCGTAAGGAGTCTGTGCGCCAAAGGTCCGTCGTTGGTTAACAGCAGGAATCCTTCCGTATCCTTGTCCAGGCGGCCGGCAGGGAAAATATCGTCCCGATAATCCGTGGGGCTTAAGAGATCCAGTACGGTCCTGTCCGAAGGATCACGGGTTGCCGACACGACTCCCGCAGGCTTGTTGAGCAGATAATAAACGAGGGCGGTATACGCAATCTGCCTTCCCTGATATAGGATGATATCTTTTTCTGCATCAATTTTTAAGCCGGCGTCGGTCACTGTCTTTCCGTTTACCGTAACAGCCTTTCGGCGAATGATCTCTTTGACCTGACTTCTTGTGCCGATGCCGGCATCACATAAATATTTATCCAAACGCATATGTGCTGTGATCCTTCTATATATTAGTAAAAAACGGTTGTCTGTTCATGTTAGGTCTTCTAAGCTTTCTCGTGCTCATCATTTGCATTCTCACGAACTCTTCCCTTGCGATACACTATGCCTCACAGGGCCTGGAGCTGTGGTTTACAAGAATGATACCGGCACTTTTTCCCTTTATGATTCTGTCAGATATGATGATCCGAATGAATCTGACAGAACGGATTGCTGATTTTGTCTGTCCGTTGCTTCGCCCGATCCTGCGGGTCAGAAAAAATGTCCTCTATGCTGTCGTAATCGGTTTCCTCTGCGGATATCCCATGGGGGCAAAGGTGACCGCCGACCTTCTTTCTCATAAAAAGATCACACTGCGGGAGGCAGAATTCCTGCTCTCCTTTTGCAACAACATCGGGCCTGCCTATTTTTGCGGATATGTACTCCCGCTTCTGCACTGCAGACAGCCGGTAATCTGTCTGATCGGAATGTACGGGATTCCCTTCCTGTACGGAAGTCTGCTCTGTCGTCTGAACTATCGGGATATTGCAGAAAACAACACGGAAGCATCCCTTCACGGGAAGGTCTGTCCGGCGGAAGGACGGGGCGGCACAAGCAATCTTTTCGCTGCGATGGAAGGCGCCATTCAAAACTCAGGTAAAGGTATCCTTGTTTTGGGCGGATATATGATACTGTTTAATCTGCTAAACCTTCTCTTCCATCTTGTACGGAAACAGGAATGGGCTCTTCCGGCACCTCTTTTGGAAATCTCGGGGGGACTTGCGATGTTAGGAGGAAGCCTCCCGCTCTACAGCCTCGTCGCGGTATCCTTCGGAGGAGTATGCTGTATCGCACAAACCTACAGTTGTATCAAAGACACAGGGCTTCGAATGAGTGAGTATCTTCTGCACAAGGGCGTACTGGTCATCCTGACAGCCTTTTTTTACCTTGGGTGTTCCCTGCTATGGCCAGATGTCTTTTAATGCTGTGTTTACTGCTGCTTCGAGGATTTGGACCCTTCCGAGACAAGATAGCGGGCAAACATCCAAAGAATCAGCAGAGAAGCCAATATGGTCAAAACAAGAAACACTACAATCATGAGCTGTTCTGAGTGAAACAGGTTGTTCTCATCCGTCACTTGTGCGATGCTCTCGATGGGGACAGGGGCACCGGGCAAAGCTTTTTCTTCGGAGGGCTCATTTTTGGCAGCGATAAACACTTCCGGGCTCTCATATACATTGCTCTGCGTAAACAGGTCGAATCCGTTGTAGGCACGCACTATGAGCTTCGGCTGAATTCCGTCCGGAACGGAGACTGTCAGGGTCAGGGAGGGGTCATAAGCACCTGTCAGCGCATCGCTTCCGGGCCATGGAAATCGTGCGCTGAAGGTTTGACCGCCGTCCAAAGAGAAATCATAATACAGAAGTGTGCTGTCCTTATCCTGCGCCGATACGCTTACCTTAAGGGTTAGCATCTCCATATCTGCGTCGACAAATTCAAGCCTGCAAAAGTCCGGCGCGGTAAGGTCCGGCAGCGTCCGGACAACCGGGGCGGAGGGATCACAGGAAACCAGAGCGTATTCGGAATAATCTGCGCCGGATATACTGCTTTTTAATCCAAAATATCTGGCAACTGCTTCCGCATCCTGCAATCCGAAGCGGACGAGGTCTTCCTCGGTTGCGCAGAAGGCTTCATCATGCGCTTCGTCCACATGACAATGCTCGAGAATGACTGCCGGAATATTCAGAGAAGCACATTCTCTGATGATCCCGTAGTAATCCAGTCCCTTGCTGTTTCTTCTGGTTTTGATGCCGCGGAGGAACAGACCATTCTGCCGCATCAGTTCCAGATATTCACAGCCAAATTGATATCCATAGTTATTGAAGGGCTCCTGTAGGGGAACCCAGAGCTCTGAACCGAACAATTGATGGTTCTCGGAGGCGTTATAATGGATGCTGAAAACAAAATCAGCGTTTTTGTCTGCTGCAAACTGTGCGCGCTCCTTCAGCGTCGGCTCCGAATCCTCCGTGCGCGTCAGATAGACTTCCACATTGTCATATTGGCAAAGCGCCTCGTACATTGCCTTTGCCGTGATCAGGTTCATCTGTTTCTCCAGATGATCGTTGTCCGTGGTACCGAGATTCTCGCCGCCGTGTCCCGGATCGATGATGATGACCGGAACCTCCCCGACAGGCTGGATCCGATTCACAGCCCCGGCCTTCACGGGCAGACAAACGAGGGCAAGAAAAACCAAAACAGGTAATATAAAGCTAGGCTTTTGCATCATAAATACTTTGTTCATAACATCCTTTTACAGGTTCTTAAATGCAAGAAAAACCGGCTCCCTTGCGAAAACCGGTTTGTTTTCTATTGATTTCATTGTTACATCGTATCGATGTCACCCTCTTCATCCGTATCGCTGGTCTCATAATTGGTCTGGGGATAAAGCGCCTGTCTGTTTGCCTGAATGACATCTCTGTACTGTGTCAGACTTCCAAGGAGTGTTTCGTAGTTGGAAGTACAATTGGAAATCGCAGATACCAGAATGGACTCCATCTCGGCCAGTCTGTCTTCCGTATACTGGGCAGCCTGGCTGCGGAGTTCATTTGCTTCCAGTACAGCCTTGTCAAGAATATCCTGAGCCTGCTGTGTCGCCAGACTCACGACCTCATGTGCCTGCGCATATGCCTGCTGCATGATCTCGTGCTCACTGATGAGCTCATTGGTCTGTACGGTAGCCTCAGCAATCAGCTTCTCTGCCTTTTCGCGCGCATCGTTCAGAATCGCATCCTTGTTGCTGATGATTTTCTGATAACGCTTAATCTCCTCGGGCGTTTTCATCCTCAATTCGCGAATCAGCTCTTCAATTTCATCCTTATTCACGATAATCTCGGTAGAAGAAAATAATCTTGTCTTACAGTTTGCGATAAATTCCTCGAGTTCATCGATAATCTGTTCAATTCTGCTACTCATTGCCCTGCTCCTTATTCTTGTATTTTTCATGAATCAGATCAGCCACAAATTCAGGAACACACTGGCTGATATCCCCATTAAAACTTGCAATTTCTTTTACACTGGAAGAACTCAGATATGCATATTCCAGACTGGTCGTCAGAAAAATGGTATCCAGTTTTCCGTTCGATAGTTTTCTGTTCGTCTGAGCAATCTGAAGTTCATATTCAAAATCACTGATTGCCCGAAGACCTCTCACTGCGACATGCAGGTTGTTTTCGGCAGCGTAATTGATCAAAAGCCCGCTGAAACTGTCTACATATACATTGGGGAGATCCTTGGTTGCTTCTCTTAATATGTTAACTCGTTCCTCCACAGAAAACAAGGGACACTTTCCTTTGTTGTTCAGCACTGCGACGATCAATACATCAAATATTTCGGATGCACGTCGGATAATATCGAGATGTCCGAACGTCATAGGATCAAAACTGCCCGGATATACCGCACGCTTCATATGATATCCTCTCTTCCGCAGGTTCACTTATGCCCGTTTGATAAACAAATGACGGTTGGTTTTGTATTGCTTGTCTTTCATCACTGCAAAGCCCATTTCATCCAAGAAGGAGAAATCGGTATGTAACGAAGCTTCCGCCACGATCAGGGTATCAGATGTAATGTTGCGCATGCTCTTTAGCACTTCAAATACCTGTGGCTCATATCCGCCGGCATACGGCGGGTCCATGAAAAGAATATCGATCTCTTTTTCGTAGATGCTGTGCAATGCGCTGAATACATCCTGCTTTATTACTATAGCACGGTCTGACAATTTCGTAAATACCAGATTTTGCTGAATACAATCAATAGATTTTGGCGAATTATCAACAAAGTAAGCCTTTTTGGCGCCTCGGCTCAGTGCTTCGATTCCGATTGCCCCGCTCCCGCTGAATAAATCCACAAAGACACTGCCCTGTATATCGCCCTGCAGAATATTAAACAGGGTCTCTTTGATACGGTCTGTTGTCGGTCTGGTATCGAGACCTTCCGGCGCTTTTAAGGGAAGGCTCCTTGCGATTCCTGCAATGACTCTCATTCCTGTTATGAAATCCTTTCTTAATTTGAAACGCGGATCTTGGTTCCCTTGCCGTCTCGTTTTCCAAGTTTGATGCTGTTGAGGATAAGCTGTTTTCCCTTGTACTGCGTTACGGTATCCACTCCGTTTCTGGTAAAGTATACCTGCTCTACGGCGTCCTTGGGACCAAGCTTCATACCGCGCACGCCGATCGCGTTCTTTTTCTTCTCCGGAATCTCTTCGATGGCAAATCTGAGGAAATATCCTTCCTTTGACTGCAGCACAATATTGCGCTGTTCCTTGAAGGCCATGACACCGACGACCTTATCCCCGTCCGCAAGCTTAGTAGCGGCGACGGAGCGCTTTGAAACATCAAACTCACCGCCGTCTACAATCTTTACCATCGATTGTTCTGTCACAAAAATGACCTGACGAAGGTTCAGCTGCGTCTGACTGGTGATATAGACAATCGATTCCTTTTCGGAATTGAAATTGCTGACATTGTCAATCGGCACACCCTTGTCGCGGAATTTGCCAAAAGGCAGGTCACTCACCTTGATGGTATACAGCTGGCCGGTGTCCGTAAACAGACAGATTTTTCCGGTATTCTTGCAGACAAATACATATTTATTCTCCGCATCGGCTGCCTCTTTGTTGCGCTCATAGACAGACAGGTCGACAGTTTTGGCATAGCCGAAACGATCCATCAGGAACATGATCTCGGTTTCTTCTACTTCTTTTTCCTTGTAAATCGCTTCCTGTGCATTCTCGATGACGGTTCTTCTCTTGCGGCCGTACTCTTTTTTGAACTGATCAAGCTCCTGAATCAATACCTGTACCATGGAGTCCTTGCGGTCGAGGATGTCCTGATACCGGTAGATGTTTGCCATGGTTTCCTCGTGTTCATTGATGAGGGCCTCGATTTCCAGACCGATCAATTTGTAGAGCCGCATCTCAAGGATTGCGTTCGCCTGCTTTTCGGTAAACTGAAGCTGAGTAGCCATGATCTTCGACTCTTTGGACTTAAACTTGATACCGTCAATGATGCCTTCCGTCAGACAGGCTTTCGCCATGGCACGGTCTTTGGAGCCTCTTAGAATCTCGATGATCAGGTCGATTACGTTGCAGGCCTTGATCAGACCCTCCTGAATCTCCTTGCGGTCCAGTTCCCTGGCAAGCAGATTGGTATATTTTCTGGTGGCAATCTCATACTGGAAGTCCACATTCGCTTTGAGGATTGCCTTAAGTCCCATCGTCTCGGGTCTGCCGTTACAGATGGCAAGCATGTTTACACCGAAGGTGTCCTCCAGACGGGTCTTTTTATACAGGAGATTTACAAAATTCTCGGCGTCCGCGTCTTTTCGAAGCTCGATGACGATGCGTATGCCTTCTTTGGAGGACTGGTTGGAAATATCCACGATATCCATGGTCTTCTTACTCTCGGCAAGCGCGGCGACATCCTGGAGAAACTTGGAGATATTCATGCCGATCATCGGATAGGGAATTTCCGTAATCACGACATTGACTTTTCCTCCCTTTGACTTCTCGTATTCCACCTTGCCGCGGACCTTGATCTTGCCGGTACCGGTTTCGTAGATCTCAGGAAGCTCGTCCATATTGGTTACGATGCCTCCGGTTGGGAAATCCGGTCCCTTGATATACCGCATCAGCTCTCGCGTTGTGATGTTCTCGTCCAGCATATATGCTTTCATCGCATCTATGACCTCACAGAGGTTATGGGGAGGCGTGCTGGTCGTCATGCCGACGGCAATACCCTCGGAACCGTTGACCAGAAAGTTCGGTATCCTGACGGGGAGAACTGTGGGTTCCTTCTCTGTCTCATCAAAGTTTGGCATGAAATCCACGACATCCTTGTCCAGATCGGCAAGGAAGGTGTCCTGTGTGACTTTCTGAAGTCTCGCCTCGGTATATCGCATTGCAGCGGCACCGTCACCTTCGATGTTGCCGAAGTTGCCGTGACCGTCGATTAAGGGCAGACCTTTTTTGAAGTCCTGCGTCATCACTACGAGCGCATCGTAGATGGAGCTGTCTCCGTGGGGATGGTATTTACCCATGGTATCACCGACGATACGGGCGCTCTTTCGATAGGGTTTGTCATACCGTATGCCAAGCTCATACATGTCATAGAGTGTTCTGCGCTGAACCGGCTTGAGACCGTCGCGGACATCCGGCAATGCCCTGGCAATGATAACGCTCATGGCATAGTTGATAAAGGACTTCTGCATCTCATCAGAGTATTCTGTTTTTATGATTCTGCTGTTATCTTCCATACTGTCCGGCCTTCCTTAAGCATTGTAATCCAGTTCGGCATCTGTCGCATGATCGTAAATATATGCTTTTCTGGGGGGAACCTCGGTTCCCATCAAAAGACTGGTGATCTCGGAAGCCATTCGGGCATCTTCGATCTCGACCTGTTTTAATCTTCGTGTTTCCGGATCGAGTGTTGTCTCCCAAAGCTGCTGTGCATCCATTTCACCCAGACCTTTATAGCGCTGCAGGGTAAAAGAACCCTTGTGTGTCTTACGGTATTTTTCGAGCGCCCTGTCATCATACAGGTACTCTTCCTGGCCCTTGGAAGGCATTGCCTTATAAAGGGGAGGCATCGCTATATAAACATGACCTTCGAAGATAAGCTCCGGCATAAAACGGTAAAATAAAGTCAGAAGAAGGGTTGAGATATGTTCTCCGTCCACATCCGCATCGGCCATGATGATGATTTTATCATAGCGAAGCTTTTTGATGTCGAAGTCGTTGCCGTACCCTTCCGAAAAGCCGCAGCCGAAAGCGTTGATCATCGTCTTGATTTCAGCATTTGCGAGGACTTTATCGATACTGGCTTTCTCGACATTCAGTATCTTACCGCGGATGGGCAGAATCGCCTGATACATCCGGTTTCTTGCCGTCTTGGCACTTCCGCCCGCAGAATCTCCCTCTACGATGAAAATCTCGCACTTGGATGCATCGCGGGATTCGCAGTTTGCCAGTTTGCCGTTGGAATCAAAAGAAAACTTCTGCTTCGTCAGCATATTGGTCTTCGCGCGCTCTTCGGTCTTTCTGATCTTCGCCGCCTTCTCCGCGCAGCCGATGATGGCCTTCAGCGTCTCAAGATTTCGGTCAAAGAAACGAACGATTTCATCGCCGGTAATCTTGCTGACGACCTTGGCCGCATCCTGATTGTCCAGTTTGGTCTTCGTCTGCCCCTCAAATCTGGGGTCGGGATGCTTGATGGAGACAACCGCAGTCATACCGTTTCTGACATCGGCGCCCGTGAAGTTCACATCCTTTTCTTTCAGAATTCCCAGCTCCCGTGCATAGTTGTTGATGACATTCGTAAACATGGTTTTAAAGCCGGTCAGGTGCGTACCGCCTTCGGAATTATAGATATTGTTACAGAAGCCGAGCACATTTTCATGGAATTCATTGACATACTGGAATGCCACTTCGACAGAAATATTATCACTCTCTCCGCGGAAGAAAATGACATCATGAACCGCTTCCTGGTTTTTATTAATGTCTTTGATAAAACCAATGATGCCCTCAGGCTCATGATAGGTGATCAGCTCCGGGACTTCCTTTCGATTATCCTGAAAATGAATGGTTAACTGGGGATTGAGATAGGCAGTCTCGTGAAGTCTGCTTTTTACCTCATCCTCCTTGAAATAGGTTTTGTCAAAAATGGTCGGATCCGGCAGAAAGTTGATGGTAGTACCGGTCTCGCGCGTTTTTCCGAGCACCGGGAGCAGTCCGTCAATCAACTCGAGTGTCGGGATTCCGCGCTCATATTTATCTTCGTAAATATAGCCTCCTGTTTTGACTGTAACGGTCAAACGGGTGGAAAGAGCATTCACGACGGAGGAACCCACGCCGTGAAGACCTCCGCTGGTCTTATAGGCATTGTTGTCAAATTTGCCGCCGGCATGCAGTGTCGTAAATACAAGGCGTTCCGCACTGATACCCTTCTCGTGCATTCCGACGGGGATACCGCGTCCGTTGTCGATAATGGTTGCAGAGCCGTCGCTTTCCAATATCACGGTTATGGTATCACAAAAGCCTGCGAGGTGTTCATCCACGGCGTTATCTACAATTTCATAAATAAGATGATTCAAGCCTTTCGTGGAAACACTGCCGATATACATTCCCGGTCGTTTCCGGACGGCTTCCAAGCCCTCGAGGACGGTAATGCTTGATGCATCATACTGATTCGATGTTGCCATGCGTAGAACTCCTTCCTAACATACCCTGAAGCGGCGGATTGACAGCCCGGTCAGAGAATTTGAACATAATATAACCAGATTATTATAACATAAATATAGTGGCTTGTACAAGAAAAAACAAGAAATAGATACAAAATATTGCGGTGGAGTTTGCCGGTCAATTGCAATCGTGCATGCTAAGCTTACGATATGGATACACAGCCTCGATAAGGAAGAAAAATCGCAAAAAAAACAGAAGATCTGCTCTTCTGTTTTTTGATTGCTATGCATTGATATTCTTACAGCAAGCCAGTGCCAATGCGCCGGGGCCGATATGACAGGCAACGCTCAGCGACAGAGGATTGATCACAATGTTTGCACCGGGATAGATCTGCAGCACTTCATCCCGAAGTGCCATTGCTGCTTCTTCATTCTGTGTGTGTGCAATTTCCAGCCAAATGCTGTCGGGCTTTTGCATTCCGCCGAAGCGGTTCTCGATATCGCTCTTGATGGCGTTGATCATGATGGATTTACCCTGGGCAGTTGTTCTTGCCTTGGCAAATGCATCGAGCTTATCACCCTGAATCTGCAGGACCGGCTTGATCTTAAGAAGTGTTCCGATGGTTGCAGCTGCGGGAGTGATTCTTCCGCCTTTTTTCAAATAATGCAGAGTGTCTAACATAATGTAGATACTGCTGTTGAACTTGTCCTTTTCCAGAAAATCCTTGATCTTTGCAGCGGACATACCCTTTTGTGCCAGAAGCACTGCATCCAGTGCGGACTGTCTCTGTGTGACGGAAATGCGCTGGTTATTGACAACCTGTACGCGACCGTCGTATTCTTCGGCAAGCATCATGGCGCTCTGGCAGGAACCGGAAAGGCCGCTGCTCATGGGAATATGTACGATTTCATCGTATTCCTTCAGGATATCATCCCAAAGCTTCATGACAGACTCGGGCGAAGGCTGGCTCGTGCTGATGCCGGCGCCTGTCGACAGCTTTTCGTAAAACTGCTCCTGCGTCAGATCAATATCTTCAAAGAAGGTTTCTTCATCAATCATGAAAGGCATGGGGAGCACATAAATACCAAGCTTAGGTGCTTCTGCCTGTGTAATACCGCTGTTGCTGTCTGTGACAATTGCAATCTTAGACATACATAACTCTCCTGTTCTGTTCAATACATAATATTTTACCTTTATATTGTCCGAAAGTCAATATTGTTCGACAAGGCAAAAGAAAGATGGTCTTTCAGAAGCTTATGTGTTTCTTTTTCCAGGGCGGGGTCGTCTGCCAATACTCTGTCAACCGCATCGGAAGCCTGTTTCAAAATGGCGGCATCCGAGTAGATATCACCGACACGGAAGGAAAACTCTCCGCTTTGCCGGATGCCGAATAAATCACCGGGTCCTCTGAGCTTCAGGTCCTGGGAAGCAATGTAGAAACCATCATTGGAACGGTTCAGAATGGAAAGTCTTTCCAGGGTTTCTTCTTTGTCCTGCGAGCTGACGAAAATACAATAGCTTTGATGCGCTCCCCGTCCTACACGGCCGCGCAGCTGATGCAGCTGAGCAAGACCGAAGCGCTCTGCATTTTCCACCATCATCACGGTGGCGTTCGGTACATTGATTCCGACCTCGATGACAGTCGTGGAAACCAGAACATCAATGCTGTGATTCGCAAAGGCATCCATAATACGATTCTTTTCGGCAGGCCGCATCTTGCCGTGAAGGTAAGCGATCTGAACGGATGAGGGCAATTCGTGCCGAAGCTTTTCGGTATAATCCACGACATTCTCCAGATTCTCCAGTTCACCTTCTTCGACCTGCGGGCAAATGACATACACCTGCCTGCCCTCAGCAACCTGACCGGCTATGAAACGGTAGGCTTTGCTTCGATAGGAAGTGTTGACCACACAGTTTTTGATCGGTTTTCTGTCGGCGGGAAGTTCATCCACGACCGAGATCTTCAGATCTCCGTATAAAATGATGGCGAGCGTGCGCGGAATGGGGGTTGCACTCATTACGAGGATATGAGGCATCTCTCCTTTTTCTGCAAGAGACTCCCTCTGACGCACGCCGAACCTGTGCTGCTCGTCCGTGACGACCAGTGCGAGGGAACGGTAGCTTACCTTGTCCTGAATCAGGGCGTGCGTTCCGATGATAAGATTCGCCTCTCCGGAGGCAATTTTTTCATAGGCAGCTTTCTTCTCTTTCGAATTCATGGAACCGACCAGCAGAACAGGTTTAAAACAAATACCGTATCGGTTTACATACTGTGTGACCGTTTCATAATGCTGCATCGCAAGGACTTCCGTGGGCGCCATCAAAGCCCCCTGATAGCCGTTGGAGGCAGTCATCAGCAAGGCAAGCAGGGCCAGGATCGTTTTTCCGGAACCCACATCGCCCTGAATCAATCGGTTCATACATGATTGACTGCTTAAGTCATCCCTAATCTCCTGCCAGACCTTCTTTTGCGCCTTCGTCAGGGGAAAAGGAAGTTTTTCCAGAAAACGGACGGTATCCGCCGTTTCAAACATCTGATATTGATTCGGCAGTCCCTCGTTTTGCAGACTGTTTTGGCGAAGCTGATACAAAAAAGCAAAGAATTCATCGAAGACGACTCTTTTTCTGGCGAGCTTTAACTGCTCAAAATCCTTCGGAAAATGAAGGGCTTCGATAGCCTCCCTCTCAGGCAGTAATTCATTTTCTTCAATGATTTCATTGGGATAATACTCCGCGGGAAACTGATATTTACCAAGCGCCTGCAGGACTGTTTTTTGAAATGTCAGATTCGTGAGACCCTTTGTGAGGGAATATATCGGCATCAGCTTGTTGAGATAATGATCATATTCTGCGGCTGTATAAAGCTTCGGTTGCTCCATGAAAAGCTCCGAACCGTATCTTTGCACTCTGCCGCGAAAGATATAGCAGCTTCCGGGCTTCAGTTTCTTTTTTAGAAAGGGCATATTGAAAAAAGTCATCCGCATGGAGACTTTGCCATCCGTTATACGAAAGGACAGAATCTGCAGGCGTCCTGACTTTTTCTCCGATACGATACCGGCTACCTGCGCGCTGACTGCACAGATTTCTCCCGGAACGCAGCCTGCTACTGAGACAGGCGCTGCGTATTGTTCATAATCCCGTGGGTAGTTGGTAATCAACTCTCCCACCGTATGAATCCCGAGCTTTTCAAAATATGTTTTGGTTTTTTCTCCGATTCCTTTAAGCTGAATGATAGATGAATTGTATTCCATAGTACCCCTGCAGACAAATAGTGTGAAAGCTCACAAACACCCTCTGCTTCGCAGAGCCGTTGCTTCGCAACTGCTGTGTTTACGAATGCACGCTCGGGTGAAACCAAATGGTTGCTTCGCGTTGCGTTGTGTTTCCTTCCTCGCTACAAAAAAGAGGAATCAGTTGCCTGCTTCCTCTTTGGTTGTCGTGTGTCTTATTCGATTGACATCACATAGTAATAAATAGGCTGTCCGCCGCTCTGCAATTCCACATCACAGGAAGGGAACGCCGCTTCCACTTCCGCTCTGAAGCTTTCGGCGTCTTCCTCAGATACATCACTGCCGTAGTAAATGCTGATCAGCTCAGAAGCATCCTCCATCATCTCGGTGAGGGTCTGTTTCGCAACTTCGTTGATGGAAGTACCTACCGCAAGAATGCCCTTGTCGCCGATACCCATGTAATCACCTTTCTTGATTTCCTTGTCGTCAATGACGGTATCTCTGACGGCATAGGTCACCTGACCGGTCTTCACATTGGCGATCTCACTGATCATATTCTGTTCATTCTCATCCGCAGAGAGTTCGGGCACAAAATTGATCACAGCAGTAATTCCCTGAGGGATTGTCTTCGTAGGAATTACTAACAGGTCCTTCTCTGTCGTAAGCTCTGCGGCCTGATTGGCGGCAAGAATAATGTTCTTATTATTGGGAAGCACAAATACCGTCTTGGCATTGACCTTAGCCACAGCGTCCAGAATATCGGCTGTGCTGGGATTCATGGTCTGACCGCCCTCAATGATGTAGTCCACACCGAGGCTTCTGAAGATCTCATTGATGCCATCGCCGACGGAAACAGCAATAAAGCCGTACTCTTTCATGGGCTCTGCGGGTGCGGGAGCCTGTGCTGCCGCAGCTTCTTTTTCAGCCTGCTTAAAGAGCTTCTCCTGATGCTCCAGACGCATATTATCGATCTTCATATTGGATAGTGCGCCGTATTTCAAAGCTCTCTGAATGGCGAGTCCGGGATCGTTCGTATGCACATGAACCTTAACAACATCCTCATCCGCCACGCATACAATAGAATCACCGATTGACTCAAGGAAAGCCTTGAAATCAAGCTCATTCTTAATGGTGAAAGGCTTGGATAAGAGAATAATAAACTCTGTGCAGTAACCGAACTTAATATCCGCTTCCTCTGTTATGTTGTCTGAGCCGGCCTGAGGGCGGGAACCTGCATCCGGTTTCACCGTAAAGTCGATCTCCTTACCAAGATAGGCGTCCAATGCGCCGGAGAGGACTTCCACCAGTCCCTGTCCGCCGGAATCCACTACACCTGCCTGTTTTAAAACAGGAAGCATATCAGGAGTCTGACTCAATACAAACTTTGCATGCTCCAAAACCTCTGTGAGGAAGGCCTCCATGTCGGAAGCACCATTTTTGTTTAATTCTGATGCTTTTTCGCTCAAGCCCCTTGCAACCGTCAGGATCGTACCTTCCTTCGGCTTCATAACTGCTTTATACGCAGTCTCAACGGCCTTTTCAAAGGCTTCGGTTAAAATATTGATATCCAGGACTTCTTCATCCTTGATTCGCTTGGTAAATCCTCTGAACAGCTGGGAAAGGATTACGCCGGAGTTGCCTCGCGCACCTCTCAGGGAACCGCTCGAAATTGCCTTGCAGATTGCTTCCATACCGGCTGCATCACCCAGAGCCGCAACTTCCTTTGCCGCCGACATGATGGTCATGGTCATGTTGGTACCTGTATCACCGTCGGGAACGGGGAACACATTCAACTCATTGATCCATTCCTTTTGGTTCTCCAAATTTTTAGCGCCGGCTAAGAACATTTTTGACAGCACCTTAGCATCGATCTGTTGTAAACTCACAGTAAAAAGCCTCCTTAATCAATCACTCTGACACCGTCAACATAAATGTTGATCTTTTCAATCTCTAGTCCGGTGAATTCTTCAACTTTATATTTTACACTATCAATCAGATTGTCCGAAACAGCGAGAATGCTGACTCCATACGCAACAATGACATGGAAATCCAATGAAAGCTTATTGTCCTTCATGGTTACGGTGATGCCTCTGGTAAGGCTGTCTTTCTTCAGCAGTCTGACTAGACCGTCTTTCATGGTTACACCGGCCATACCGACAATACCAAAGCATTCCACTGCCACGGAACCCGCGTACTGAGCGATTACTTCATTGTCAATGATAATATTCCCCATATGAGTATTCATGGATGAACCTTTCATATACACTAACCTGTCCTTTCAGTTGTATGATACAACACATTATGTTCTAAAACACTTAGTATATTCTATCAGCTTTCTTCAGAAAAGGGAATAATAAAAACAAAAAAATAAAAAAGTATTTTTTTTACTTGATTTTCCGCCACATATCTGTTATTATACCAATGTTGTGAACTTACTTAATGTCGAGGAGGTGTCAATATGGCTAAGTGTGATGTTTGTGGAAAAGGCGTTCATTTCGGTAACAATGTAAGCCATTCTCATAGAAGAAGCAATGCAATGTGGAACTCAAATGTTAAGAGTGTAAAGTGCAAGGTTAACGGCGGTACTAAGAGAATGCATGTTTGCACCAGCTGTCTGAAATCCAACAAGGTTGAGAGAGCTTAATAATTTGAACAGGAAAAAGCAGGTCGATGACCTGCTCTTTTTTTGTCCTCTCTTACTGATTGTTCTGTGCGGGGAACGCTGCATCAAGGGCTTCCTTGTCTGATACTCCTTCTGCCGGGGTTTCCTTTGACTTGGTAAACTTATCTACCAGATCGGGAATCAGGTCGATCACCTTGGTCAGTACATCCTGATTCTTAACATTCACGAGCTTGGTACTGCCGTCCTTGATGACCAGAACCGCACTGGGAGTCATTTTTCCTCCGAGACCACCGGCACCGGAAGCTGAATTCTTCTCTCCGTTGCTGCCCGCACCTGCAGCGACACCAAAGGATACATCAACCAGGGGAAGAATGATGGTATCTCCGATATGCGTTGCTTCTCCGACCACCGTTTTTGTGGATAATACGGTATCCATACCCTTCATCAATGATTCCACAACCGTTTGAAAATTCTCTTTCTCAGCCATTTTTCTTTCCTCCGTTTTTCAACTTCTTTATCAAAATCCTAAGTTCTTTGTCAAATATCAGTTTACATGCATTGATCAGGAGCACAAGCACCGTGACATGTCCCCTGATGTCTATTCTACCTTGAATCACCGCCTGTGTAAAGTCCGGAGTAATGTTTATTTTCCTGCCCAAAACGGGAAGAAAAACGCCGTAAGCTCCCATGAGATAACCGGTAGTGTCCGGAGAACCGGTACCGATCAAAAGATCAGCCTCCAGTTTTCTGGGGCGGATGTGTTTTAAGACAGCGGCCACCTTATCCAGAATTCGCTGAAGTATCCTTTTGGTCGTGCTTTCCTGAAGCAGTTGGGTATAGTAAGACACATTATCTTTGATGGATTTTATTTTGTCAACGATTGCTGAAAGCTTTTCCTTCAGGCTCTTCTTTTGTGCGGACTGCTCTTCTGTCTTCGCGGCTTCGGCATCCTCTGAAGCAGTATCTGTTGCAGATGCATTTCCTCCGGTCGCATCGCTTTCGCCGGATCCTGAAGGGTCTGCATCCTGTGACAGCCGAGAATTCCCGGTCTGAGAAATTTCAGCAGCCTTTCTTTTTTGATTTTGTGCATCCGAAATGTTTGTCTCTGTACTGTCTTCCGATTCCGCCTGCTCTTTCTTGGTACCTTTTTCCTTTTTGGCAGACAAAAGATTCCAGAAAAGTACTTTACAGACCAATTTCCCCGGTTCCGGATAGGAATACCGAAGACGCGCAAACCCGAATAACCAGTTGACTTTGACGCGAAACATCATTTCCGTGTCGGATTTCCTGCCTTTGACCTGATAGGTGACCGGAAAAAATAATACCAGTAACAGTATTGCCAGAATCAGAAGCAGTAATCCCAATAAGATCCATCCGATGACAGAAATAACAGATAGAATCAATGCTGCCATATGAGATACTCCTTCAGATTACAGTCTCCTCTGGCCGCAAGGCAATCCTGTACAATCGTTTCTACAAGATTTACTGCCTCCTCTTTATTGCCTGCCAGACCGATGACATCGATAGTTTTTTTTTGGTAATATGTTTGCCTCAACTGCTTTGCTTCAAAAAGCTCCAGCTGATCAGAAGGGTTCCCGGACAGGGTGATCAAATAAAGCCCGGAAAAAAGCGGCCTTCTTTCCAGCTTATGAATGATTTTATCCAGTTTTTTCTCGTCGATACTATCGCCAAGGTATAGATTGGGGCGATAGGTAAGATTTTTCAACATAAGCCCACTCCTTGCTACATGGATTCAGTATAGCATACAAGTCACAAATTGAAAAGAACAAAGAGTTTCTATAGAAAAACAGTCGGAATAACTCAAAGGTTATTCCGACCGCCCCATTGGTTCATTCGTTTCAGTTCAAGGTACTCATTGTAGGCTTTTTCAAGTATCTGCTTTTCATTGCTGAAGCGCAATAAATGATAGGCCTCGTGGTATTTGTAGAAACCGGAATCTACAAAATACTCTTCTCTTTGTGGTTTGCTGTAATAACTATCTGCCATCATGAGATACCAATGAACTTCCTTCTCCACGATATCCTCCGGTACGGCAAAGGAATATTCACTCTTACCGATATACTTCATAATGGTAGCCTTCGCTCCGGATTCCTCCAGAACCTCACGCAGTGCTGTCTCTCTATGCGTTTCTCCCTGTTCTACGGTTCCCTTTGGCAATACCCATCCTTCGTATTTGTTCTTGTAATTCTTATACAAAAGAAGAATCTTACCACGAAATATTACCACACCACCACAGCTTGTTGCTTCAATCATTGCAATCCCTCCTGACTGGTGTGCCTATAAAAGACTAAATCCAGTATAATTCATAGCAGGAAGATTCGCAACCACTATTTTTGCTGAAAATAACGGTCAAATAAGCTGGCGGCAATCGGAACGGCGTAATCTCCTCCGCTGCCGGCGCCTTCCACAATAATGGTGACACAGATCTCGGGGTCTTCCACAGGGGCAAAGCCTGTAAACCAGGCGTGACTGTCCCCTTTCACGGTCCCGTATTCTGCGGAACCGGTCTTGCCGGCTGCAGTGTAAGTTTTGCCCTTCAGTTTGGAAGCTGTGCCGTTTTGTACCACTCCCTGAAGCATCCGGGTCAGAATCTCTGCCTCCTTTTTGGTCATCAGGGCTCCGTATGTTTCGGGCGCGAAGCGTTTTACAATATTTCCGGTATCATTCTCCACACGGTCGATCAGATACG
Source organism: Acetatifactor sp. (assembly GCA_016293615.1). Taxonomy (GTDB): domain Bacteria; phylum Bacillota; class Clostridia; order Lachnospirales; family Lachnospiraceae; genus Acetatifactor. The sequence goes on from JAEDDX010000002.1 coordinate 25,546, forward strand.
GTTTCATCAGCACGCCGCCGTTTGCAATGGCACAGGTGATCATATTCAGATGAATGGGTGTGATCTCTGTTTTGCCCTGACCGATGGAAACCTGCATCATCTCGTCATCCGGGGTATAGCTGTCAACATCCGTACTGCTCTTGCTGTATTGCAGTGTGACGGGAAGATCACGAAAAAACAGAAGCTCCTCGAGGGTATCGCGGAAGCGTTCCCTGTCAAGCTGCATCCCTATGTTTGTATACGAAGCATTACAGGACTTCGCAAAGGATTTGTGAAAGTCCAAATCCCCGTGGACCGCTTGATGATAACAACTGATCTTGCGGTCTCCATTGCTGTAGGAACCGTTGCAGTGATACCTGTATGTCTGATAGGTGTCCGGATTCTCACGAATATACTCTAGAGATGTGATGATCTTAAAGGTGGAACCGGGGGGATACACCCCCTGCGTGGCACGATTTACCAGGACAGAGCTTGTCGTACTGGCAAGATATTTATCCCAGTTCTCTTCGATCGTGTTGGGGTCAAAATCAGGGTGTGAAACCATGGCAAGTATCCGGCCCGTCCTGACTTCCGTGACGATGATCGCTCCCTTATAAATGTTCAGTTCCTTGTCGGCAAGCTCCTGCATGGCAACATCCAGAGTCGTGTATACATTGTTCCCCGGATTTTTCAGCCCTGCCATATCATTTTTTACCTTGTTTTCCAGTGAGGTGTTAGTGTTGATCAAATAATAGTTGGCGAGTGCCTCGACACCCATCCTTCCGTTTACCGAATAGCCTACCACATGGGAAAACAGGTTTTTATAGGGGTATACGCGGGTCTCATTCTGTTCCACATCAACAACGGTTTCGGCCAGTATCTCTCCGCCGGAAGCAAAAATGGTCCCCCGGTAATTACGGGAAAGAAGGATCTGTTGCCTTGAATTATAGCTGTTATTGACCATGTCCTGCTCATTTGTCATGATAAAGTGGCAGAAATAACCAATCATATAGAGAAACAGGCAAAAGAACATCGAACAGACAATGATAACGGAGATGTTAGAGAGAAATCCCGGAGTACTTTTGTCAAGGTTATGATTCAAGAGCTGCTTCTTCGATAACTTCTTCCTCATCTGCCGGTTCACCTCCCTGTGACTGATTTCGAATCTGAATTCCCTGAACGATAAAGAACATGAAAACCGATGTCATGCAGGAGCTTCCCCCATAGCTTATAAAGGGCAGTGTCACTCCTGTCAGCGGTATCAGATTGATTCCGCCTCCGACCGTCAGGAAGATCTGGAAGATATAGAGCACACCGATGCCGAAGGCAACCAGCCGGTAAAACATTTCCGTTGCTTTCAGAGCGATTCTGCACATACACAGGAAGCTCAGCAAAGATACGAGCAGCAGACATATGGCAAAGAGAGCTCCCAGCTCTTCACAAATTGACGAAAAGATAAAGTCCTGATCCACATAGGGGATGGATTTCGGATTTCCCTGCATGATACCCATGCCGAACCAGCTGCCGCTTCCGATGGCAAACAGGGATTGGGTAATCGCCCAGCCCTTGGAATCAATATACTTCCACGGGTCCTGCCAGGCAAGAACGCGGGTTCTGACATGGGCGAAGGTCTGATACCCAAAGCAGGCAGCTGCCGCACCTCCCGCAAAGCCTGCTCCGACATAGAGAATATTTCCTGTGACCGCAAACACGACAAAGATATAGCTGACAAAGAAAATCAGTGCACTGCCCAGATCCTTTGAAAGGACAGGCAGAAGCACGATGCAGCCTGCAAATACGGCAGACAGACTCACTCTTGCAAAAGAATGATCTTTCTTCAGAAGGGCCGCCAGGAAGAACAGAAAAAGAATCTTCACAAATTCTGACGGCTGGAAGGTAATGCTCTCCGCAATGGTAAATGTGATCTTCGAACCATGCGTTATCTCTCCCAGCAGATAGACGCCCAAAAGACAACCTATGCTGAGCGCCGCATAAAGCCAGGTCAGATTCTTCAGAATGCCAAGCTTTGCGACCAGAAACGGGATGGAAAAGGAAACTGCCAGTGCGATGAGCGCTATGATCAATTGCCTGACTGCCTTCTGCATGGAAAGTCTGCAAATGACAAACAAACCGATGCCTAACAGCATGGTCATATTGCTTAACAGAAGCCTGTTGACAGTTTCATAAATCAACGGTGTCATGACCAGACAGGTCAATAGAAAAATCTGGACAAACAGATAAAAAAACAAATACTCAAATGCTTCTGTCTTGATCATCAGAACCGAGAACAGAAAGAGCTGCAGCATAAAAATAAGAATAGATTGCAGGATATAAAAGGGAGTGCTCTCTTCCTTCCCGAGCAGGAAAGAAAGGAAACCGATACCTGTATAGGCCATAAAACAGAGTATTATGCCGTATCCTGCTAACTCACCGAGATATTGAATCATTGTCCTATTACTCTACTCCTCTTTTTTCGTGTCCCTTCGTATGCTCGAAGGAAGGGATGTCCTTCCCGAGCAGAAAGGCATCCAAGAGTTCACTGATCCTTGCCGGATCTTCCACGGTAAAATCCATCCGACGACGCACCGCGCAATCGTCCCGCTGAACGGATTCTTTCAGCAGGGAAAAAGGAACTGAATTATAAATGATATTGAAGCAATGTCTGCAATTGTTGACGCAGGGGAAGTCCTTGCCGTATCGGTCTGTCAGCATCGTGACAGTCTCCTGCCCGCAGGAGGCGTTTCCGGTGGTCTTCCGGACACAGTTGGCGGTAATCATCATCGGGATGTGGCTGTAAACGATTTTGTCGAAAGAATCCCCCGTCAGGATGAGCCTGCGCTGTTCGGCTGCATTCAGTTCATAGGGGATGGTAAACCCTTCTGCAAGCCTTTCAAAGAAACGGACTGCCGACTGATTCCAGGTATAGACACCCGCATCGAGGCGTATTCGGAACTTTTTTGAGAACCGCTTCTGCACAAATCCAAGTTCATCTAAGGAACGCACGATCAAACCTTTTATCAGCGTATTCGCCGGTGCATTCTTGGGAGCTTTCATCATAGCTTCCCCGGCAAGCAGTGTCTCCAATCCTGTATAATACGATTCCTCTGTCTCGCGCATGATATACGGCAAGGTAAGGAAGATTGGGACATTTTGTTCTGACAAAAGCTCTAAATCCGGCCGGATTGCTTCCGTTTCATACAGATAACTGTCACTGCTTAAGTAAACATCAATATCATCTGTCAATCCGGCGGCGTTTTTCTTAAGATAAAGAGCCACGGTATGCAGCTGCGCTGCGGTGGATACAGAGAGAACTTTCGTTCTTCGCTCTGGCAGCCTGTGTGCTTTTTGCTGTTTTTGAATCGGGTCTTCCAGGGGTTGTTGTAATGCCGCTTTGTGCGAATTGCTTCTTGGGATAAGTATGGTTTCTTTTAATGCCTGCGCAGCGTTTCTGCGCATTTCATTCAGGGCTTTTAAGGAAAAGAAAGCGCCGGAATCCAGGCTGACCGTTATCTGCCCTGCAGAGAACGAGGTGTCTCCGAGTTTCGACAACTGTTTCGTGATGTTTTCCTCTGTGATCGGATTCTTCTGTGCAGCCTGTACCACATCTCCTTCTATCGTGACGGAGGCATCTTTGGCGCGCATGGTCAACAAAGCAGGCTCGTTGATACGAAATACGGCTTCCATAGTGACAGGCAGCCTTTTTTTATCTTGCAGATATTGGTTGTTAATTTGCGCTAGAAGCTCCTCATCATTTTCACGGTAGGCAGGACTGTCCATGGTGATCATCTCCCTGCCGTTATGCTGATAATAATAGCCTGACTGAATCTCGCTGCGGATATAAAGCGACTGCAGAACAGCCATATCCTTTTTGCTGACCTGATATTTTTCTCCGGCGATTTCGGCTCCGTACTCTTCTCTTAAGGAATAGTAAGAATCAATGTACTTCCGATAGATGGCGGTGACACCGGCGACATATTCCGCCCGTTTCATACGGCCTTCGATCTTGAAGGAATCAATGCCTGCTTCGATAAGGTCCGGTATACAGTCTATCGTACACATATCCTTCAGACTTAAGAAGTGACCGCTTCTTTTCCTGCCGTTCGTGCCTGTAACAGAAAAGGGAAGTCTGCAGGGTTGGGCACAGCGTCCTCTGTTACCGCTTCTGCCGCCCAGAATACTGCTGAAAAGGCATTGCCCGGAATAACAATAACACATGGCGCCGTGAATAAATGTCTCAAGCTCGATATCCACCTGTTGCTTTATCTTTTTAAGATCCGAGAGACTGATTTCCCTCGCAGGAACAATACGGCTTGCACCCTGTTCCTTTAAAAAATCAGCACCATATGAAGTGCATATCGACATCTGGGTACTGCCGTGTAATTCAAGACCAGGAAAATGCTCTCTCAAAAACTGAAACACACCGGCGTCCTGAATAATGACGCCGTCCAGACCGGCATCATAGAAAGGCTGAATATATTCGTACAACTGTGCAAATTCCGACTCCTTCAAGAGTGTGTTGACCGTCAGATACACCTTTCTGTCAAACAGATGGCAATACTCGATGGCCTCAACCAATTCTTCCGTTGTGAAATTGTCAGCATATGCTCTTGCTCCGAACCGGTTTCCCGCGAGATAAACGGCATCAGCGCCGGCATTGACCGCTCCGTATAATGCTTCCGGGTTTCCTGCGGGAGCGAGAAGTTCCACAAACTTTCGGTTACCCATATAACCTCCTGTAGCTGCTTTATATAACAAAAGCTGTCCGAAAACGGACAGCTTTCTCTTCTTATTTGTTGCTCAATTCTGTTTCCAAACGTACAATGCGTTTCACATTTTCATTTAATTCATGCTGCAGACTCTTTACCTGGTCTTCGGAACTCTCTAATTTAATCTGTGCAGAAATCAATTCGTGCTTTAAATCATACAATTCCTTTTCCTTGGCCTGAAGCTCTTCCTCCAGGATGGCGATCTGCTTCTTCGCTTTGAAAAAATCGTCGGCAATATTCAGCTGCAGCAGCACGGACTGGGTTTCCATCGGCTGCTTGCGAAAACCATCGACCTTCAAATATTCATTTACCTTATTGTTGATATAAGAAGCTACCCTTTGAAGGTACTCTTCACTTTCATATCCGCTTAATGTAAAGACTTTTCCACCGATAATGACTTCTGTATCTGTTTTCGCTGACATATTGCGCTCCCCTTTTGTAGATACTTCTCTTACAGAGTCATTATATCTCATTCTTGGAGGAGTGGCAAGCACAAAAATCCGCAATTAGTTACAGATTCACACCGTTTCGGGGCAGACCGAAATGATGATACCCTGTCTCCGTGACAACTCTTCCGCGCGGCGTTCTGTGAATGAGTCCGTTTTTGATCAGATAAGGCTCGTAAACATCCTCGATCGTGCCTGCGTCTTCGCCGATTGCTGCGGCAAGAGTATCCAGACCGACAGGACCGCCGCCAAACTTATCAATCATTGTGAGAATGATATTGCGGTCGATATGATCCAGTCCAAGTTTGTCTACATCCATCAGATCCAGAGCGGTGCAGGCAACCTCACGCGTAATTACACCGTCGTATTTTACCTGTGCGAAATCACGCACCCGTTTTAAGATACGGTTGGCAAGTCTGGGGGTGCCCCGGCTTCTTCTCGCCATTTCTTTTGCACCGCCCGGTTCGATTTCTACATTCAGAATACGGGCTGAGTGCATGATAATCATCTGCAATTCCTCTACAGTATAGAATTCCAGGTGATGAATCATCCCGAATCGGTCTCTCAAAGGTGCTGTCAGAAGACCGGCTCTTGTTGTTGCTCCGACTAAAGTAAACTTCGGAAGATCCAGTCTGACACTTCTGGCAGAGGAACCCTTTCCTATCATGATATCAATACAATAATCTTCCATGGCAGGATACAATACTTCCTCCACCTGCCTGCTCAATCGATGGATCTCATCTACAAACAACAGATCTCCCTCGTCGAGATTATTTAAAATGGCCGCCATCTCACCGGGCTTTTCAATGGCGGGACCGCTGGTCACCTTCAGATGAACGCCCATTTCATTCGCAATGATACCGGCAAGCGTGGTCTTGCCAAGTCCGGGTGGTCCGTAAAACAGAACGTGATCCAACGCATCCCCGCGCTGTTTGGCGGCTTCAATATAAATTTTCAGAGTCTCTTTGATCTTCGACTGACCAATATAATCATTTAGAGTCTGCGGTCTCAGGGAACCTTCTATTTTGATATCTTCTTCGGTGATATTGGTTTCAATCATTCTTCTGGCCGGCATACTATCGTCTCACCTTTATCTTCCTAAAACATTTTCTTTAATGCTGCTTTCAGAATCGCTCCCGAATCCATGTTCTCAATGTTCTCAACGGAATTGACAGCGGAGATGCTTTCCGTCTGCCCGTATCCCAGGGAAATGAGAGCTTCTATTGCTTCTCTCTTTTCCGGCGAATCATTTTTGAACGAGCCGGACTGTGCCGTAACTGCAATCTCATGATCGATCAACACATCATCGATAGAAATCTTATCCTTTAGCTCGAGGATCACTTTTTGTGCGGTCTTCGTACCGATGCCGGGCGCCTTTGCAATTGCTTTGGCATCGCCTGACATGATTGCATATCGCAGGTCATCGACATCCATGACAGAAAGAATGGATAATCCACCCTTCGGTCCTATGCCGTTCACAGTGATCAGCATCTTGTACAGCTCCAATTCCCCCCGGCTCAGAAAACCAAACAGTTGAAAGGCATCCTCTCTGACACAGGTATAGGTATACAGTGTTACCAATTCTCCCTCGCCGGGAAGTCTGGATGCAGTATCTGTCGAAATATTCACATTGTAACCGATTCCGTTGACATCGATTACCACATGATCAGCCGTAATATACTCTACAATTCCACGAACATATGCAATCAATTCAGTCCCATTCCTTTCCGGGAACATATACGCCCAGTACTGATAAGAACATCATACCATAGTCGAACATATGTTTCAAGCAAGTTTTTTCTTCATTTTGTTGTAAACGATCAGGAAACATATCAAATGCACGAAAAATGTCAGTGCCCAGCTGATCGGATAAGAAAGATACAGGCACGGCAGGGTATGTACTTTACTGAATACCGTATAGATCCATACAACCCGGAACAGGCAGGCGCCTGTCAAAGAGACAAGCATCGGCATGATTCCGTACCCGAGACCTCTGATGGCACCTACTATGACGTCCATCATGCCGCACAGGAAATACGGCACGCAGATATAGGCCATACGAAGCACACCATAAGAGATGACCTCTGCATCGTCGGAATACAGCCTGAGCAATACACCGGCAAACAGGTATGCCCCATTACCCAACAGTAAGCCGACAGCGATGACCAACACTTCACAGATTACAAGTACTTTTGCCACTCTGTCGAGCTTTTTAGCACCGAAATTCTGCCCGCTGAAGCTGATTGCCGTCTGATAGAACGCATTCATTGCCACATATACAAAGCCTTCAATATTGCTTCCGGCAGTGTTTCCGGCCATGACAATCGAACCGAAACCATTGATGGAGGATTGTATCAGCACATTGGAGATGGAGAACAGGGAGCCCTGCAATCCGGCCGGCAGACCGATTCTGACGAGCTTGAGCAGTTTATCCGTATCAAACCGGAGGTCTGACAATACCAGTTTATATACCCCGTCGGTCTTTAGCAGACACCGAAGCACCAATAAGGCCGATACCATCTGAGAAACAATGGTTGCTGTTGCAACACCTGCCACTCCCATGGAGAATACGATGACAAAGATCAGATTTAGTACCACATTCATGATTCCTGCTAAAAACAGGTAATACAAAGGTCTCTTGGTATCTCCTACTGCCCTCAGTACTGCACTGCCAAAGTTATAAGTCATAAGAAAAGGCATGCCCGCAAAATAGATTCGCATATATAACACAGAATGTCTGATGACATCATCCGGTGTCCCCATCAGCTGCAAGGCCGGTTTAGAGACAAAGAAACCGACAAATATCAGCAAGATACCACCGACCAGAGAAGTCAATATTGCTGTCTGGACCATCTCCTTCAGGTCCTTCTTCTGATCCGCCCCATAATATCTTGCTACCAGTACATTGGCACCCACGGATAAACCGATAAACAGATTCACCAAAAGATTGGTCAGGGAACCGGTACAGCCAACAGCAGCCAGTGCTTCATTTCCGGCAAACCGGCCGACAACTGCAATGTCTGCAGCGTTGAACAAAAGCTGTAAAATACTGGAGCACATCAACGGGAAATAGAACACCAGAATCTTTTTCAGAAGCGGTCCGTTGCACATATCTATTTCATATTTTTTTGTTTTTTCCTTCATAACACACTCTCTTCTTTCACGGATACGCTCTGTGAAAAAAACGAAACGAGACCTGCGCAGGCAGCGCAGGTCTCTCCGCATTATTTGTTGTTGATATAGTTGATCAATCCTTCGGAAGCAATGATCTTCTGCATGAATTCAGGGAAAGCCTGACCCTTGAAGGTAGTTCCCTTCGTGAGATTGGTGATGATACCGGTATCGAAATCCACATCCACCTCATCTCCTGCTTCGATTCCTTTGCTGGCTTCCGGACACTCAATAATGGGAAGTCCGATATTAATCGCATTGCGATAAAAGATTCTTGCAAATGTCTCTGCAATGACGCAGCTGACACCTGCCGCTTTGATTGCGATAGGAGCATGTTCACGGGAAGAACCGCAGCCGAAGTTCTTCTCGGCTACAATAATATCCCCCTTCTTTACTCTCTTGACGAAATCCTTATCAATGTCCTCCATGCAGTGTGTTGCAAGCTCTGCGGGATCGGAGGAGTTCAAGTATCTGGCGGGGATAATAACATCAGTATCCACATTGTCACCGTATTTAAAAACCAAACCTTTTGCGTTCATGTTGATTCCTCTCTTCTTCAATCGTTTTATACTTCGTCGGGACCGGAAATGATGCCGGTGATGGCACTTGCTGCAGCAACAGCCGGGCTTGCCAGGTAAATTTCTGAAGTAATATGTCCCATGCGGCCTACGAAATTACGGTTTGTGGTAGACACGCAGCGCTCTCCCTCGGCAAGGATACCCATATATCCGCCCAGACAAGGTCCACAGGTAGGAGTGCTTACAACCGCGCCGGCTTCAATAAAGGTCTTAAGGAGTCCTTCTTCCATAGCCTGAAGATAGATCTTCTGGGTCGCGGGAATCACGATACAACGCATTCCTTTTGCAATGTGTCTGCCCTTGAGAATCTCTGCGGCAATTCTAAGGTCATCGAGGCGTCCGTTGGTGCAGGAACCGATCACTACCTGATCTACCCTGATATCGTCCATCGCCTTGATCTCATCAATGGTATGTGTGTTTTCGGGCAGATGAGGGAAGGATACGGTAGGGCGAAGTGTACTAAGATCAATGGTATAGGTCTCATCATACACAGCATCCTCATCAGCCGTATAAATCTTATATGCGCGGGAAGAATGCTCTTTCATGTAGCTTTCAGCGAGTTCATCCACAGGGAAGATACCGTTCTTGCCGCCGGCTTCGATTGCCATATTGGCAATGGTAAAGCGGTCATCCATGGAAAGATATGCAATACCGTCGCCGACAAACTCCATAGACTTATACAGCGCGCCGTCTACGCCGATCATACCGATGATATGAAGAATGATGTCCTTGCCGCTGATCCATTTTGCGGGCTTTCCCGTCAAAACAAACCGAATAGCTCCGGGAACCTTGAACCAGGCCTTGCCGGTAGCCATTCCGGCTGCCATATCGGTACTGCCGACACCGGTGGAGAAAGCACCGAGTGCACCATATGTACAGGTATGAGAATCGGCTCCGATGATGACATCTCCGGCTACGGTCAAGCCTTTCTCGGGAAGCAGCGCATGCTCGATCCCCATCTCTCCTACTTCGAAATAATTCGTAATCTCGTTTCTTCTTGCAAATTCACGAACACATTTGCAGTGCTCTGCAGACTTGATATCCTTATTGGGTACAAAGTGGTCAGGGACAAGAGCGATTTTATCCTTGTTGAATACACCCTTTGCGTTGAATTTATCCATTTCCTTGATTGCGACAGGGCTAGTAATGTCATTGCCGAGCACGAGGTCCAGGTTCGCCTCAATCAACTGTCCTGCTTCGACCTTGTCGAGTCCTGCTGCAGCGGCAAGAATTTTCTGTGTCATTGTCATTCCCATAACTCTTTACCAATCCTTTCTTCAAATATCTTCCTATCATCATATCACAAGAGTATCTTTTGTTCAAACAGAACTTCTTGATTTATTTTGTCCATTGTGTATCACTATGATGACGCACGGGCCGGTCTTTCGCCGAAACGATTTTCCACAGGGCAAAAAGCAGAAAAAAAGGGCTGCCATACGGCAGCCCCGAAAGTTGTTTCGACGGATTAGTTGTTGATCAGCTTGTCCTCTTCGTTATTCCAGCTGTAAAGCTTTCTGATCTCCTCGCCAACCTTCTCTGAAGGATGCTCGGATGCAAGCTTTCTCATAGCCTTGAAGTGAACCTGCTTGCCTGCGTCAGACATATCAAGCAGGAAGTCTTTTGCGAAAGTACCGTCCTGAATATCGGAAAGAACCTTCTTCATAGCCTTCTTGGTCTCTTCGGTAACGATCTTAGGTCCGGTGATATAATCGCCGTACTCAGCGGTATTGGAGATGGAATATCTCATTCCTGCAAAACCGCTCTGGTAGATCAGGTCAACGATCAGCTTCATCTCGTGGATACACTCGAAGTAAGCGTTTCTCTCATCATAGCCTGCTTCTACAAGAGTCTCAAAACCAGCCTGCATCAAAGCGCACACACCACCGCAGAGAACAGCCTGCTCACCGAACAGATCGGTCTCGGTTTCGGTTCTGAAGGTGGTCTCAAGAACACCTGCTCTTGCGCCGCCGATACCGAGTGCATATGCAAGTGCAAGATCCTGAGCCTTGCCGGTAGCATCCTGCTCAACAGCGATCAGACAGGGAACACCCTTGCCGGCCTGGTACTCACTTCTAACAGTGTGTCCGGGTCCCTTAGGAGCGATCATGGTGACATCAACATCAGCGGGAGGCACGATGCATCCGAAGTGAATGTTGAAGCCATGTGCGAACATCAGCATGTTGCCTGCTTCCAGATTGGGCTCGATATCGTTCTTGTAAAGTGCAGCCTGCTTCTCATCGTTGATCAGAATCATAATGATGTCAGCCTTCTTGGCAGCCTCTGCTGCAGTATATACTTCAAATCCCTGCTTTACAGCCTTGTCCCAGGATCTGGAGCCCTCGTACAGACCGATAATTACATGACAGCCGGAATCCTTCAGGTTCAATGCATGTGCATGTCCCTGGCTGCCGTAACCGATAATTGCAATTGTCTTACCCTCTAAGAGAGAAAGGTTGCAATCTTCCTGATAAAAAATCTTTGCCATTTCTTTTCTCCTCCAAATAATTGAATGAATGATTTATAACTGACAGGATATGTACCTGGAGCTAACTATTGATTCTCTGCGAACAGCATGTTCTCGGTGCCTCGTCCGAGACCCGCGATACCGGTTCTTGCCTGCTCGAGGATTTCGAAACCGTCAAGCAGTCCGATAAATGCCTCAATTTTGGACTGATTACCGGTCAGTTCAATGATCAGGCTTTCGGGAGCAACATCCACAATCTTCGCACGGAAGATATCTGCTACGGAAATGACGCTCTGGCGCTGTTCTGCCGTAGCATGAACCTTCAGAAGAAGCAGTTCTCTGTAAACGCTCTCCTCGGGTTTTAACTCTCTGATCTCCTTGACATCGATCAGCTTGGCAAGCTGTTTCTCGATCTGCTCGAGTATTTCATCGTCACCGGAAGTCACAATGGTAACTCTGCTGTATCTGGGGTCAGATGTCTGACCTGCGGTGATACTTTCAATATTATAGCCTCTTCTGGAGAACAGTCCGGCGATTCTGGAGAGAACACCGGAAGTGTTGTCCGCAAGAAGCTGAAATACTTTCTTCTGCATAACTAAACTACCTCTTACCCTAATCTTAAAGAATAATATAACAACTTATGAAATGAATGTCAACACAATAATTTAGTTTATTAAAGTGATAAAGATAAATATCTGCGCTAATCGTTTTCGATGCACTTTGCGAGCGCAAGGGTTCCGGTGCGGGCTACCTCCACGATGCTGATCGTCTGCAGCATCTGAATCAGAAGATTCACTCTCTCGGGCGTATCGCAGATCTGCAGCATCAGATAATGCTTGGACATGTCTACGATTGATACCTTCATGATGTCGCATATCTCCATGATCTCTCGGCGATTGTTCTTGTTATACTTTACCTTCAGAAGCATCAGCTCTCTTGTGATACACTGCTGTTCGGCAAAAGTTTTCACCTTGATGACATCCAGTTTCTTGTTGAGCTGCTTGTCGATCTGCTCGATGGTTCTCTCGTCGCCGCTGCTGACGATGGTCATACAGGAAATGGTAGGGTCATCGGTCTCTCCCACAGTCAGACTGTCAATATTAAAGCATCTTCTGGAGAACAGACCCGCAACCTTACAGAGAACACCGGATCTGTTTTCCACCAAAACAGAATAGATTCTTGTATTCTTTTTCATGACTTTGCCTCCTATTTTACCAGATCCATAGGATCGATCAGACACTCTAAGAGCATGGACTCATCCTCCTTGAGGAAAGCGTCGATCACTTCCTCACAGTGCTCCATTGTTTTCAGGCGAAGGAACGGAATGCCGTAGGCTGCGGATAGTTTCTCGAGGTCAGGGCTTCCGGAAAGGTCAACGACCGAATAATGATCCTTGTAAGTATAATGCTGGTATTCTCTTACCATTCCGAGGTAGTTGTTCTTCAGAACGATAATCTTGACAGGAATGTGATGCTGACACATGGTTGCGAGCTCCATCATGGACATCTGGAAGGAACCGTCACCGCAGACTGCCACGACCTGTCTGTCCGGACATGCTTTCTTAGCGCCCATCGCCGCAGGAATGGAATACCCCATGGTTCCCATACCGCCGGAGGTTAAGAATCTGCCTGACTTAATCTTGGCATATCCGCAGGACCAGATCTGATTCTGCCCTACATCGGCCACATATACAGCGTTCTCTTCCATCTTCTCGGTCAACATGGAGATGAAGCCGGCAGGATCTACATAGGCAGGGTTGGGATTGCGCTTTGGCGCCAGCGTCCTGCGATATTCATTCAGAGTCTTGAGCCACTCTGTGTAGTCAGCCTCAAAAGGCTCCTTGTCCAAATCATAAAAAATATGCTTGGCATCGCCTACCAGAGGGATTCCGGGGCCTGCATTCTTGCCGATCTCGGCAGGGTCTACATCGATATGTACCAGCACTTTATTCCTGGTAATCAGATCGGGCTGGCTGATTGCACGGTCAGCAACTCTCGCGCCGACCATGATGATAAGGTCTGCATCATTCATTGCACGGTTTGCATAAGGCTTGCCGTTGTTGCCCACCATTCCGAAGTACAGGGGATGACCGGTCGGAATGACGCCGATGCCCATCATCGTGGAAACGACGGGGATACCATGTGCTTCCGCAAACGATCTAAGCTCAGCCTGCGCCTCGCTTAAAATGACACCGCCTCCGGCACAGATGATCGGCCGCTTGGCCTTCTCCAACTCTTTAATAACCTTTTTGATCTGTACGGCATGTCCCTTAACGGTAGGTTTATAGGTACGAATGGAAATCTCGTCCGGATATTTGAATTTTGAAATCGCGGCGTTCTGAATGTCGATCGGGATATCGATCAAGACAGGGCCTTTTCTTCCGGAATTGGCTATGTAGAACGCCTCCTTGAAAATGCGGGGGATCTCGTTGACATCCTTCACCAGATAACTATACTTCACAAAGGATTCCACTGCGCCTGTGATATCGGCTTCCTGGAACACATCGCTTCCGAGCAGTTCACTGTTTACCTGTCCGGTAATGCAGACCAAAGGAATGCTGTCCGCAAAAGCAGTTGCGATACCGGTGATGACATTGGTTGCACCGGGGCCGGATGTCACGGCACAGACGCCGGGCTTACCGGTCAGTCTTGCCATACCGCTTGCAGCATGAGCGGCATTCTGCTCGGTTCTGATCAAAACAGTTTCAATATCGGACTCCAGAATACTATTGTAAAAAGGACAGATCGCAACACCCGGATAACCGAATACCGTTGTTACTCCTTCCGCCTCGAGACATTTGATAATGGCTTCAGCACCAATCATTTTATCTTCCTCCTTATTTCAAAGAATCACTCTGTAATCATGTCGCATCAAAGCGATTCTGTCAATCTCTGTGCTAATTTTACCGCATCCGCAGCATCTTTGGAATAGCCGTCCGCACCGATTTCATCCGCATATTCCTGTGTGATGACAGCGCCGCCTATCATGACCTTGGATGAGACGCCGCAGCTGTGCGCATATTCGATCACATCCTTCATACGCTGCATGGTAGTCGTCATCAGAGCGGACAACGCAATAATCTGCGCATTGTTCTCCTTAGCAGCGGCAATAATCTCCTCCTTTGGAACATCTTTGCCGAGATCAATGACTCGGAAGCCGTAATTTTTGAGCATCAAAGCGACCAGATTCTTACCGATGTCATGAATGTCCCCTTCCACGGTAGCAATGACCACGACCGGCATGTCTTTAGAATCTGTCTGCTGTAACAGCAAAGGCTCCAACACTTCGATTGCCTGCTTCATTGCCTCGGCGGAGGCAATCAGCTGGGGCAGGAAATATTTTCCTTTGTCAAACAGTTCACCGACTTCATTGATTGCAGGCAACAAAGCATTGTTCAGGAGTTCCTGCGGGTCTTCGCCGTGCTCCAAAGCCACTTTTGTCAGATCTGCGACAGCGTTTCGATTTCCCTTCAACACAGCGTCAAAAAGCTGTTTCTTAAAGTCAGCCGCTTCCGGCTTCGGCTTCTGTGCTTTGACAACTGCTGTTTCGTCTGCCTTATGTGCATTGGAATACTCTATATAGCGAAGGTCTGCCTCCTTCTTCGCAAGCAGCAGGTCGGTTGCCAGTGCACCTCTGACCAACAGCTCCTGAGAAGGATTTGCGATTGCCATGGTAAGACCTGCCTGAATCGCCAGTGTCAGGAATGCGGTGTTAACATAACTTCTGTCGGGCATGCCGAATGATATGTTGGATAATCCGCAGACGGTTGCAAAACCGTTGTCTTTACAAAAACGTATGGTCTCAAGAGTTTCCACAGCCGCGTTCCGGTTCGCCCCGACGGTTGTCACGAGCCCGTCCACAATGATATCGTCTTTTGTAAGCCCCAAAGAAAACGCTCTTTCGGAAACGGTTTCGATGATCCGGATCTTCTCTTCCAGGCTTTCGGGAAGTCCGTTGTCAGACAGAGGGAGCAGGATGAACATTGCTCCGTACTTTTTGGCAATCGGAATCAGTTTTTCAAACTTCTCTGTTTCGTAAGAGATGGAATTGATCAGTGCGCGTCCCGGATAATGGCGAAGCGCCGCCTCCAGCACATCAATATGGCTGGAATCCAGCGATAAAGGAAGGACGGATGCCGTGCTTACCTCCTCGATGGTCCTCAGCATCATTTCTTTTTCGTCAATGCCGCTCATTCCCATATTGATATCGAGAATTCTGGCACCGCAGCTCTCCTGTTCCTCGGCAAACTGCAGCACAAGATCCATTTTGCCTTCACGAAGCTGCGCCTGCAGAGCCTTTTTTCCTGTGGGATTGATCCTCTCACCGATGATGATAAAGTTATCGTCCTGTGTAAAGGACAAAAGTTTTCTTTCGGAAGCAAGATATCGGATGCCTTCCGGGCTTCTGAAAACGGCGGAAGAAATCTTTGTTCCGAAGGTCTCTCGAATCTTCGAGATATACTCAGGGGAAGTACCGCAGCAGCCGCCGATGATGGTCGCACCGGCTTCCACAAGCACTTTCATCTCCTCCGCGAATGTATCGGCGTCCATGCTGTAACAGGTCACCCCTTCTTCGTTCAGGAAAGGTAAGCCTGCATTGGGCTTGGCGATGATCGGTATTTCCTTCGTCACAGAACACATATCCGCAACGATCTGTTTCATGGAGGAAGGACCCGAAGAACAGTTGACGCCGATTGCGCAGGCACCAAGGCTTTCCAGCACAACGGCAGCCGTTTTGGCATCTGTGCCGAATAAGGTGCGGCCGTCCGCCTCAAAGGTCAGGGTAATCATGACGGGGAGGTCGCAGACTTCTTTCGCCGCAATCAGCGCTGCCCTGCATTCTGCGAGACTCATCATCGTCTCTACAACAAGCAGATCGACGCCGGCTTTGACCAGAGACACAATCTGCTCCTTATATACCTCTATCAAGGTTTCAAGCTCCATATTTCCGAAGGGCTTTAGCTGCTCGCCTGTCATGGTCAGGTCGCCCGCAACGAATACTCTGCGGTCCGCAGCCGTAGCAGCGGCTTCCTTTGAAATAGCTACCAGCTCCTGTATCATGGAATCCAGATGCTCTTCCAGACCGTATTCAGCAAGTTTTATCCGATTCGCAGTAAAGGTTGGTGCATAAAGGATATCCGAGCCTGCCTCTACATAACACTTCTGAAGCTTGAGCATGACATCTCTGTGTTCCAGGATCCATTGTTCCGGACAGACGCCGGAAGGCATGCCGGCCTTTACCAGATTGGAGCCGGTGGCCCCGTCTAAATAGATGATCTGTTCCGTCAAAGAGCGAAACTTGGCATGTGTCATGAGAAATTCCTTTCCGTTTATAAGGGCATAAGCTATAAACTGATAGATTATCCTATCAATAATAACATAGAGTGATTTTAATAGTAAAGGGGGTGATTTAACCAATTTTTAAGATGTTGGCTCTTGCTTCATATGCTAAAATGTGATAAATTACTGTCATATCTACTACAATGATACGGTACTCGGAGGAGATTGTCTTGAAAAAGAAGATATTCAGCTTGTTGACTGTTTTAGTCACTACCGCTGTTTTGATTGGATGTGGACAACAGGATGCAGAATTGACAGAATTTCAAACCAATATGGATGCTTTTTGTACGAAGGTATCCGAAATCGATGTCAGCATTAACTCAATCGACGCGGATGCAGAGGATGCTGTCGAGCAGCTTCTGGGCAAGCTGGATGAACTCGAGCAATTGTTTCAGGGCTTTTCCGCCCTCGATTTTCCGGAGGAATTTGATTATCTTGAACCGATCGCAGCGGAATCCGGCGAGTATATGAAAACAGCCGTAGCCAGCTATCATGATGCGTACAGTAACGATTCTTACAACGAATATACTGCTGAATACGCAAGGGAAAATTATTACAGAGCCTATAAGAGAGTCAAAATCATCCTCTCTTTTCTGCACGGTGAAACACCTGAGGGCGTTAACTTCGAAGAACAATAAACAAAAGTGGTTTGAATCAAAGGGAATTCAAACCACTTTTTTCTTGTTTCATATTTACAAATCAGACATCGTGATTCCAAAGCATAAACGCAGCACATTTTTGATGATAAAGTTGAGCGCGAATATTAAGACAAATCCCCATAGATACCAATCATGATATTTCCAGGGATGCACTCTCCTGCATCCGAGCCGATACAGTGTCTGCGTCAACATGAAACCTGCATACAGGATGAAAGAATATACGACACCGGGATGATACCAAAAAGCCTTGAGAAAGTGACCTTGTAATAAAGAAAACACTGCTCTCGTACCACCACAGCCCGGGCAATACATATCAAACAGGAGAATCGCCGCACAGGGAATCTGCGGGAAATATCGCAGGAAAATATATCGATACCCCAGCCACACAAGAGGCAGTATCAGCAGCACGACAATTCCGATTCGATATAACTCATCTTCCGTCGTATTTACTTTTTTCATCGTCTTAATCCTGCATCATCTCCATGGCTTCTCTGAATTCAGGCGTATTCACAATCTCCGCAAACGGACCGCCTCCCGTGAAAACGGCGGAAAAAATCAGAATCATATAAACAAGCATGATCAGACCGAGCACAATGGAAATAATGCTGCATATCAGTCCGGCAATACCGATTCCGTTGCTGCCGGATTTTTTGTTGCCGATAATTGCAAAAATCAATCCGAGGATTCCGAAGAACAACCCTACAATACCGTAACAGCAGCACAAAGGCATACCGATGATTCCCAGTACAAGGGATGCAATCTGGAATCCGTTGGCTCCCTGCGGCTCTGTGGATTCAGGAGCCTCGTATGCATTTTGAGAAGTATAGTCCTGATAAAATGTAGTTTGTTCCGTATCTGTCTGCTCTGCAGACTTATCCTGCTGTTGACCAAAATAGTCATCATTGAAATTGTTAGACATAATGTAAGTCCCCCTTTGTAATAGTCATATCTTAATTATGATACCACAGAATCAAAGTATTTGTCTATATGTGAAACCAGGAACCCGAGTAAATTCTTTTTCTTTTATGGTATCAGCGTAAAAAGAAAGGACAAATCAAGCTTTTTCGGCTTGATCTGTCCTTATAGTATTTCGGAAGAATATCTTAGAACTTGCCTTCCTTAGCTGCTTCCTCGATGGATACGGCAACAGCAACAGTCATACCAACCATAGGGTTGTTACCTGCACCGATCAGACCCATCATTTCAACATGAGCGGGAACGGAGGAAGAACCTGCGAACTGTGCATCGGAGTGCATACGTCCCAGAGTATCGGTCATACCGTAGGAAGCGGGACCTGCAGCCATGTTATCGGGATGAAGGGTACGTCCGGTACCGCCGCCGGATGCAACGGAGAAGTACTTCTTACCCTGCTCGATACACTCTTTCTTGTAGGTACCTGCAACGGGATGCTGGAATCTGGTAGGGTTGGTGGAGTTACCGGTAATGGAAACATCTACACCTTCCTTGTGCATGATTGCAACGCCTTCGCAAACATCGTTTGCACCGTAGCAGTTAACCTTAGCACGAAGGCCTTCGGAATAAGACTTACGGAATACTTCCTTAACAGTGTTGGTGTAAGGATCGTACTCGGTCTCTACGTAAGTAAAGCCGTTGATACGGGAAATGATCTGAGCAGCGTCTTTTCCAAGACCGTTCAGGATAACTCTCAGAGGTTTCTGACGAACCTTGTTTGCCTTCTCAGCAATACCGATAGCACCTTCTGCTGCAGCGAAGGACTCATGTCCTGCCAGGAAGCAGAAGCACTCGGTCTCTTCCTCAAGAAGCATCTTGCCAAGGTTACCATGGCCAAGACCTACCTTACGGGTATCAGCAACGGAACCGGGAATACAGAAAGCCTGAAGACCTTCACCGATTGCTGCTGCTGCGTCAGCTGCTCTTCTGCAGCCCTTCTTGATTGCGATTGCAGCACCTACAATGTAAGCCCAGCAAGCGTTCTCGAAACAGATAGGCTGAATGCCTTTGATCTGATTGTAAACATCAAGGCCGGCATCCTTGGTGATCTTCTCAGCTTCCTCAAGGGAGGCGATGCCGTAGCTGTTCAATACGGAATTGATCTTGTCAATTCGTCTTTCATATGATTCAAATAATGCCATTTTCGTTGTCCTCCTATCTTATTCCTGTCTGGGATCAATGATCTTAACAGCATCAGCAACACGACCATACTGGCCCTTTGCCTTCTCCCATGCAGTGTTGGGATCATCACCCTTCTTGATGAAGTCAGTCATCTTTCCAAGGCTTACGAACTGGTATCCGATGATCTGGTCATCAGCGTCAAGCGCAATGCCGGTTACATAACCCTCAGCCATCTCAAGATAACGAGGTCCTTTCTTCAGAGTGCCGTACATGGTACCAACCTGGCTTCTAAGTCCCTTACCAAGATCCTCAAGACCTGCACCGATAGGAAGTCCGTCCTCGGAGAAAGCAGACTGTGTACGACCATAAACGATCTGCAGGAACAGCTCTCTCATAGCGGTGTTGATGGCATCACAAACAAGGTCGGTGTTCAGAGCTTCCATAACGGTTCTGCCGGGAAGAATCTCAGCAGCCATAGCTGCAGAGTGAGTCATACCGGAACATCCGATGGTCTCTACCAGAGCTTCCTGGATGATACCTTCCTTAACATTCAGGGTCAGCTTGCAGGCACCCTGCTGAGGAGCACACCAGCCCACACCATGAGTCAGACCGGAAATATCCTTTACATCTTTTGCTTTTACCCATTTTGCTTCTTCAGGGATGGGAGCACAGCCATGATTAACGCCCTGTGCTACCGGACACATTTCTTCAACTTCCTTTGAATAGATCATGTGAAATCTCCTTTCAATTGTGTACATACCGAGCAAACCGGCTCACATCCTGCAGTATCCTGAATTTGCTCGTGTTCCTACACATTCTCTCACATTTACCGCAAAAAATCCAGCGATTTTTACAAAAAATCAGGAATTATGAGAAATACCTTCTCACAATCTTAATTTGCCTCTGTTTTTGTCATAATTCCGCATCACAGCAAATTCTTACAAATCTTTTTTATTCAGACATTGGACACAATCAATTCCATATTTCCCAACAGTTCAACGCTCTTTATACCGTTCGGTATCAGGAAAAAATCTCCCTTTTTCACCGGCTGACTGTTGACGATTCCGTCACCGGACACGACCGTGGCCAGCATAAATGGGGCTTCCATTGTAAACTGAAACCTTTCGCTTACAGTGATCTTACCCACACGATAATACCGGCAGCTGTATAATTCATTGATGCAGTTTTCAGGCAAATCGGCCGCGCTCTTGACACTGTCCCGAACCGGCTTTGCGGGCACTGTGATCACATCAATGCTCTGTTCCACATGAAGCTGTCTCGGTTTGCCGTTTGAAAGCCTGTCATAATCGTAAACACGATATGTAATGTCACTGTTCTGCTGAATTTCCAGTATCAGAACACCACCCTTGATGGAATGCACGGTTCCGGGATCAATCTGAAGAAAGTCGCCCTTCTTTACCGGGATTTCACGGATCAATTCCTTCCAGCGCCCCTGATGAATCATGTCAGACAGTTCTTCCTTGGTCCTCGCATTGTGTCCGATCACCAGGGCTGCATCTGCCGGGCAATCCAGAACATACCAACATTCGGTCTTTCCGAGAGAACCGTTTTCATGTACCCGCGCATAGGCGTCATCCGGATGGACCTGGATGCTCAGATCTTTTTGGGCATCGATTATTTTGACAAGCAGCGGGAAACGGTCATAGTCCGCTTCGCCGAATATCTCAGGGTGCTCCTTCCAAAGAGTCGATAGCTTCTCTCCGGCGTAGATTCCGTCCCGGATCGTACCTTCTGCGGTCGGGTGTGCCGAGATGCCCCAGCATTCTCCGATATCCGTGCCTTCAACAGGGTAACCGAACTCATCACGAAACCGGCTTCCGCCCCAGATATTGTGTGTAAAAGCAGGATGAAAGAACAGGATTTGCTGATAAGGCTGGTTGCAGGAGAGGGTTTTACCGCTGCTTTCAATCACCTTTTTATACCAGAACGCGGAATCTTTGACGATTCTTCTTTGGGTCTGATAATCGACATATACAAGGCCGAATCGCTGTTTATAACCGTCGTTCCATTCAAAATTATCCAGAAAGGTCCATAGGAAGTATCCTCTGACATCAGCGCCTTCTAACACGGCCTTTTGCATAGCTCCTATGTAACTGTCCAGAAATGTGATCCTGTCATTGTCATGTACCTTACCGTCAAAAGATATATTATCATGACAGCCCATTCCGTTCTCTGTGATATACAACGGCAGGGGATAACGCTGTGTCAGGAATCGGATGCCGTAATAGAATGCTTTCGGGGTCACAGGCCAATCGGTTCCGGTCTTAGGGAATCCGGGCTCACGGTCTACGAATTCCGGTTCACCGTCGGCTCCGGCTCTGACATAATAACCGTTGTAGATATTCTGTCCCATGAAATCAAGCGGCTGATGGATCAGCTCCATATCTTCCTGTGTCATTTCAGGCAGATATTCTGCAAATTTTTTCAGTCCTTCCTCAGGATAATGCCCTAAAAACACGGGATCCGAGAACCACGATACATTCCAGGTCCAGTTATCCATGGGATTGTAGAAACCAAAGTATACCTTTCTGGCCGCCTCGATATCCTCGGGAGAGTCGGTATACGGATAAGCAACTCCGCCGGTAGGTGCATAACCTACCTGAATGGACTGTTTTGCATATTTTCTAAGCTGAATGACTGCCTGTCCGTGTGACTTCAACAGATTGTGTGCAATCTGAAATGTATCCTTATAAGAAAGCTTTAAGCCCGGTGCATGAAGCCCTCTCAAATGCCCCAATCCAACCGCACACTGTGGTTCGTTGATGGTGATGAACTTATCACAAAGATCTGAAAAATTCTCTGCCACAACCTTTGCATAATATCCGAACCATTGAACCACTTCCGGGTTTAACCAGCCGCCCTTTTCCTGAAGAGCCTGCGGAAATTCCCAGTGAAACAGTGTAATATAGGGTTCAATACCGTTCTCTTTCATGGAAATTATCATATTTCTGTATAATTTCACTGCCTTGGGATTCACTTCTCCGATTCCCTGCGGTATCAGTCTTGCCCAATTGATGGAGAAACGATAGGCCTGTATTCCGAGGTTTCTCATCAAAGCATAGTCCTCTTTAAAATGATGTATATGATCGCAGGCTATCTCTGCGTTTTGATGTTCAAAGATCTTACCCTGCCGGACAAATACATCCCAGACATTATCTCCTCTTCCATCCCCCGGCTCCGTGCCTTCTATCTGGTAGGCACTGCTGGCTACTCCCCACACAAAATCTTTCTTAAACATAACTCCCTCCAAACAACCATACAGGCTTAGCCTGTGTGATTTGTTTACTGATCTGCTCCGCTTGCAATCACAGCCACCAGATAAAAGGGCAGCTTATCATTTTCATGTGTTTCCGTCAGGCGGATGATTGCGGTATGCTTCCGCTCTTCTCCATGGTCCAGAACGGTATCCAGCACAAGCTTATCGCCCCAGGTCTCATCAAAGTTTGCATCGAGTCTGAACGGATGGTCTTCGTCTCCGTCCAGAATCAGTTCTGCCACGGGCGCAGGAAGCTGCATGGTTTTTCGATACTGAACTCCGATGCAGGATCCTTCGACCTCAAAAGTGATAGATGCCCCATTCAGAGCGGCCGTCCATCCCTTCTTAAAAATATCGGTGATTCCGTTTTGCGGCTCAGAATCGATCTCAAAGCCCTTCAATACAGGGTTACAGTTGTCGTTTCTGTAACGAACGGATCTCTCGTAGGCGTTTCGTGTCATGGGAGTTTTCGGGAATGCAGACTCCTGCTCTTCGTTGTCTGCGTCGGTCAATACTCTTTCCAGGAAATTGCTAATGACTGATGCTACCAATTCATGTCCGTAATCGTTCGGATGTAGGTCGTCCGGGGTGATGCTCCTGTTTTCCAGCCTTCCTGCGAGAAGCTCGGGATAGATACTGCTTTGCATACTGACAGAGGGAAGCTCATAGTATCTGCCGATTCTGCTATGTATCAGTTGGGCGCTGGCACCATTGTCGTAACAGACGTTGTGAACCAGAAGCACTGCGGGATGCCCCTCACTTCCGACTATTTTTCTGACCAATCCTTCGTATGTCTCCATATAGTGAGGCGTGGATGCATCATTCACCGAGAATTCCAGGATGATAAAATCGGGCTTTCTCACCAGCAAATCACTGTCCGCTCTGGCGCATCCGAACTGGGAATCCGTGGCTCCGATTCCGGCATTTACATAGGTGATTTCGGCGTTCGGGAATGTCTTACACCACCATTCATAGACACGATGGGCATAACAAAGCTCGGGCCGGCTTGCAAGACATCCCTGCGTAATGGAGCCGCCCAGAAACCCAAGCGTCAGTTTGCCGCCGTCTTGTGCCTGCTTCATAACCCGTTTTAAACGCGCCCAATTCCCCCGGTTTGCAACAGAGGCTTCATAGTTTAGATTGATATCATTCGTTTTCATTCCAA
Source organism: Acetatifactor sp. (assembly GCA_016293615.1). Classification (GTDB taxonomy): domain Bacteria; phylum Bacillota; class Clostridia; order Lachnospirales; family Lachnospiraceae; genus Acetatifactor. Next base: position 49,484 of record JAEDDX010000002.1, read on the forward strand.
ATATTCCCCAGAGAAACAATATAAGCGCTCAACTCATCCGCCATCTGCTCGGCTTCCGGTACACGGATATGGCCCGGAGTACCGCAGCCGTTGTTGGTATACAGGAAATGATGTACTCTGGGACTGTTCATCCGCACACAGACTTCATCAATTGCTTTGTCCCAGTTCCTGTCATGATTCAGGATGGTAGTGGTCAGAATAAACTGTGCCTTTGGATATTTTTCCATCAATGTCTCGATGAACGCCTGATAGGAATCCTTCCACTTTGCGGCCTTGGGCGACTGAGGATCCAGAGCCATGACATCCACCGGATTTGCATCGTTTTGTCCGATTGCGAGAATCACTGCATGCGGCTGCCAAAGAGAGAAATCCCACGGCTTTGTCTCGCCAAGCTCCGGATTGTATCTGACCTTGTCATAGACAGACTCCATTCCGACATAATGAGGGGCGCAGAACCATCCGGTATGGTCAAGGAGTGCCGCTCCGCCCTGTGCTGTGATATGTACTTCGGCGTTTAATTTTCTGGCAGCCATCCAGGAATAAGAATACCAGCTGTTGGAATAGATTCCGTCATGCCCTTCAGGATCGGGAGTCCCCACACAGTCAATTGCCTCAGAAACTTCTCCGCAGGAAACACTGTCACCAAACACTTCTATCCGGCGTGCCGGCAAAGGATCACAGGGATATACTACGGTATCGTCCGGCACCGCAAACCCGCTGAATGTATAGGTATGACAGGAATCCATACGCTTGAACAGCATCAGATCATGCTTCCCGGGGTGTAGTCCCCTCGCGATCTGATAGACATGCTCTTTTCCGTCTTGGATCAAGGAAAATTTGCCCTGTCTTCCATCCAGAATATACCCCACATAGTTGGTAAAATAACTTCTGTGGTTTGTCAGGAACACATCGATTCCGTCTCCGTCAAAGCACAGTCGGACATAGCTTCCCGCGAAGACGAATTCGGGGCCGACAGGATCTTCAAAGTCGATTCTCCCACTATATTGTAATTCCTTATGATTTGGTAAAATGATCAAGGCAATCCTTCCTTTCTGAACCGGTTTATGAATTGTTTTTTAGTAGTTCAAGATTCTTTGAAATCAGCTCGCATCGCTGTGCCACACATTCCACGCTTCTGCCGGGATCGGAAGGAGTATGGAAGACATAATCGATCAATTGATCGAGCGTTGTGGTTGCAACATGCATTCTGGTGTCTGAGGAAGCATAGTAAATGAATACCTCCTTCTTATCGTTGACGATTGCACCGTTTGAAAATACCACATTGGACACATCGCCGACACGTTCAGACTCTCTTGGGCACAGAAGCAGTCCCGAGGGCTCGGCGATCACCCTGGAGGGGTCCTTCAGATCCGTTGCGAACGCATACAGAACATAGCGAAGACCGGCTGCTGTATTTCTGACGCCGTGCGCAATGTGGATCCAGCCCTTATCCGTCTTGATCGGGACTGCTCCGGCACCGTTTTTCACTTCCGTGATCGTATGATACTTTCGGATACTGGTCATTTTTTCTTCATCAATGACAGCATGCTCAATGGAATCACACAGTCCGAAGCCGATTCCGCCACCGCTTCCGGTGTCGATAAAATCATCCATCGGTCTGGTGTAAAAGGCATACCTGCCATCTACAAATTCAGGATGCAGCACCACATTTCTCTGCTGAGGGGAATGTAATGTGATCAGATTGTCGAGTCTCTCCCAGTGCTTCAGATCCTTCGTCCGCACAATGCCGGCAGCAGCAACGGCCGCAGACAGATCATGGGAAGAGGTATCTTTGCTCTCGGAACAGAACACACCGTAAATATACCCATCTTCGTGCTGTGTTAATCTCATGTCATATACATTCGTCTCCTCAGGGCAGGTATCATCCAGCAGAATAGGGTAATCCCAGAATTTGAAATTGTCAATACCATTTTCACTTTCAGCTACTCCGAAGAAAGATTTTCGATCATTTCCTTCGATTCTTGCTATCAGATAATACTTCCCGTTCAGGTAGATTGCCCCGGAATTCATGACAGCATTGATACCGAGGCGCTCCTCAAAATAGGGATTGGTCTCTTTGGATAGATCATATCTCCAGGTGAGCGGAATGTGTTCTCTTGTCAGAACAGGGTATTGATATCTGTCATAAATACCGTTATAAAAATCACTGTTCTTCACATTCCTTCTGGAGAGCAGTGCCTCCTGTTTTGCGGATAATTCAAAGTATTTTTCGTGAATCATCGTCGTACTCCTCTTGTCATTTTGTTAATTCCTCCACCACTTTCCGATAAATCACATGATAATCCGAGCGGTGAAACAGTCCGAATTTCTCACCGTTACCGGTAAAGCATCCGTTGTCCCACCAGACACAGGGAACATGAATCTCCTTTGCCTTGTCGAGGTAATATCTCACCCAGGCAGCACGCTCTTCCTCATTTTCCTTATTCATCGCACCGAATTCTCCGATGATGACGGGAATTCCCTTGTCTGTATAAAGCTCCTTCAACCGGCCCATAATGGTGTCGATCACTGCTGTATCCTTGTTCCACCGGCTCCTTCCGTCAATCTTCAACGCAAAGTCATAAGGCTCGTAGGCATGCACGGAAATGATGATACGATCATCCTTCGGAACTTCGATATGTTCTATTGCAATGTGGCAATTGGCCGCATAGCCGGGCAGCATCAGATATCTAGAGGGATTGAAGCCGCCGCAGGAACGAATCGTTTCCACGAAGGCAAGGTTGGTTGCATTGACGACATCCCAACCTTCCTTGTCGCCTCCGTTCCATTCTAACTCGGTACCGACCTTTCTGGGCTCGTTCTGTGCCTCAAAAATCAAGTGTTCATCATAATCGGAAAAGGTGTCCGCAAGCTGCTTCCAGATGCTTCTCATCTTGCTGCAGGCCGCCTCACGGTTCTCATAATAAGGATAGTTCCAGGACTCATGATGCAGATTCAGGATGACGAATGCGCCCTTTTTATAGGCATAATCCACGACTTCCCTGACTCTTTTGAGCCAATTCTCCTCAATCCTGAAGTCCTCTTCATAGATGTGACCGGACCAGGTCACGGGGATTCGGATCAGATTAAACCCCGTCTTTAGAATTGCATCGACCAGCTCCTCTGTAATCACAGGCTTTCCCCAGGCTGTCTCACTCTTTTCGGTGGGTGCATCCACAGGCAATGCAGGATGAAACGCATCCAGCGTATCACCGATGCTGATTCCCACCTTGATCTGTTTTACAAAATCAATTGCCGTCTGCATAGCAACACTTCCTTTCATATGTGCAGTACTATCGCATGCCGATTTCCGTGTCGGTTACGTTAGTCACACTGTGCTCCTTGATGTAAGCAACGATTTCGTCCAGTTTCGTAAATGCAAGGCCGACATAACTGTCTGCACAACCGTAATAGAGGGCGATCTTACCGGTATTGGAATCGTGGATGGTCGCGCAGGGGAAGGTAACATTGGGCACAAAGCCTCTCTCCTCATACCATTCCTCAGGAGTCAGAAGGAAGTTCTCGCAACGGTATAATACCTTGGAGGGATTCTCAAGGTCCAGGATTGCGCCTCCGATGGAATAGACATATCCGTTGCAGGTACCGCTGACGCCATGGTAGAACAACAGCCAGCCTTCGTTTGTCTCAATGGGTGCTGCACCGCCGCCGATCTTTAAGGATTCCCACCACTCGTTTCCTCTGCTCATGACATGTCTGTGTTTGCCCCAATAAACCATGTCAGGACTTTCACTGATGAAAATATCACCAAAAGGCGTGTGTCCGGAATCAGAGGGTCTGCTTAACATCATGAAGTTACCGTGAATCTTTCTGGGGAACAATACAGCGTTTCTGTTAAAAGGCAGGAAAGGATTTTCAACTCTCACAAAGGAGGTGAAGTCCTTTGTTTTTGCCATGCCGATCGCAGCTCCGTAAAAGTCCTGACACCAGATGATATAGTAGGTATCTTCAACTTTCACCAGTCTGGGGTCATACGCATAGCGCGGCATAAAGTCATTGCCCGCTTCGTCCTTGAACGGAATGGGCTTGGGGTCGAACTCCCAGTGGATGGCATCTTCACTTCTGCCAAGGTAAATATAAGGGATGCCGTTGGTCTGCTCACCGCGGAATACACCGATAAATTTTCCTTCATAGGGCATGACTGCACTGTTGAAGATTCTTGCAACGCCTTCGATGGGGTTGCGTCCGATGATAGGGTTCTCGCGATATCTCCAGATAGGAGCTCCCTTTAAACCTTCGGGTTTGTCCTGCCAGGGAATATTGTTTACAGGTTCAGAAAGCATTTTTAATTCGCTCATTTTAATATCTCCTTTTGTTTGTGTTGTAATTTATCTGGGAGCGACACTTTCCTTTCGGATCAGGTGTCCCTCGACAATTCTTGTTCCGTATTGGCAGGTCTCGTGATTCATTCTCTTAATCAGAATGTTCATGGCCTGTTCTGCCATATCTTTTTGCTCGACTGCGTAAGTCGTGATTCCGATGTTACAGATGCCCGGATGCACATAGTTATCAAAGCCTACGACCGAGACATCCTCCGGTACACGATATCCGTTGTCATTTAACAGATGGATCAATTTTGCGGCAAGAATATCACAATTGCAGAAAAACGCAGTCGGCATCTTCTCCGGCAGCTTGAGCAGTTCGTCAGCAAAGATGCCGCTTTCGGGATGTCTGTCATCAATCTGCCATTCCGGACGGGGCTGGATTCCTTTTTGCAGCAACGCTTTGACGTAACCGTAATACCGGTCCGTAATGGAAGGAGTAGCCAGAATGGTTCCGACAAACGCTATATCGCGATGCCCCTTTGAAATCAGGTAATTTGTCAGATGATACGCTCCGTAATAACTATCGGAAATGACTGCATCACTGTTAGCACGTCCATCCATGAAGTCCAGATAGACAATCGGTACATTGCAGCCCTTTCTGAGATAATCCAGAAATTCCCTGCTCAGCTTACCGATGATAATGATTCCTTCTACCAAATGCTCTCTCAACAGCTTCGGCATTTCGAGGGTCTGCTCCATCTCCCCGCTCACCACTTCGAGCATGGCAAAGCATTCATAATCCATGGCGTAAGTCGATACTTCCTGATACAGATTCCAATAGAAGGACTGGTATTTATCGAGATAACTGTCAGCAATCAACACGCCAAACCGATGACTGTGATAGCGGATCGATTCCTTTCTGGCAACGGAAGGCTGCTTATAACCAAGTTCGGAAGCAACTGCCTTGATCTTAGTTCTCAGTTCCTCACTGACGCCCTTTTGATCGGACAATGCCTTCGAGACCGTGACAATACTGACCCCGACAATATTTGCGATATCGGATAGTTTTACTGCTTTACTCATTCACACACCTTACCCTTCCACTGCTGTCAGATGGAGCAGTTTTGACTGAAAATCGCCCCACATATTATGGATGTGCAAGCCCGCACGCATCAGGGTATCTCCGTAAAAGATTTCCCCGGTTTCTTCGAGACGGTAGCGCTTCTCACAAGCCAGTCCCTGAAGCCTGATTCTTCTGCTGTGTCTGTTGGCTCCATTCATCACCTGCACATAAGTAAACAGTGCTTCTGATTTATCCTTTGCAACCACACCATAACAGTCGTACAGATGATTCTCCGAATAAGAAGCGATACGGTAATAGTCGCCCGTGCGAACCAAGGCATTGTATTTGTGATAGTCTGAAACCTGATCGGCTATCTTTGCGCGGTCCTCCGGCGGAATCTTTGTGATATCCAGTTCATATCCAAAAGTTCCCGCCAGTGCGACATGACCTCTGGTTTCAAACGGCGTCGTACGCCCCACAATATGATTCGGGCAATCAGAAACATGTGCACCCATCGTTGAAAGCGGATAAATAAGGGCGGTACCTTCCTGTATCGAAAGTCTCTCGATGGCATCCGTATCGTCTGAGCACCAGATCTGAGGACTGTAATACAACATTCCGGGATCAAAGCGTCCGCCTCCTCCGGAACAGTTTTCTAAAAGAAGATTAGGAAACTCATGCATCAGACGATCCTGCATCTCATAGACACCCAGCACATAACGATGCATGAGCTCGCCCTGATTGGCGACAGGAAGTCCAAGGCTTCCCAGGTCACACAACTGTCTGTTCATATCCCACTTCACATATTCGATGTTTGCACTGTGCAAAATGGCTGAAAGCAGAGAATAAATATAGTCGCGTACTTCCTTTCTCGAGATATCCAGCACATACTGATTCCGCATTCTGCAGGGAGTTCTTCCGTCGATCGTAATTGCCCAGTCAGGATGTGCTCTGTAAAGCTCTGAGTCAGGTGAGATCATCTCAGGTTCAAACCAGATACCGAATTTCAGACCGATTTTGTTGACTTCCTCCACCAAATAGGACAATCCTCCGGGCAACTTCTCCTCATTGACAAACCAGTCGCCAAGACTTGAATTGTCGTCATTCCGGTATCCGAACCAGCCGTCATCCATGACGAGCATTTCGATTCCGTTCTTCTTGGCCTCTTTTGCTATTGCAATCAACTTCTCTGTGTGAAAGTCAAAATAGGTCGCTTCCCAGTTATTGATCAGAATCGGTCGCTTTTTATCTTTATAAGGACTTCTGATCAAATGCTTGCGATACAGGTCATGATAAGTTCTTGTCATCGCGCCAAGGCCTTCGTGGGAATATACCAGGACGACCTCGGGTGCAACAAACGACTTCCCAGACGGAATTTCAAAGCAGAAATTCTTGGGATGAATTCCCATCTGGATACGCAGGCTGTCAAACTGGTTTTTCTCCACCTGCGCCAGAAAGTTGCCGGAATACACAAAATGGAAGCCGTAAACCTCGCCCACCTCCTGCGTGGCATTCTTCGACACAAGCGCCATAAAAGGCTGCTCCTGGTGAGAAGACTCTCCTCTGGTCGACCCTACTCCGGTTTTACCGTATCCGATCTCTCTTCGACAGATATGCCTCTCTCGGGCCCAGGAACCGTTTAAGGTGAGAAGCTCATAATCCACCTGATCCATATCCATACTCATGGACATCAATCTTTTTACGAATACGGAATCCGTTGACCGATTCACTACCTCGCAGCTTCGCACCACACAATCCAGTCCTTCAAATATGCTGTAACGAAGAATGATCTCGAGTGAAATGACAGGGTCAACCGCCGTAATCTCAAGCGTCATACAGTCCTGAACCGAGCCGAATGTAGCGGGAAGCCCTTCTAACTTCGGCTTGCCGTGGCAGATACGATGTGACTGATATCTCAGGTCTACACAATTATGCCCGTTCAAATCCGTGATCTCGATGGCACTTTCCCTGTAATCGCCGACATTGCATCCGGGGAATTCTGTCGGAAAGGTATCCAGAAAAGAACCACGGTCTCTGTTGTTGCGTGAGGGCACAAAAGGATTCTCATCAATTCGCATCAGTCCCGACACATCGATGTCTGAAATTTTCCTTCCGAAGTATACATGACCGATAAACTTCTCCTCGTCCGTAAGTGCAATGATATAACTTGTGTTTTCCGTATCCAGCTTAAAAATACCTTTCTCTTTGTCAAATAAAATATTCATGAACGCCACCTTTTAACTTATTGTTTTAAGTTTATTTTAACTATTTTTAATTTCTTATACTATTGACAAATGAAACAAATATTTCTTTTTCTTTTATCCAATCCTACTTAAATTAAGCAATGCACTAAGGTCTGCGTGTCCGACAAAGACCTTAAGAGTGTCATGTGGAATTTGCCCAGACAGGCCCTGTGCGTCTGCACCCGTACAGAAAGGCCTCAGGCAGGCGGCCGCAAGCACACAAAAAGGCCGAAATCCGAACGATTTCGACCTTTTTGATGCCTATGTCACTGTAACTTTCCTGCAGCCTGAGATACTTTATCAATGTTTTTGGGCAATCTCAGTCCTTTTCTTATAGATGGAGTCGGAAGGAATCACGCCGCGTACCATTGATGTGGGATATATGTTGGAATTTCTGCCGATCACGGTACCCGGATTCAGAACGCTGTTGCAGCCGATCTCTACGAAATCACCCAACATAGCGCCCATTTTCTTCAGACCCGTTTCCAAATGGATCCCCTCTCCCTTCACCGTTACAAGGGTTTTGTCACTCTTCACATTGGATGTGATGGAACCGGCGCCCATATGCGAGCGATATCCGAGGATACTGTCTCCGACATAATTATAGTGCGGTACCTGAACCTTGTTAAACAATACTACATTTTTTAACTCCGTAGAGTTTCCGACAACAGCACCCTTTCCTACGATGGCATTGCCTCTGATAAAGGCGCAATGTCGAATCTCAGCCTCTTCATCAACAATCAACGGGCCGTTTAAGCAGGCAGTAGGCGCAACGACAGCACTTCTCGCCACCCAGATATCATCCCCTCTTTTCTCAAAACGCTCTGCCGGAAGGGTGTTTCCGAGTGCAACGATAAAGTCGTGAATTTTCGGAAGCGCCTCCCATGGATATGTCAGACCGTGAAATAAATCAGAAGCGATGGTCTGTTCCAAATCATACAGATCACAAATCTTAGCGGAAATCATAGGTTTTCCCTCTCTTTCAATAGTTTACCGTTTCCACACTCAAAATCAGTTTGGCGGAAACTCGAAGATTATGTTATAGTTTTCGTCAAACTTCAGAGCAGCCTGAAACGAAGAGCCGCTCTTAGACTGAAAGCCTGAAATCACATCGGTATGTTTTGTCCGGATCAATTTCAAAAATTGTTCCTCAGACAACTCGACGCCGGCGATTTTACCGACATAAAACTTACATCCCGAATCATCCCTGGTATGGTTCGAACAGCGGTATCCGAAACGTCCTTTGATGATGTTTCCCTGACATATCGGGCACTGACAACTCATCTCCTTGTCTTCGTTTTCAAATACGAATTTGCACCCGGTGACATTGCCGTTCTCGTCCTTGTTCAGCGCAATCTTTGCTTCAAACACGGAACCGCTCTTAGATTTAAAACCGCTGATTTTCGAAGTAATGCCGTTTTGCAGCAGCTCCTGTACCTGTGAATCATTTAATTTTACGGATGCAAAAGAGCCAAGATTGAAACGACAGTTCTGTTTACTGTCTTCTTTGCTGTAATTCTTGCAGCCATACCCGAAGGAAGTCTTCACAATCTCACCGCCGCAGATCGGACAGACGACGCCCTTCACTGTCTTCGCTTCCACATTCTCAAAGTCAAAGACAATACGCGTTTTGTTTTCTTCGTTTTTTTGAAGCTTTAGGCAGGCGTCGAATTTTTTACCGTTCTTGCTCTTGAATCCACGGATCGTCTTCGTGGTTCCGGTGTTGAGGAGCTCGATTACCTGCGCAGCCGGTATGATTTTCTTTGAGATCTCTCCGATGAAGAATTTGCAGGATTGCGGATCGTCAGCATTGTATTTTTCGCAGCCGAACCCGACCGTCTTCTTATAGATGCGTCCTCCGCAATCAGGACAGACAACGCCTTCCAAAAATTCCGGCTCCACTCCGGAAAAATCAAACTCTATCGAATACTGTCCGTTCTCAGACTGCTTGAATACCAATACAGCGTTGAACGGCTTCTTGCTCTTGGATTTAAAACCGGACAAGACCGGAGTTTTTCCGTTTTGGATCAGCTCGGTAAACTCTTGTATCGATAGGTGCTTTCCGGCTATCTCACCCACTGAAAAACTACAGGGCTTTTCGGGATTTCTCTTATTGGCGCACATATATCCGTAAGAGGTGATCTCGATCTCTCCCTGACAGACAGGACACCTGATACCTTCCAGAATCTCAGGCTTTACTTCTGAAAAATCGAAAAATACTTTGTGCAGATTGTCGTCTCCTTTTCGCAATACCAAAGAAGCCTTGAACTTTTTCTTGTTCTTACCGACGAAATCTCCGAGTACCTTCGTCCTGCCCTTTGTAATCAATTCCGTAAAGTCTTCCTCACTAAGCGTATATCCGGCAATCATACCAACCGAGAATTTGCAGTTCTTCTCTTGGTCAAAGTAATTGCTGCATCCGTAGCCAAAGGAGGTTGTGGTTAATTCTCCGCCGCAATCGGGACAGGGAATGCCGAGAGGCTTTCTGGTTGCCATGCCCTTGGATCCTTTTCCCGTAAAGGGATAGATACGACCTGCAATTTGACCGGACAGATCGCTTTGTATCATTTTCGTCGTTTCTCTTCGGATGTAGTCCTCCAGTTTCTTCCGATAGACGACATCATCCACAGTGCCGTTGATGATCCCCTCCAGTCCTTTTTCCCAGGAAGCGGTCATCTCGGGGTTTAACAGAGAAGGCACCGACAGACTGACGACCTCATAGATCATTTCACCGAGTTTTTCAGGCGTAATGATCTGGGTCTTACTGTTTTGATTCAGATATTTGATCCTGACAAGTTTTTCGAGGATTTCACCTCTGGTCGCCGACGTTCCGATGCCGGTGTTCTTGATCTGTTCTCTCAGTTCCTCATCTTCTATCAGATTTCCGGCATTTTCCATCGCAAGAATCAGTGTTCCTGAAGTATATCTCTTGGGCGGCGAAGTTTTGCCTTCCTTGATCTCATAGTCGTTTACCGAAATGACACTTCCCTTGGAAATGCTGTTGGTAAGTCTGATCAGGTCCTCTTTGGAACAGGAGGCGTTGTCGCCGTTACCATCACCATGATTATCTGCATTGCCGGCTCTTCCGACAACCTCCAGATACCCTTTTGCCTGTAAAATCTTCGCATTTGCGAAGAAATTCTCAGTATCGATTTTTACATGAATCTTGACAACCAGATACTCTGCAGGAGGATAAAAGATGGACAAAAATCTTCTGACGATCAGGTCATACACACTTCTGTGCAGCTGATCAAAGGTTTCAATTCCGTTCGTATATCCTGTCGGTATAATGGCATAGTGGTCGGTTACCTTGGAATCGTCGGTATAGCTTGATTTCTCGATTCCGTAATACTTTTTATTGTTGAGAATCTCCTGTACGAACCCGGAAACAGGACTGTATTTTGCAAGACCGCTGATGTTCTTACGGATTTCCTTCGCGATTGCGGTCGTCAACACCCTGGCATCCGTTCGGGGATAGGTCGTCAGCTTTTTCTCATATAGATCCTGCACGATCTGCAGGGTGTCGCTGGGACTGATTTTGAACAGCCTGGAGCACTCAGCCTGCAACTCCGCCAGGTTGAACAACAAAGGAGCCTTCTTTTTCGAAACTGTTTTCTCGACATTCTCTACGATTGCTTCTTTGCCGGTCAGTTGCTCTATGAGTTGTTCGGCATCCTCCCGCTTCTTAAAACCGTTTTCTTTATATAATTTAGGCGAATTAAAATAACCGGACCCTTCAATCGCCTTCCATTCTGCCTCAAATTTTACATCGGAAAAATTACCGATCACTCTGTAGAACGGTGTTTCGACAAAATTTCTGATTTCTCTTTCCCTGTCAACCACCATGCCGAGAACGCAGGTCATGACTCTTCCGATTGCGATTGCGGTATAGTTTGCCGTCGCCGCCGCATCGTTGATCATCCGGCCGTATTTGACAGACAACGCCCTGGAAAAATTGATGCCGAGACTGTAGTCCTCAATGGTTCTCATGATTCCGGATCTGCCCAGTCTCGCGTAATCAGACATGGGTCTGGCTTCCCGGATTCCGCGCAGGATCTCATCATCTGTCTGCGAGTCGATCCAGACACGAAGCTCCTGCATGCCCTCTCTCACACCACCGTAATTTCTGATGTTCTCCTCGATGGTCTGACCTTCTTTTCCGGAGTCTCCTGCCCATAGAACAGTGTCGATATCCTCTCTGTAAAGTAATTGATGAATGACTGCGTATTGTTCCTTGGAAGACTCGATGACACCGTATTGATAGGTTTCCGGAAGAAAAGGAAGGTCCTCCAGCTTCCACATTTTATACTTGATATCATATACTTCCGGATAAACCATCTCTACAAGATGACCGAAGCACCAGGAAATTACATATTCGTCGTTCTCGATGTATCCGTTTCTTTTCCCGTTGACATTCAGCACTCGCGCAAAATCTCTGGCAACAGACGGTTTCTCCGTGATAATTAATTTCTTGCTCAATCCATAACCCCTTAAAAAATGCAGAAGCAATTTGAACCACCCAAACTGCTTCTGCATGAATCTCTGACGAATGATTTTATTCGTTCTTAGCTGTAATGTAACCCTGTGCCTTCAGAAGCTCTGCACACAGAACTGCACCGCCTGCAGCACCTCTTACAGTATTGTGGGAAAGACCTACAAACTTATAATCGTAAACAATATCTTCGCGAAGACGGCCCACGCTGATACCCATACCGTTCTCATAGTTCACATCAAGGTTGATCTGAGGTCTGTTGTCCTCCTCCAGATACTGAATAAACTGCTTGGGAGCGCTGGGAAGCGCAAGCTTCTGGGGCTCGCCGGAGAAAGTGCGCAGCTTTTCGATCAGCTGTTCTTTGGTGGGTTTCTTAGCAAACTTAACAAATACGGCAGCGGTATGACCGTTTAATACGGGAACACGGATACACTGGCTGGTGATGACAGGTCCTTCTGCGGGAACAATGACGCCATCCTTGATCTCACCCCAGATTCTCAAGGGTTCCTTCTCACTCTTCTCTTCCTCCCCGCCGATGAAAGGAATGATATTTCCTACCATCTCGGGCCAATCCTTGAAGGTCTTACCTGCACCTGAAATTGCCTGATAGGTTGTCACAACTACCTCAACGGGTTCAAATTCCTTCCAGGCTGTCAATACGGGAGCGTAGCTCTGAATGGAGCAATTGGGCTTCACTGCAACAAAGCCTCTCTTAGTGCCCAGACGCTGTCTCTGGAAGTCAATCACCTTCATGTGCTCAGGATTGATCTCCGGAACCACCATGGGAACATCGGGAGTCCAACGATGTGCGCTGTTGTTGGAAACAACGGGAGTCTCGGTCTTAGCGTAGTCCTCCTCGATCTTCTTGATCTCATCTATGGTCATGTCAACTGCACTGAATACAAAATCAACTTCAGACGCAACCTTCTCCACCTCGTTGACATTCATGACCACAAGCTTCTTCACTGCTTCAGGCATGGGGGTATCCATTTTCCATCTGTCACCTACTGCCTCCTCGTAAGTCTTGCCTGCGGAACGGGGGCTTGCAGCCAAAGTGGTTACTTCAAACCAGGGATGGTTCTCAAGCAAAGCGATGAAACGCTGCCCGACCATACCGGTAGCACCTAAAATACCAACTTTTAATTTCTTACTCATAATCTTTCCTCCTCACAGTTTTCACTGTTCTATCTTTGAGAAATCAGCTTACGCTTCTTCCTGCAAATACTGTTTTTGAATCTCGATAACCTTCTTCATCATCTCAGGACCCGGAGCACCAAAGGTCAGGCGCTTCTCAACGCAGGTTTTTAAGGAAACCGCATCGAAGACATCTTCTTCAAAGACATCGCTGATTTCCTTTAATTCTGTAAGGCTCAGCGCATCGATGGAAGTATTTTTGTCAATACAATAAAGGACAAGCCGGCCAATAATGCCATGGGCGTCACGGAACGGAACTCCCTTCCCCACAAGATAGTCTGCGGCGTCGGTAGCGTTGGTAAATCCGTTCATGGCACTCTCCGCCATACGGTCCTTTCTAAATTTCATGGTCTCTATCATACCTGTGAAAAGCGGCAGGCAGTTCTTGACAGTGTCAATCGCATCGAAAGCAACCTCTTTATCCTCCTGCATGTCTTTGTTGTATGCAAGGGGAAGGCCCTTCATCGTTGTAAGTAAAGACATCAATGCGCCGTACACACGACCGGTCTTGCCGCGCACCAGTTCGGCGATATCCGGATTTTTCTTCTGCGGCATGATGCTGCTTCCGGTAGAATATGCATCGTCAATCTCTACAAACCGATATTCGTTTGAGTTCCAGATGATGATTTCTTCGCTGAAACGGCTTAAATGCATCATAATCGTGGCAAGCGCTGATAAGAACTCAATCAGATAATCTCTGTCAGAGACGGAATCGATACTGTTCATGGTAGGACCGGCAAAGCCCATCAGCTGTGCGGAGTAATCGCGGTCGAGAGGATATGTCGTGCCCGCAAGTGCGCCTGCTCCCAAAGGACAATAGTTCATTCTCTTATAGATATCCGTAAGACGGTCTCTGTCGCGTTTGAACATCTCAAAATAGGCACCATAGTGATGTGCCAGGGTAATCGGCTGCGCTTTCTGAAGATGGGTGAAGCCCGGCATATAGGTCTCTAGGTTTTCCTCCATCGTATGAAGAATCGCTTCCAGAAGCTTCTTCAACAGAGCATCCACTTCCTTCACCTGTGTTCTTGTATACAGCTTCATATCCAGAGCGACCTGGTCATTGCGGCTTCTGCCGGTGTGCAGCTTCTTGCCGGGCTCTCCGATTCTGTCAATCAGGTTAGCCTCTACAAAGCTGTGTACATCCTCGTATTTATCTTCATCAATCAGAAGAATCCCTGCATCCACATCTGCCAGAATACCGTTTAAGCCTTCTATGATGCGAGCCTTTTCCGCATCTGTCAGAATACCCTGCTTTGCAAGCATGGTAACATGAGCAATGCTTCCTTCGATATCCTGATGCAGAAATCTCTTGTCGAAACCGATTGATGCATTAAAGTGATAAACCTGCCAATCCGTTTCCTTGGTAAAGCGTCCACCCCAAAGCTGTGCCATACTTTTTTCTCCAATCTTTTTTATCAGTATATTTTAGCACAAAGAAGTGTGCAATGCAAGTGATGTCACTTCTTTTTCTCAGACTCATATCCTAATAGTAAAATTCAAAAGGAAATACCTGATGTCAACGATTCTAAAAGTCGACAAAATCTCCTATTCGTATCACAGTCTGCAGGGTGAAACCAAGGCATTGCATAATATCTCTTTTGAAGTCAAGCAGGGAGAATTTATCGCGCTGGTCGGCCCGAGCGGCTGTGGGAAATCGACTCTTCTTTCCATCATTGCCGGGCTGAACCGGCCTGATACAGGACAGATTCTGTTTCCGAATCATCCCGGAGAGCCTGCCGTACGTGTCGGGTATATGCTTCAGAAGGATCATCTGTTTGAATGGAGAAGTATATACCGCAACGTCACACTGGGGCTTGAGCTCAATCATCAGATGACTGCGGATAAGCTCTCATATATCAACAGACTGCTCTCGGAGTACGGACTGGAAGCGTTTCGCAATAAAAAACCTTCGGAATTGTCGGGAGGCATGAAGCAGCGTGCCGCGCTGATCCGCACTCTGGCTTTAAATCCGGAGCTTCTGCTTCTGGATGAGCCGTTCTCCGCCCTGGATTATCAGACGAGGCTTGCTGTTTCAACCGATATTTGCAATCTGATCAGAAAGGCCGGAAAAACGATGATCATCGTGACGCATGATCTGTCCGAGGCCATCAGCATAGCAGACCGCATTATCGTATTATCTCACAGACCATCCACTGTGAAGGATATGATCCGCGTTGAGTTAAGTAAGTCCGAGGATTCCGTGCTTGCGGCAAGAAATGCCCCTGAATTTAAGCACTATTTCAATCTTTTATGGGAGGATATGACCGATGAATCCTGAAAGACACGCCCCTGTGACGCAGGAAGAATTCGTAAAATCTCACAAAAGACATCATCATATGACAGCGCTGCTTCGTATCAGCGTCCTGATGCTGTTTCTGTTCTATTGGGAGATCGGCGCAAGACTGTCCTGGTTTGACACCTTCTTTTTCTCGAGCCCTTCAGGAGTTGTGAACTGCGGGCTGGAACTGCTTCGGCAAAATAATCTGCTCATGCATGTCGGTATCACACTGCTTGAGACCGTAATAAGCTTTGTACTGGTAACCGTTTTCAGTCTTCTCGTTGCAACCATACTCTGGTATCTTCCAAGAACGGCTGAGATCACTGAGCCATACCTCGTGATTCTCAACAGTCTGCCAAAGTCTGCCCTTGCACCGTTATTTATCGTCTGGTTCGGAACGAACATGAGAACAATCGTCATAGCAGGTATCTCAGTGGCAGTTTTTGGCTCAATCATCACTTTTTACACAGCCTTTCGTCAGGCTGATCCTGAGAAATGCATCCTGATTACGACTCTCGGCGGCAAAAAAATCGACATCTTTACCAAAGTGATTCTGCCGGGTTCGGCGCCGATTCTCTTAAGCACCTCAAAGGTGAATATCGGACTCGCGCTGGTCGGTGTGATCATCGGCGAATTCCTGTCGGCGCGCAGGGGACTTGGCTATCTGATCATCTATGGTTCACAGGTCTTCAGACTGGATATGGTGATCACCGGTATCCTTATTCTCTGTATCATTGCGCTATGTTTTTATCAGTCCCTTCAGACACTGGAGCACATGCTGAAAAAGAAAACTTAGACGAAAAAAGCCTGCAAACATAGCGTTTACAGGCTTTTCCAAGCTGAAAATGAGACTCGAACTCACGACCCCTTCATTACGAGTGAAGTGCTCTACCGACTGAGCTATTTCAGCAACTTGGTTTGTTGCAACACAACCAAGTGATATTATAAAGGGTATCGCAGAAATTTTCAACTATTATTTTTGTTTTTTAGAAATCGCAGTTTTTGTGGAAAGCCGCATCATTCTTTCGGCTGGTCGAAATGTACATCCAGCTGAGGGAACGGTATCTGAACGCCGGCTTCATCCAGAGCAAGCTTGCAGTTCTCGATCACGCGGAATCTTGCTGTCCAGTAATCGTCTGTTTTTACCCAGAAACGAACAAAGACATTGACAGCGGATTCGCCAAGTTCATTCACATAGATGAGCATCTCCTTATCCTTGAGCACTGCTTCATCCTTCTTGATGACATCCATCAAAATATCCTTGGCAAGCTTAATATCGGAGCCATAGGATATGCTGACAGGAAGATCCAGTCTTCTTGTTGCCTGTGCCGTAACATTGGTAATACAGTTGTTTGCAAGCGCACCGTTGGGAAGGATGATCGTCTTGTTATCTACGGTCAGCAGCTTGGTAAAGAAAATCTGGATCTCGGTTACCACGCCTTCTTTTCCTGTGCCGTCAACAATGTAGTCACCTACTTTGAAAGGCTTCAAAACCATGATCAGCACTCCGCCGGCAAGGTTGGACAGACTGCCCTGCAAAGCGAGACCAAACGCCAGACCGGCTGAACCTAAGATTGCAATGATACTCGCGGCGTCCACACCAAACGAAGATGCAAGTACCAGAATGAGCAAAATATAGAGAGCTGCCTTTACAAAAGAACTCATGAACTGGATGGCGCCCGTTTCTACCTTGGCGCGCTCCATGGATTTATTCATGATCTTTAATACCAGTTTGATCAATTGTGTGCCGATGAAGAAGAACACAATTGCAAGAAGGACACGAATGCCCAGGTGAAGCGCCTTATCGGGAAGCTCTTCTATGAATTTCTCAATCGCTGAGATTGATGCTGTAGATGAAAGGAATGTATTCATTATTTTTACCTCTTTTCTGTGTGATTTGTCGTGCCTCTCTTAGAACCCTTTTTGTCGGTATCAGGGCTGAATGTCAGAATACTGAGTGAAAGAGGGGCAAGCTTTATGGATAGGGAGTTCCTACAGTCATCGGATTCCGCCTCTTTTGAGTGCTTTGCTCTCAGATTGCATACTCCCGTTCCGCCGTATTTTGTATGATCGGAATTAAAAATTTCTTTATATTTGCCGGGTTTTGGCACACCGGTTGTAATGTTTCTTCCGATACCCGAAAAATTCGCTATCACAAGAAGAAAATCATCTTCGTTCCTGCCCCTGCGCAGAAAAGCAAGATAGCTCTCTTCG
Organism: Acetatifactor sp.; assembly: GCA_016293615.1. Lineage (GTDB taxonomy): Bacteria > Bacillota > Clostridia > Lachnospirales > Lachnospiraceae > Acetatifactor. The sequence goes on from JAEDDX010000002.1 coordinate 67,254, forward strand.
GCAGCGATATGATTGATCCATTGAAAACCTTCCGGTTCGTTGTCAAGTTCGTACAGTGCAGGCGACTTTCGATACAGCAGGTTCAGATCGCTGACAAGCTGTGCGATACCCTCATGCTCTTTGACATTTCTGAGGTTCCATTCAACACAACGACTCTCATTCCACTCATCATACTCGCCTAAATCCTGCCCCATAAACAAGAGCTTTTTCCCTGGATGCATAAACTGGTAGGCGTAAGTGAGTCTGAGATTCGCGAACTGTTCCTCTCTGCTGCCCGGCATCTTACCAAGCATGGTCGCTTTGCCGTGTACCACCTCGTCATGTGAGAAGGGGAGCATGAATTTCTCGCTGTAAGCATAGATCATGCTGAAGGTCAGGGTATTATGGTGGTATTTCCTGTAGATTGGATCCTGCCTGATATAGGAAAGGTAATCATTCATAAAGCCCATGTTCCACTTGAAATCAAAGCCAAGACCGCCCTTCTCCAGCGGAGTCGTTACCCCGGGAAAAGCAGTACTGTCCTCCGCAATCATCATGACGCCGGGATTTCTTCGGTGCATGACAGAATTTAAGTGTTTGAGCATCTCAATGGCTTCCAGGTTTTCGTTGCCCCCGTACATATTCGGTATCCACTCACCGTCATTTCTGCCATAGTCCAGGTACAGCATGCTGGCCACCGCATCCATCCGGATACCGTCCGCATGATATTTTTCCACCCAGAACAGGGCATTTGCAATCAGGTAGTTGGAAACCTCGGGTCTGCCGTAGTTATAAATCAAAGTTCCCCAATGAGGATGACATCCCTGCCTAGGATCCCTGTGCTCGTACAGACAGGTTCCGTCAAAGTCACAGAGTCCGTGCAGGTCTCTCGGAAAATGCGCCGGTACCCAGTCTAAGATCACGCCGATCCCCGCCTTGTGCATTTCATTGACAAAGTACATAAAGTCCTTGGGCGTTCCGTATCTTGCCGTCGGTGCATAGTAACCGATCACCTGATATCCCCAGGAGGCGTCAAAGGGATGCTCCATCACAGGCATGAGCTCGACATGCGTATAGCCCATCTCCTTGATATAGGGAATCAGTTCTCTGGCAATGGTGCGGTAATTGACAGACCCGTCCGCTTTGACAAAGCTTCCGAGATACATTTCGTAAACACTGATCGGTTTGTCCTGATGCGCAAGCGGTCTGTTTTTGATAAATTCTGCATCCTCCCAGCCAAATCCGTCCAGGTCTGTAATCACGGATGCGGTATCCGGACGAAGCTGCGCGCTGTTGCAATAAGGATCTGCTTTCAGATAAGTCAGCCCTGATTTCAGCTTCAGTTCAAATTTATAATTGTCACCGACCGTTGCCTGCGGAACAAAGAGTTCAAAGATACCGGAGCCTCCCAGCCTTCTCATCTGGTGTGTTCTTCCATCCCAACCGTTAAAATCGCCTACGACACTGACGCGAAGCGCCGAAGGTGCCCAGACGGCAAAGGAAGTACCGTACACGCCTTTACAGGTCATCGGATGCGCTCCGAGCTTCTCATATACGGTATAATGGATACCGTGGGCAAATTTCTCCATATCTTCCGCGGTGATAACAGGGTCAAAACGGTAGGCATCCTCTCTGATACAGGTATTGCCGTTTTCATCCGCCAGAATATAGTGATAGTCTGTCACTGTATCAACATTCATTGGCAGCAAAGCGGCAAAGAAACCGTCTTCATCCGCCTTCTCCATCAAAACATCCTGATTTTGATGATTAAAATGCACGGTAACACTTTCCGCTGTCGGAAAATAAGCCTGCAGAAGGGTCTGTTTCCCGACCGCATGCGGGCCAAGCAGGGCATGCGGATTGTCACATTCGGAATAGATGATTTCTTCGATCTTCGGCCAGTTCATCAGTTTATATAATTTATTGTTCATAAAACCTCCGTCATTTGGGAATTGTTTTTTGAGTTTATCCTAAATCATGCAAAAACAAACCGCTTCTTAATTTAGGCTCAAACCAGGTTGATTTGGGCGGCATCAGCAGACCGGCGTCCGCTACCTGTATCAATTCATTTACAGAAGTCGGATACATGGAAAAAGCAAGCTTCATATCCGTATGAACACGCCTCTCCAGCTCTTCCAGGCCGCGTATTCCGCCGACAAAATCAATTCTCTTGTCTGTCTTCGGGTCGTTGATTCCCAATATGGGGGCCAGCAGGTAATCCTGAAGGACAGATACATCCAGCCCTTTGACAGGATCGTTTGAAATCACTTCTTCCTTCGCAGTCAGGCAATACCACCGATCCTCCAGATACATTCCGAAGGTATGACTCTTTTTAGGGCGATACGGTTCGTCCCCGGCACAGGGTGTAACGAGGAAAGACTCAGAAATCTTTCTTAAGAATTCCTCGCTGCTGTAACCATTCAGGTCTTTTACCACACGGTTATAATCATAAATGCGAAGCTCATTTTCCTGAAACAGGACGCACAGGATACGATTGAATTCCTCCTCCCCGGTATAGTCGGGATGTTCCTCCCGTCTCTTCAGCCCTACCTTTACGGCTGAGGCACATCTGTGATGCCCGTCCGCAATATAGATTGCACGGATCTCGGCAAACCGATTTTGAATCGCTGCTATCCTGTCCTCATCGGCAATGAGCCAGACGCGGTGGACGATCCCGTCTTCCGAGATAAAATCATACAGAGGCTTATCTTCTTTGATTTGTAAAATCATGTCGTGCAGAACTTCATCAGACCGGTAAGTCAAAAAAATTGGCCCGGTCTGCATATTGCAGACATCGACATGATTGATTCTGTCCTGCTCCTTATCGGCGCGCGTGTTTTCATGCTTTTTGATCACACCGTTTATATAATCGTCTATGGACGCACAGGCAACGATTCCTGTCTGCATTCTTCCCTGAAATGTCTGCTCATACAGATAAAAACAGGGCTTGTCTTCCTGTACAAACCTTCCTTCCCGAATCCATTGCTGCAACAATGCGGAAGCTCTCTCGTAGACTTGTGGTGCATAGGTATCCACAGATGCATCAAAACCGGTCTCCGCACGGTCGATCGCCAGGAAGGAGGAGGGATTATTCCGCACGATTTCACATGCTTCCGCTCTGTTATATACATCATAAGGCAGTGCAGCGATTGTCTTTGCCAGCGCAGGCGCCGGCCGATATGCTGCAAAAGGTTTTATTTGGGCCATGTCAGTCTTCCTTTCGACTTGAATTTTTCTTAAGAATAGTTTATTATTACTTCGTGCTCTCCGTGCTGCTGCGCAGCACATTTGCTCGTTAATCGCACAGGAAAACCAAATGCCGCCTGCGCGCCCTCTGGTTTTCTTCTGTGCTTCGGTTCACTCGCAAATCCGCACTTCGTGCTCTCCGTGCTGCTGCCCAGCACATTTGCTCGTTAATCGCACAGGAAAACCAAATGCCGCCTGCGGCGTCGCTTGGTTTTCTTCTGTGCTGATTATATCATAAAATTTTGGAAATGAACAGAAAGGAAATGAACTATGACGGAAGAAAATAAACAATTGCTGGAAAGAATTAACTCTTATGCAGAAAGTGTTCTCGGTGAGATTGACCCTCAGAAGGTGCAGGTTTCTGCCCAGCTGGATCAGCTCAAGCCGATCATGCAGGAGATCGCTGATGAAAAAGGCATGTCTCTTGCCGATGTCTTTATTTTGTATATGGACCTTCAGAGCGAAGCTTCCTGTGCAAGCAATGCAAAGCTGAAAGAAAGCCTGAGTGACCTAAATGACGGCGACGGTTCGATGCCGCTTCTGTTCCGTTAACCACAGATTTTTCATGGAATCGAACACAAAAAAGACCCGAACTGTGTAACTATCACAATTCGGGTCTTTTTTATTGTCACTCCTGTACAGTATTTTTACTTCACGATTCGTACACGGAACACTCCGTCAATCCGAGACAGTGCTTCAATGACTTCAGCAGTAGGTACGCTCTCCACATCAAGCATGGTATATGCAACATCTCCGCGGGACTTATTTGTCATATCACTGATATTGATGCCGTTGGTGCCGAATACGGTGGTAAACTGGGAAATCATGTTTGCAATGTTTTTGTGGAAGATTGCAATTCGTCCGGCTTTTGTGCAGACACCCATATCACATGCGGGATAGTTGACACTGTTCTTGATATTACCGTTCTCAAGATAATCCATCATCTCTGCAACTGCCATCACGGCACAGTTGTCTTCGGACTCTTCCGTGCTTGCTCCCAGGTGAGGGATTACAATACATCCCTTCTGTCCTGCCGTGGTAGGATTCGGGAAGTCGGATACATAACGGGCAATCTTGCCGCTCTGCAGGCCTTCCAATACATCCTTTTCATTTGCAAGCAGATCTCTTGCAAAGTTCAGAAGGATGACACCCTCTTTCATCTTGGCGATAGAGACAGCATTGATCATGCCCTTGGTGGAATCCATCAGAGGGACATGGATGGTGATATAATCACACTCCGCATAAATATCGTCGACATTCAGCACATGCTTTACGGAACGGCTCAGGTTCCAGGCAGCATTGACGGAAAGATAAGGGTCGTAGCCGTAAACCTCCATACCGAGCGCTATAGCTGCGTTTGCAACCTTAACACCGATCGCACCGAGACCGATGACACCAAGCTTCTTGCCCTGGATTTCAGTACCGGCGAAGTTCTTCTTCTCCTTCTCTGCAGCCTTTGCAATGTCAGCGTTGTCTGCGGAAGCCTTAACCCATTCGATACCGCCTACCACATCACGCGCTGCCAGCAGCATGCCTGCAATTACAAGCTCCTTTACACCGTTTGCATTTGCACCGGGTGTGTTGAATACGACAACCCCCTTCTCGGCACACTTGTCAAGGGGAATATTGTTGACGCCGGCACCCGCTCTTGCAACTGCCAGAAGACTTGCGGGAATCTCCATCTCATGCATGGAAGCACTTCTGACCAGAACACCGTCAGCTTCATTGATGTCTGCGGTGATCTGATACTGTGCGGAAAAATTCTTTAAACCTATATCTGCAATAGGATTCAGACAATTAATTTTAAACATTTCTGACTTCTCCTTTATTTCAGGTTTGCTTTCTCGAATTCTTTCATGAACTCAACCAGCTTCTCAACGCCCTCGATCGGCATTGCATTGTAGATGCTTGCTCTCATACCGCCGACGGTTCTATGTCCCTTCAGGTTTTCAAAGCCTGCAGCCTTTGCCTCTTTTACGAACTTGGCATCCAGATCTGCATCACCGGTTACGAAAGGAACATTCATCAGGGAACGGTCTTCCTTGCGCACGGTACCCTTAAAGAGCTTGCTCTCATCAAGATAATCATAGAGGATCTTCGCCTTCTTCTCATTATGAGCCTTCATTGCCTCAAGGCCGCCCATCTTCTTAATCCACTTGAATACCTTGCCGCAGATATAGATGCCGTATGCGGGAGGGGTATTGTACAGGGATGCATTGTCAGCATGGATCTTGTAACGAAGCATGGTAGGTGTTCCGGGAAGGACATCCTCGGTAATCAGATCCTCACGGATGATAACGATAACGACACCTGCAGGCCCGATATTCTTCTGCACGCCGCCGTAGATCACACCGTACTTGGTTACATCAACGGGCTCGGAAAGGAAGCAGCTGGAGACATCTGCTACAAGGGGCTTACCCTTTGTGTTGGGCAGAGTCTTGAACTTGGTTCCGTAAATGGTGTTATTCTCACAAATATAAACATAGTCGGCATCTTCACTGATGGGAAGGTCGGAGCAGTCAGGGATATAAGAGAAAGTCTGATCTTCGGAGCTTGCGATCTTGTTTGCCTTACCGTAGATGCAAGCCTCCTGATATGCTTTCTTAGCCCACTGACCGGTGACAATGTAATCAGCCACTTTATTCTTCATCAGGTTCATGGGAATCATTGCAAACTGCTGGCTCGCACCACCCTGCAGGAAAAGAACCTTGTAGTTATCAGGAATGTTCATCAGTTCTCTCAAATCAGCTTCCGCTTCCTGAATAATTGTCTCATAAGCCTTAGATCGATGGCTCATCTCCATGACAGACATTCCTGTCCCCTTGTAATCAAGCATTTCTTCTGCTGCTTCGCGAAGCACTTCTTCGGGAAGTACGGCAGGTCCGGCTGAGAAATTATACACTCTGGACATTTTAGATTCCTCCTCATATTTTCATTCTTTTTTACTTTCATGTAAAAGCATAAAGTAAGAATAATCACTTTTATCACTTTAGTCAAGTACATTGTTAAATTATTTTCAATAAAACATGACAACAGGCATTCCGACCTCTGCAAGCTCATACAACTGTGCAACTGCTTCCGTGGGCGTATTGATGCATCCGTGAGAGCCGTTGGTCAGGTAAATATCACCGCCGAATTCCTTTCTCCACTTTGCATCGTGGATTCCGATGTTGCCCACAACCGGAAGCCAGTACTTTACGGGAGTCGCATAATTCGGCCCGCGAAGTATCCTGTTCTTCTGTTTTTTATAGATGTAATTGACGCCCTCGGGCGTGTTCCACTTACGCTTTGCATTACCGGTGACGATGTCTGTCTCAATCACGAGCTCACCGTCCTGATAGACATACATCCTCTGTTCCCCCATATCAACTTCCACATAGGTAGGTCCTATGTCATTCTGCCCGCGGAAGTATGCTTCTTTCAGATATACAGGGGTATGCACTTCACTGACTTTGCCGACGATTGCAGGATAAAGGTACTCTTTCTCTGCATCGAGATCGAGCAGGGTGCCGTAAGTATTATAGGTAACCTTAACAATCTCTCCTCTGGTCGCCAGAAAGTCGCGTTCCTTCTCGGCGGTATTGTACAGTTCTCCGAGCCGGTCTACCCACGCATCGACAAAGTCCTTACGAACCACAAAGGCTCCTGTTTCGTCGACTACGGGCATGTTGTCAGCATTCTTCTCCAAAAAGGAAGCCATGTCAGCAGGAGAAAAGGTAAGCTGTTCCGCTCCCATGTCATAGACGATACCGCAGTCGGTATACTCCTGCAATCTCACCCACAGCTCTCTCTGCCTTTGGTCTTCTTCGGAATCAGAGATGTCCTCATAGCAGCCGTAATCTGCAAGGTCAATTTTCCATTGCTTCTCGCCGATACTGTTCTGGATCACGGCGATGGCAGTTTCGAAATTCAAGCGATTCCGTTTGCCGTCATAGAAGGTATACCCATCCTCCTCCGAATACAGCACTTTTGTATCGGTCGGGATATCCTTCTCCGCGCTGACAAACGCAAGCCGATGAAACGCCTCGATCAATTTATCATTATTCCAACGGTAGGATTCAGGTTCTATCGTCACCTGATAGGAAGCCGCAAGGCTCCCGGTCCAATCATAATTGGCGCGCTGCTTCATGATCTTTCTGAGTGCAGATGAATAATCCGGAGTCAGATCAATGGTCTCACCTTTGATCTGATATTCCTGACCATCGCAGTCAACAACAGTCAGGTCGGGCAAAACAGACTGTCCGACAAGCTGTCCGTTGATCTCTTCAATTGTGCTTCCGGTACAATAGATGTCATTGACCCAGGTGTTGACCGCGAAGCTTTGCCTGTAATACAGTCCCAGCAATACATACACCCCGAGGAATACGATTACCGCTCCTGCAACAGGCAACAGGATTTTCGTTAGTTTCTTTTTCATTCTTTAATATCGTCACCATCAAACACATCGGCAATCGGCGCACCAGCAGGCACCATTGGGAATACCTTGTCATCTTCGGGAATCAGGCATTCGATCAATACAGGCGCCTTCAGGGCAATTGCCTTTTCGATTGCGGGTTTCACTTCTTCCTTCGTTGTCACGCGGATCGCCGTGCAGCCTAAACCTTCCGCCACCTTACAGAAATCCACTTTGTCGTTGAGTACCGTCTGGGAATAGCGCTTACCGTAGAACAGGGTCTGCCACTGTCTTACCATTCCGAGTACATGATTGTTGATGACTACCTGAATGATGGGAATGTTGTATCTGCTCGCCGTGGCAAGTTCGTTCATATTCATTCTGAAGCATCCGTCACCCGCGATATTGACACAGATCTTATCAGGCTGGCCGACCTGCGCACCGATACATGCACCAAGGCCGTATCCCATGGTTCCGAGACCGCCGGAGGAAAGGAAGGTGCGAGGCTGTGTATACCGATAATACTGTGCCGCCCACATCTGATGCTGTCCGACATCAGTGGTTATGATGGCGTCTCCGCCTGTCACTTCGTCGATCGTCTCGATGACATAGGGGCAGGAAAGCTTGGAATTGTCATACTTTAACGGGTATTTTTCTTTCAGTTCCTTCACCGTCTGCATCCATTCACTGTGATCCTGTCTGGTCAGTTTCTGATTCAGAATGCTTAGAACCTCTTTCAGATCACCGATCACGCTCGCATCCACGCGGATGTTCTTGTTGATCTCTGCGGCATCGATATCGATGTGAACGATCTTGGCTCCTTCGGCAAATTTCTTGGGATTACCGGTCACGCGGTCAGAAAATCTTGCGCCCAGCGCTATCAACAGGTCGCAATTGCTGACACCGAGGTTGGAAGCCTTGGTGCCGTGCATGCCGATCATACCGGTATATCTGTCGCTTCTTCCGTCAAATGCGCCTTTTCCCATCAGCGTATCACACACGGGAGCGTCACAGAGCTCTGCAAGCTCGGCCACTTCCTTCGCAGCGCCGGAGATGATGGCACCGCCGCCGAGATAGATGAAAGGCTTCTTTGCTGCCCGGATCAGTTCTGCAACCTTGTCGATATCTGCTTCCGTATAATGTCCCTTACTGGTGATCTCAGCCGGGGTTTCGGGCAGGTACTCGCAGACTGCCGCGGTGACATCCTTTGTGATATCCACAAGGACAGGACCGGGACGACCGCTCTTTGCGATCGCAAATGCCTTCCTGATGGTAGGAGCAAGGTCATTGATATTCTTTACGATGAATCCATGCTTCGTGATAGGCATCGTCACACCGGCGATATCGATCTCCTGAAAGGTATCCTTGCCGAGCAGGGGAAGATTCACATTTGCCGTAATTGCAACCATGGGTACAGAATCCATATATGCCGTAGCGATACCGGTTACGAGGTTCGTCGCGCCGGGGCCGCTGGTTGCAAGACATACGCCGACCTTGCCGGTTGCACGCGCATAGCCGTCGGCGGCATGCGCTGCTCCCTGCTCATGGCTGGTAAGAATATGTGTGATCTCATCACTATGCTTATAAAGCGCATCGTAAATATTTAAGATTGTTCCTCCGGGATAACCGAAGACTGTAGTAACGCCCTGTTCTTTCAGACATTCTACAACGATTTCAGAACCGTTTAACTGCATAAACAAACCTCCAAAAACTTTCGTATGTACTTTATTTCTTGATTTCGAGCACTGCGCCTCTGTTTCCGCTGGTAACCATCTCACGATATCTGGAGAGATAACCGGTGGTAACCTTGGGTTCTCTGGGCTGCCATTTTGCACGTCTGGCTTCCATCTCTTCGTCGGAAACCTTGATATCAAGCTTCATCTGCGGAATATCGATGCTGATGATATCGCCCTCTTCCACCAAAGCGATCGGTCCGCCGACTGCAGCCTCGGGAGAAACATGGCCGATGGAGGCACCTCTGGAAGCGCCCGAGAAACGGCCGTCTGTAATCAGTGCTACGGTAGAGCCAAGTCCCATACCTGCGATCGCGGAGGTGGGATTGAGCATCTCTCTCATACCGGGACCGCCCTTAGGACCCTCATACCGAATGACTACGACATCGCCTGCGACGATCTTGCCTCCCTTGATTGCGGCAATGGCATCTTCCTCGCAGTCAAATACGCGTGCAGGGCCTTCGTGAACCATCATCTCTTCTACCACCGCAGATCTCTTCACTACGGAGCCGTCGGGCGCAAGGTTTCCCTTCAGTACTGCAAGTCCGCCGGTCTTGGAGTACGGATTCTCAACAGGTCTGATGACCTCGGGATTTCTGTTGTAAGCGTGTGCGATGTTCTCGCCGATGGTCTTACCGGTTACTGTCATACAGTCTGTGTTCAGAAGTCCGATGTCAGCAAGCTCCTTCATCACCGCATAGACGCCGCCAGCCTCGTTCAGATCCTCCATATATGTGGGACCCGCAGGTGCCAGATGACAGAGGTTAGGAGTCTTCTCACTGATCGGATTAGCGAAGCTGATATCAAAATCGAAACCGATCTCATGTGCGATCGCAGGCAGATGCAGCATGGAGTTGGTAGAACAACCCAGTGCCATATCAACGGTCAGCGCATTGAGGATGGACTCTTTCGTCATGATGTCTCTTGCGCGGATATTCTTTCTGAAAAGCTCCATTACAGCCATGCCGGCATGCTTCGCAAGCTTGATTCTCTCTGAGTAAACAGCGGGAATGGTTCCGTTGCCGCCAAGACCCATACCGAGTGCCTCGGTCAAGCAGTTCATGGAGTTTGCGGTATACATACCGGAGCAGGAGCCGCAGGTAGGACAAACCTTGTTCTCAAACTCGCAGACATCCTCCTCTGTCATGGTGCCGGCCGCATAGGAGCCAACTGCTTCAAACATGGAGGAAAGACTTCTCTTCTGTCCCTTCACATGACCGGCAAGCATAGGTCCGCCGGACACAAAAACAGTGGGGAGATTCAGTCTTGCCGCAGCCATCAGAAGGCCGGGAACATTTTTGTCACAGTTTGGTACCATCACCAGTGCATCAAACTGATGCGCGATCGCCATACACTCGGTAGAGTCGGCAATCAGGTCACGGGTCACCAGGGAATACTTCATCCCGACATGTCCCATGGCAATACCGTCACAGACAGCGATCGCGGGGAACACAACAGGAACGCCGCCTGCCTCTGCAACACCGATGCGGACCGCATCCACAATCTTATCGATATTCATATGGCCGGGAACGATCTCGTTGTAGGAGCTCACGATACCAACCATAGGTTTCTTCATTTCCTCAGGAGTAAATCCAAGAGCGTTAAATAAGCTTCTTGCCGGTGCCTGCTGCATGCCGGCCCTTGCGTTATCACTTGTCATCATAATCACTGTCTCCTTTATTTATGAATTCTTTCAGCCAACAGATCGCCCATCTGTGTACATCCGACTTTGGTGCAGCCCTCGGACATAATATCGCCGGTGCGATATCCGTCCTGCAGTACCTGCTTCACGGCTGCTTCGATGGCGTCAGCCTCTCTGTCAAGATCGAAGCTGTAACGAAGCATCATGGAAGCACTGAGAATCGTTGCGATCGGGTTCGCAATATCCATGCCTGCAATATCGGGAGCAGAACCATGGCTGGGCTCATACAGACCGAACTTGCTGTCATTTAAGCTTGCGCTCGCAAGCATTCCGATGGACCCGGTCACCATGCTCGCCTCATCGGAAAGGATGTCACCAAACATATTCTCGGTCAAAATCACGTCAAACTGGGCCGGATCCTTTACCAGCTGCATCGCACAGTTGTCAACAAGCATATGTTCCAAAGTAACTTCCGGATACTCTTTTGCCACTTCCTCGACTACTTTTCTCCAGAGTCTGGAGGAGTCCAGTACATTCGCCTTGTCTACGCTTGTGACCTTTTTGCGGCGCTTCATTGCAATATCAAAGCCCTTGATGGCAATTCGTCTGATTTCATTCTCATCATAGCTCAAGGTATCGATTGCCTTAAGCACTCCGTTCTCCTCAACGGTCTTTCTCTCGCCGAAGTACAGACCGCCGGTGAGTTCTCTCATGATCATCATGTCGAAGCCTCTGGCGCTGATCTCCTCCTTCAGAGGGCAGGCACCCGCAAGCTCATCATACAAAATGGCGGGACGCAGATTTGCGAACAGATTCAATGCTTTTCGCAGGGCAAGAAGTCCTGCCTCCGGTCTTAAGTTGGGAGGAAGCTGATACCAGGGAGATGTGGTTGTATTACCGCCGATGGAACCCATCAGGACGGCATCTGCAGCCTTAGCCTTTGCGATTGCCTCCTCGGTGAGAGGAACTCCGTGCACATCTATGGATGCGCCTCCCATCAGAATATCTTCAAAAATCATCTTATGACCGTATACCTCAGCGGTCTTTTCGAGCACCTTTTTCGCCTGTGCCACGATCTCGGGACCGATTCCGTCACCGGGAATACAAGTGATATGTAATTCCATGCTGCTCTTCCTTTCTGACTCATTATGTTGTATCCGGCTCATTCCGAAAGCATAAATCCGTGCGCAAACCCGCTCGCCCTGTCGGATGTTTGCTTTAAAAATGAGCATGTTTTATCGCAACGAGAATCGCGAATACATATTCATAATATGATAACTGATTACAGACAAAATAGCAATAAAATATTAAAAAGAATCAAGGAAAAAGAAAGAGAGTGATGCACCCGCAACACTCTCTTTGAAAAATCATTCCTTATTCTGCCTTCTCGACGCGGCTGATAGCGTTCTTGTCCATCGGAATACGGCAGTTTTTATTGTTGCCGAACTCTACAACCACGGTATCGTCTGAGATGTCGATGATGATTCCGTAAAAACCGGAAGTGGTCAGCACGCAGTCACCAACCTCCAGGGCAGCAAGCATTGCAGCCATTCTCTTCTTCTCCTTGCTCTGGGGTCTGAAAAAGAAAAACCACATCGCAACAATAAAAATACCATAAATCAGTACCATACTAATCAGGCCTCCGCCTGCTGAAACGCCTGCATCTGCAGCTGTCAATAAAATACCCATTTTTCCTCCATTCCGTCCAGACCTTGGTCTGAATCTCTCGTCTAAATCAATATCATACACAAATTCACGGGAATCGGCAAGTAAATTTTCTATAAAAAACCGTATCAAAATGAATCTTGCGGTCCCGACGCCATTCCTTCCAGTTTTGCCTTTTTATAGGAGGCAAAGCAGCCCCGGTCTAAAGCATCCCGGATCTCTTCCATCATGGTATTATAGAAGTACAGATTGTGGAGCACGCAGAGTCTCATGCCGAGCATTTCCTTTGCCTTCAGCAGATGACGGATGTAAGCTCTGGAGTATCTTCTGCAGGCAGGACATCCGCAGCCCTCTTCAATCGGGCGGCTGTCAAGCTCATACTTCGCATTGAAGAGATTGATCTTGCCGTGATTGGTGTAGACATGACCGTGACGGCCGTTTCGGCTGGGATATACACAGTCAAAGAAATCAATTCCCCTCTCGACACCCTCCAGAATATTGGCCGGCGTACCGACGCCCATCAGGTAAGTCGGTTTATGTTTCGGCAGGAAGGGAACGACTTCGTCCAGGATATAATACATTTCCTCATGCGTCTCACCGACGGCAAGTCCTCCGACCGCATATCCGTCAAGCTCCATCTCGGAGATCCTTTTTGCATGCTCAATTCTAAGATCCGCATAGACAGCGCCCTGATTGATGCCAAACAGCAGCTGTTGTCTGTTGATGGTATCCTCCAGGGAATTCAGTCTGGCCATCTCCTTGCGGCATCTTTCCAGCCATCTTGTGGTTCGCTCTACGGAAGCCTTGACATAGGCTCTGTCCGCCTTGCTGGGCGCACACTCATCGAACGCCATGGCAATCGTGGAGGCAAGATTAGACTGGATCTGCATACTCTGCTCGGGACCCATGAAAATCCGGTGACCGTCTATATGGGACTGGAAGGTAACACCCTCCTCCTTAATCTTTCGCAGTCCAGCCAGGGAGAACACCTGAAATCCGCCGGAGTCGGTCAGAATCGGCTTGTTCCAGGACATAAACTTATGAAGTCCGCCCATTTTTTTGACAACCTCATCGCCGGGCCGTACATGCAGATGGTAGGTATTGGAAAGCTCAACCTGCGTTTTGATGCCTTCCAGATCTTCCGTGGAGACAGCCCCTTTGATCGCTGCCACGGTACCGACATTCATGAAAACAGGGGTCTGGATCGTGCCGTGAACGGTTTCTACGACCGCTCTCTTCGCCCGCCCCTCCTGTTTTAGGATCTCATACTTCATACACAATACTCCATTCTGTTACTCAATAACGCTTTCCCGGCCCGAAACATTGTCGGGATTTCATTCGCAACTAATATAACATATAATTGTCTCAGATGCATCTTTTTTTCAAAAAAGTTGCGAATTTACACCCGTTACATTATAATCATTTCGTATCAAACATCAAATTGCTCTTTTCGATACGCCCTCCCGTAACATTTCGAATGCACCGGAGGGTTACAGACGGAGGTTAAAACATGGCAGGATCCTCATTCGGAACCATTTTCAGAATCACAACCTGGGGAGAATCTCACGGCAAGGCACTCGGAGTCGTCATCGACGGATGTCCCGCGGGGCTTTCCCTGTGCGAAGACGACATTCAAAGCTATTTAAACCGCAGAAAACCGGGCACCAGCAGCATTACCACTCCCCGCAGGGAAGGCGATCTGGTAGAGATTTTGTCCGGAGTGTTCGAAGGAAAAACAACCGGCACTCCGATCTCCTTACTTGTCAGAAATACTTCTCAGATTTCCGGAGATTACAGTGAGATCGCTTCCTACTATCGTCCCGGACATGCCGACTATACCTTTGACCAAAAGTATGGCTTCCGCGATTATCGCGGCGGCGGGCGTTCTTCGGGCCGTGAGACCATCGGAAGAGTTGCCGCAGGAGCGATTGCCGCTAAGCTTTTACAAGAGCTTGGAATTACAGTTCGCGCTTACACCCGTTCCATCGGTCCGGTTGAAGCTGATTTAAGCAAGTTCGACGCGGACGCGATCCTCTCCACTCCGACCGCAATGCCGGACAGAGAAGCGGACGCCAGAGCCGTTGCCTATCTGGAGCAGACCAAGAAGGATCTGGATTCCTCCGGCGGATGTATGGAATGTATGATTCAAGGCTTGCCCGCAGGAATCGGTGACCCTGTGTTTGAGAAGCTGGATGCCAATCTTGCAAAGGCGATCATGTCGATCGGCGCCGTCAAGGCAGTCGAGATCGGCGACGGCTGCGAAGTCTCCCGCTCCAGAGGAAGCCAAAACAATGATGCGTTCTGTATGAAGGACGGAACCGTTTCCAAGAAGACCAATCACGCAGGCGGTATTCTCGGCGGCATCAGCGACGGAAGTACCGTGACAATCCGCGCCCATGTGAAGCCCACCCCTTCGATCTACAGACAGCAGGACACCGTGAACCGGTCCGGCGAAGAAATCGAAGTCTGCATCAAGGGACGCCATGACCCCATCATCGTACCGCGCGCCGTAGTTGTCATGGAATGCATGACGGCGATCACCGTTCTCGACGCCATGATGGTCAACATGTCCGCAAAGCTCGATTCTCTCAGGGATTTCTATCATGACTGATTTTCTGACATCGTCAGGATACTCTCGCTGTTCATTTTGTCCAACAATTCCATACACTATTTTCTTAAAACAAAAAGCCGGCAAAGGAACCCCGTCCTTTACCGGCTTGTAATCTTTTACTCACTTTTTCACAATTATTTCAGCTTCAGGAATGTGATGCAGTTGGGCACATTTACCCGAATGGGCGGCCCGTTCATAATCAGAGTCTTATTTTCAATGTCAACCTTGAAGAAGGTCAGGTCATTGGACTCATGATTTAAGGATACCAGAAACTTGTTGTTCGGGAACAGACTTGCATCCTTCGGATAGTCGCCGCTAATGGGGAGGGAAAATACCTTCTCGAGTAAGCCGGTATTCTCGTCCACATGGAACAACACTGCGGTATTGTCTCCCGCAACCGTGCTCAGAAGATAATTGTGGTCTTCCGAGAAGGTAAGGGCGCTGGTCGCGTTGCTGCTTCCTCTCTCAACCTTCGCGGTCGGAACGGTCTGAATCTTCTCAAAGTGAGGCTGTCCGTTGATGTCCTCGTAGGAATAGACATCAATATAACATTTCCACTCATGCACGATATACAGGTATTTACCGTCCCTGGATATTTTAATGTGTCTGGGTGCGGACTCTAATTCACTGCGAATGACATCCGCAAGGCTTACCTTGCCGGTCATCAGATCCAGACGATACACATTGATGTGATCCATACCCTGGTCGGCAACCAGCAGATACTTATTGTCATGCGTCATTCTCGCACAGTTAATGTGAGGTCTGAAATTTCTCTCGGCAAGACTTCCCAAACCCTTGTGGAAGATTTCGTCGGTGATCTCACCGATGGAACCGTCATCATTCAGACGCATTACGGTCAGCTTTCCGTCGTGATATCCTGCAATAAACAGATACTTGTCCGTGTAGTCGGTTGACACATAGCACCCTCTCATACCGTTTGCGGGTGCGAAATTGAGCAGGTCCAAAGTACCGTTTCTCTTGATTTTGTAAGCCTCCACTCCGAAGTCCGTGATGGAATAGAGGTATTTCTCGTTATGGGAGATCGTAACATAAGACGAATTGGTAATCTCAACCTGGTCTTTCTCGATAAATCGTCCCTTTTCCATATCCACATCATAGATCCTGATTCCATGATTATCTCCGCCTGTATAGGTGGATACATAAGCAACATATTTTTCCTGACTCACCTTGGAAATCCTCCTTATGTTTTCTGCACCTTATCTTAACAAAAAAAGTGGTTTCTGTCGAGATTTTTTTATCAGCTGCGCAAAATAAAATCGGGACCGTTTTCACAGTCCCGAACCATGCTTTTTTCAGTCACAGTTTTCTTTTTCAGGATGGTCATAAGACTGCCAGGCCGGGGGAATTCTTCCCTGAATCTCGCAGACAATGTCCTGCTTGTGATCACAGCTTTTCCTTTCGTCTCTACGATCACAATCCCTCATCTCACAAGGTCCGCAGCCACTCCTTTCCTCCATACAGGGTCTGTGGTTCTTATGGCAGTGTTCTTTCTTGTGTTGTCCGCAGCAGTCGCAGTCATTTTGACAGCAGGAAAACAATAACAAAAGAAGAATCCAACAATTCATATATTGTCACCTTCGTTTTTTTATAAGGTATGATAAACCTGCTGTTTGTTGCCCGTCCGCTGTTTCCTTTTTTACCAGATTCTTTTTTACCTCCGCAAAGGTTTCGCGCTCTCCTTTTTCTGCCAGCATTCTGAGATAATATTCCAGCTTCTCGCAGGTCTTGGGATGGATGAGCTCGTGTCTGGTCCCGTTGTCAAAATACTGCAGCGGGCACGAATCATCATATGCCTCTCCCTTGTAGACCTTACTCGCGGCAATGCGGTCCATGATCATCTCGGCCACATACCGGTCCGGCATCTCGACGGGAACCATTTTCCCCCTGAGCGCAGGATCGTTGGAATAATCGATCCAGTATTCGTAGTGGTGCTTGTTGCGGCCCTTGTGATGCATCCAGGAATTCGAATACCCGATATCCTCCCGCTCCGCATTGTTAGGGCTTCTGGTCCCCTGAAAATACTTTGCGCCGACCAGAAATTCCGTCGGACTGTATTTGGACATATCGTGCAAAATGCCCTGGCGGATCAAACCCACGCGAAAGCATCCCTGCGCAACCAGGTATTTATGATAGGTGATCGTCTTAAAATGATTCCACATGTTACCCATGGTCATAAAACCTTTCTCTTGCCGGTGGTTTGTTTTGTTTTCTGTCCGACCTCTGTCTCATTGACACACAAAGGTACCGTCGGTGTGGCGATATAGACTGTGATACTTCTCGGTGCACAGACAATGCGATTCTCCTGTATTTCACAGTCTGTCTCATCCAAAGATGCCGCCGTCGACAGTACAGGCACCCACTGACAGGTTTTCGGAAGCTTCGGCAATGCCAGAGGATGGCTCTCCCAGTGCATGTTCATGGCAATATAGAGGAAATCATCCTCTCCGCTGCCCTTCTTTGCATATTTTCCGCACAGCATCATCCCTGCGTGGCGCAAAACCGGGTCTGCAGCCAGTTTCCAGGCGCTCTCTCCGTGATAGGAGAGATCCGGATAACCGCAGGAAAGCGTATCCATCAAAAGCAGCTCTTTTGAGGGCGTCAGGATGGGATGCTCTCTTCGAAAGGCTGTCATCTTCTTCCAGAAGCTCAGTACTCTGTTCCCCTTCCGCACCAGGCTCCAGTCAAGCCAGGTTGTCTCGTTGTCCTGACAATAAGGATTATTATTTCCCTGTTGGGAATTGCCGAATTCATCCCCCATGAAAATCATCGGAGCGGACGCAGTCAAAAGGAGCATGGCAATGGCGTTCTGTATCTGCTGCAGGCGGAGGCGATTGACCTTACGACTCTTCGAAGGCCCCTCCTCACCGCAGTTCCAGCTGCAATTGTATACTGCGCCGTCCTGATTCTGCTCTCCGTTTGCTTCATTGTGCTTGTCATTGTACGAAACCAGGTCTGCCAGCGTAAACCCACAATAATTCGTAAAATAATGAACTCTGCCGGTTCCCGACGGGATGTGCCTCATGTGATAAAGAGCTGTGCCCAGCATGTTCTCATCGCCCTTTAAGAATCTGCGCATATCGTAGAGATATTGATCATTACACTGTGCAAGATGTGCAAATACGGGAGTCCCGCCGCCGGTATTGCTGATATCACAGGAAAGAATCTTGCAGTCGGCAAGAAGCGGATCTTCACAGATGAGATCAATCGGAAGATCAGGCCCCATCACATAAAAACCGTCAATATGATACTCCGTCAGCCAGAAGCGCAGGATCTCACAGATCTCCCCCCTGCAAACATCCTCCGGGAAATAGAACTGCATCAGAAGCTCCATATGATTCAGGTGGAGGGCTTGTACCAGTTCCTTCAGTTCACGGCCCGCATCCTCTCCATAGGCATAATTGGCCTTCGGCGCATAATAAAAGCCCTTTGTGTACCCCCAGTAATTCAGCCTCTCGGGGGAGAGCTCCTTTTGCAATTGTAATCGGACTGTATTCTCTTGCTCTTCTTCCGGCTCCGGCAGCTCGATAAACTCATACGCCGGCTGCAGAAGCACCGAGGTCACACCGATCTCTTTCAGATACGGTATCTTTTCCATGATTCCGCGATAGGTTCCGGGCGCTTTTACCCCGGAAGAAGGATGCGCAGTGAAGCCTCTGACATGCATACCGTAAAAGATACAGTCTGCATAAGGGATACAGGGTCTCTTATCCCGGTTCCACGCAAACGCCGTAGGAACACAGTTTGCTTTATAAGCACTTTCTTTTCGCTTTGTTCCGAACGGTCCGGTCTTCACAAAGGAAGTCGCATGTCGGTCGGGCACGGAAGTATCCTTCTGATAAAATAAATAGGTGGTCTCGGAAACATCGATTTCCTCCACGGTTTTGGTATATACGAAACCGGTTCTGTCCTCCTCGCAGAAAGGTATCTTACGAATCAGTTCATCGGTTTTTTTGTCATAAAGCAGAATCCCGCAGTCAGGCTCCTTCGATACAAAAGAAAATCGTACAGAGTCCTTGTGCCCCTTCTGTCCGTTCTGACAGGGATTTATAGTATTCGCAGTCACATGTTGCATCGCACATCCCCCTTTGATTGTGGTTGCTTTTCTATGTTCATTATAATCATTTAGGGCAAAAATCACAAGGAAATTTCATGGATCGAACGGATTCCTGTGGCATACATCGTAAGGAAGTTGACAAAATCTTCAGTTGGGTTATGATACAAGAGAAAGGATGTGATAATTTGATCAAGCATACAAGGCGAAGATTGCTGTTACCCATACTGACGACGCTGGTGGTATTCGTCGTATTTTTGTTTGCAGTGATTGCTTTTTATACACAGGATAAGATGGAAACGTCCGTATCCCCTGTCATAACCGTGGAAGAAGCAGAGACCTCTGTCATCCTCGTTTCTGAAGAACCGGAAGTCACTCCCCTGCCGGAAGAACCGGAGCCCGTCTTCGAAGAATACGACATCACACTGATGGCACTGGGCGATAACCTCATGCACATGGGAATCGTAAATACCGGCCGACAGCCTGACAGAACCTATGACTATACCTTCCTCTTTGAACCGATGCGGCCGTTTTTACAGGCTGCAGATATTAAGGTGATCAATCAGGAGACGATTTTAGGCGGAAACGAGCTTGGTTTTTCCGGATATCCGCACTTCAACTCTCCCACGCAGGTCGGCGATGCCATTGCGGATGCGGGCTTCAATATCGTGCTTCACGCCTCCAACCATGCCTACGACCAGGGAATCAGAGGAATCGATCATGCCATTGACTATTGGAGTCAGTATCCTGACATACTGACGGTCGGGATCAATCGCGCAGACAAAGAGCCCGAGATCCCTCTTCTTAGCGTCGGCGGATATACCTTCGCCATTCTGAATTATACTTACGGCCCCAACCTCGGTTCTGTTCCGGGCGATCTGCGCGGGCGTCTCAACATGCTGTGCGATTACGACGAATCGAGTGGCCTGATTGATTTTACCAGTCTCCATCCCGGGGTAATCCGGGATATTGCTGCGGCACGCGAAATTGCGGATATTGTGATCGTCTTTCCGCACTGGGGAACCGAATATACAAAGGTACCATCGACTTACCAGAAAAAATTCGCCATGATGATGACAGAAGCAGGTGCCGATCTCATCATCGGTACGCATCCGCATGTTCCGCAGCCGATTGAGTGGATCACGGCCGGGAACGGCAACAAAGCACTCTGTTACTATTCACTCGGCAACTATGTATCGACGCAGAAAAAGGCTCTCTGTATGCTCGAGGGTATGGCATGGGTCAGCTTTCATGTATCAGAGGAAGGCATCGCTCTCTCTGAGGAAAAAACCGGCATCATACCGCTCGTCTGTCACTACAAGAGCGGCCCGGTCCGTCTGGAGCAGGTGTACCTTCTCGAGGATTATACCGAGGAAATGGCCGCACGGCACGGTATCAGGCAATACGGCGGCGTAACACTGAGGCTTTCTGACCTGCAGGCCGACAGTGATGAGATTTTCGGCGAGTTTGTACGAAAAAGGTCCGATATCATCCCTGATACCGAACCTTCATCGAATCAAACTAATCAATCAGATTTTTAACTCCGAGAATATTGTCATAGTCCGCCTGATAAATCACGACTCCCTTCCTGGAGTTCGCGGCATGAATGATCTTGCCGTCGCCGATATACAGGGCAACATGGGTACATTTTGACTTACCGTAGCAGATGATATCCCCGGGCTTGATATCGCTGTATTCGATAAGCTTACCGTTATTCTCAAGCTGTCCGGCAGGGGTTCTGCTGACGGAATGCCCGAATTCTTTATAAATCAGACTGGTAAAGCCGGAACAGTCCGTTCCGGTCACCAGAGAATTCCCTCCGTGCACATACTTATTTCCCAGAAACTGCATCGCATACTCCACGATCGCGGTCCTGAGCTCATCCGTTCCGGCATAGTTTATATCGGGTGGATTGACTGAAACAGTCACATTCTCCTGTGCCTGCTGTTCCTCTTCCGCGGCACGTTCCTCCTGCGCTCTTCTCTCTGCATGCTCCGCAGCCTCTTCCTCCAGGGTCTTCGCGTAGAAAAACTGTTCTTCCACCGTGACATAGTCGGCTGAGACATATCCGGTCTTATTCCCCGCATAGCGTACCTGAATCCAGTCTCCCTGATATTCTACGATTTCTACCTTTTCACCATAATCTACATATCCGATTCTCTTAGAGTCAATCTCCGGCTCTTCCCGCACATTCAGACGGTCTGCAAATACAACTGCATATCTGGTGACATATTCCTCAATATGCTTCACGGCCTCCTCGCCATAGTAGAAAAATTCCGCCTTGATATATCCTTCCACATTGCCGGATATGATCTTCAGCCAGTCCTGATTCTCTCCTGCGGTTTCAATGATCTGTGCCACAGCCTTATTGAATATCTTTCCGACGATCGCGCTGTCCGTACTCGGTCCGGAACGAACATTTACATAATTTGTGACATGCGCAAGTGCAAGGTCCGCATACTCGCTCGCAAGTTCATCCTCCGTCGAAGCTATTTCGCTCCCTGACTCAGTATCGTTGTCTTCCTGTGTCCCGATTCGGTTTGATAAATCCTCTGCCGGGATTGTCAGTGACGCGTTCTTCACAGTATAAAAAGTCTCAGCGATACCGCCGCTTCCGAGAACGCCTGCCGTGACAGGCGTATCATATGTCGTATCTGACTGTATTTCTGTTTCCAATGTGGTCTTGGGTTCTTGCTTCGCATCCTGCAGCTTTCCTGTCGCACAGAGCATTGCTGCAGCAGCACAGAGCAAAAGACTGTTTATGATTCTGTCCTTCATATCTTTGTCCGCCTTTAACTCCTACCATTTTACCACAACAAAAACCGATTACCAACTAAAATCTGTTGCATACACGGTGTAAAATGTATATACTAAGAGCAAACCTACTTTGGCTGATTACGGGACTGTCCGCCGACATACGGGCTGAAAGACCAATCACGCCAAAGGATACTACCAACGGATGTGTACAAAACGATCACAGGAAAGGAAACAACATGGGTAAGAAAGAAAAATTCGAAGACGAAGAAATGACTGTGGATATTGAACTTGACGAGGGTACCGTAACCTGCGCAATTATTACGATTCTGGAAGTGGAGGGCAAGGATTATATCGTATTGATGCCCCTGAAAGAGGACGGAACCGCGAACGACGAAGGCGAAGTCTGGTTCTATGGCTATAAAGAGAATCCGGAAGACCCCAACGAAGAGCCTGAGCTCATCTATATTGAGGATGATGAAGAATACGAGAAGGTTGCAGACGCTTTTGACGAATACCTGGACAATGTCGAGTTCGATGAATTAATCGACGAAGAATAGTCATCCTGTCAATTTAAGCGAGTGTATGAAGAAATCTCTGTGAATAACCATATTTTTCACGATAATTAATTGGCGGAAAGCTTTTTTTAATGCTTTCCGCCTTGTTTTGTATACTATTTCAAAATCCGATCATTTCACTCCGTTATACTATATTATTTCTTTAATAGATATGTTTGCTCTACAATATCCTTTACCGCATCCACATCCGTATCATGATTGAATTTAAAAGCGTACTGTTCAGAACTCCATTTACGATTTGAAATATCATAAATCAACCCATTTTTATCTTTTATGGTTCCCAACTTAGCATTAAGAACGATTTCTATCCATCCCTTATAAGGCCAAAGCGTAATTACATTTTTCTTATTAAGCTTAAATGTAACATAATTCTTTCTGGGAGATTCTTCTAATGTCTTATCTACAGATAAAATAATACCTTTCATCTTGTTATATAAAGATGATGCCTGATTATAGTCAGGGAATAATGCCTCAACAGAATACTCTGTATCATTTATATCATTTTCACCCGAAGTATTATCGTTGTTTCTAACTAGCTTATCTGTTCTCTCGTGCAACTGAGCAATAGCAAAAAGCATATTGTAAGCATCCCAAGGATAAAGTTCGAAAAATTCTCTATTCTGTGAAATACGAAGATTAGGATTCAATGACTGTATAAGGTCATGAACCAGTTTATCTGGGTCCTTTACCCCTTTTATTCTTGGAATTTCATAAGTACAATAAACTTCATAAGGAAGTGGTACAGCTGTTCCCGACAATTCCTTCACGCGCTTATCAACATCTTCCGCATACCCTATCTTTATCCAATTATCCATATGAAAGCTCTCGTTTGTAAGAACATATATATAACCTGTCTTTTCTTTTGTTTCCATACACTGCCCCTTATCTGAAAAGTATTCTTAAGGTTTTCTCATTATTCTATTATTTTTGAAATCATATCTATTATTTCGTTTCAGGAATGGTATTGAACACATTAGAATTCTTACTAATCTATACTATAATATATTATAATCTTATGAATAACTAATATCAAGTTTCTTGTTATAGATAATTAATTATTAAGCACCTTAACTATTTTATATCCACGGCTTTAAGAATCTTGAAGGAAACATTGGTTTTCCCTTGCTTCCGTACAGATAAATCAATTCCAACCGCTCTTTTGCACGCGTCATACCGACATAGAAGATTCTTCTCTCCTCTTCCAGACTATCTCCTTCTTTGTCCCTGCCGTGGGGATATACCTTCTCATTGCAGTCCGGAATCAGCACGGTATGAAATTCCAGCCCCTTCGCCGCATGAATCGTCATCAGCTTGATTGGTTCCCGGTCATCCGGCTTCCTGCTTTTTTCTGCCTTCAGCTTCTCTTCATACATAAACTGTGCATCGAGCCAGGTCTGCACATCATCGTATTTGGCAGCGTCCTCCTTCAGCCACAAAATCAGCTCGTTCCATTCCTGTGCCAGCTCAGGCTTCGCGGCAGACTGACACTTCAGATACCGTTCATAACAGATTGCCTTCAAAATATAATTGATTCCGAAGGAAGGCTTCATTTTTCCAAGCTGGATCAGATTGGTCTGCAGTTTTTCCAGCGCAGCGATCTGACTGTGACAGGGTTCGTTTCCTTTGGCAGTTTTCTGATAGTACTGTATCATCTCCCGTACGGAGTTGCTCTCAGCGGCGGCCTCCCTGGTCAGATACCGGACCGGCCGGTTCATGATCCGAAGGATATATTCCCGCTTCCACACACCGGAGGCAAGCAAAAGATATGCCATGATATCCTTCACGATAAAGTGTTCATAGATGCTTCGCACCGTCTCCTTCATGGAATAAGGAATTCCGGCCGCAGTCAGTCTCACCGCCGTTCCCTGCATATAGGCATTGGTGCGAAACAATACAGCCAGACTCTGCGATCCGTCCGGAAACTGATTTCGAAAAGTCTTAAGGGTATTGCAAAGGTATTGCGCCTGCTCTTTTCGGTCTGCAAATGCCTTCACGGCAAATGACTGCTCCTCCCCCCTTCGGGCTGCGATGAGATCCTTGGAAAAACGTTTTTTGTTCTCTTCGATCACCTTCAGGGAACTCCCTACGATTCTGCTCTCGCAACGGTAATTCACATTTAACAGCATTCTGTCTGCATGATATTCCTTCTCAAAACGCATCATAAGCTCAGGTCTGGAACCGCGAAAGCCATAGATGGACTGATCGTCATCGCCTACCGCAAATACAGACTGCGTCGCTTCGGAAAGCAGCCTGACGATCTCATATTGCATCGGGTTAATATCCTGAAACTCATCGATCAGGATATGCCGGAATCTATGATTCCATTTGGTGCGAAGCGTTTCGTTTTCCGACAATAGCTTTCTGCATTCATATAACATGTCGTCGAAATCGATACCGTTTCTTCGGTACACAGCCTCCCGGTACTTCTGAAAAATCGGTTCAAAACACTCCCGGTACTGCACCGGAACCTTCGTCAGGGTCAGTTCCATATCGTCTGTGTTTTTATAAAGGCTGATGGCATTCAACAGGGCAGAGATCTCTTCCGTCTGTTCCGGATCAGAGTTTTCTTCCCTTTGATATTGTTTCAAAATAGGGATCAGGATTGCTTTTTTCTGTGTTACTGAAATGATTTGAAGTGTTTTCGCAGGGTCTGCACTTCTGATGATTTGATAAAAGACGGAATGAAAGGTTCCGAAATTGACAGGGTAAAAGGTTTCTGCCTGCGCACGGAATCGCTCCTGCATGGATACGGCAGCTTCTTTTGTAAATGTGATGACAAGGATGGAATCGGGCGGAACGCCCAGACTTAAGAGATGAAGAATACGATTGACGATGACGGTTGTTTTCCCGGAGCCGGGACCCGCAAGTAATAACAGCGGGCCTCCGTTCCAGAGCACGGCACTGCGCTGTGCTTCGTTCAGCTTAGACAAATCAGGCGTTCTCAAGAAGCTCGATTCCCTTCCGGATTCTCTTGATCGTCTCTTCTTTTCCAAGCACTTCCATGATCTCAGTTGCTCCGGCAGGTGTCATCTGCTTGCCGGACACAGCAGTACGAATCGGCCACATCACATAACCGTTCTTCACGCCCTTCTCTTCCACATATTTCAAAAGCATCTGGTACAGACCGTCATTGCTGTAATCAGTCTGTGCCTCAAGAAGTGGCAGGACATCCTTTAACACGGCAAGAGAGGAAGCTGCGTCGGTCTTCATCTTCTTGTGTGTATACATTGCCACATCATACTCGGGCAATTTCTCGAAGAAATCCACATGAGCTGCAATATCAGGAAAAACCTCAATACGGGTCTTTACCATAGCTGCAATCTTCTTTAAATCAAAATTGCCGGTCAGTACAGCCTTCAGATAAGGTTCTGCCATCTCATAGAAGGTATCAAAATCCATTGCCTTGATGTACTCGCCGTTCATCCAGCGCAGTTTCACAATATCAAATACTGCGGGAGACTTGCTGATACGCCTGTAATCAAACTCTTTTATCAGTTCATCCAGGGTAAAGATCTCTCTGTTGTCCTCAGGGGACCAGCCAAGCAGCGCAATATAGTTGACGATTGCCTCGGTCACGAAGCCCTGCTCCAGCAGATCCTCGAATGAGGAATGTCCGCTTCTCTTGGCAAGCTTCTTGTGATTTTCATCGGTAATCAGGGGAAGGTGTACATAGACAGGCACCTCCCACCCAAACGCCTCATACAGTCTCACATACTTAGGGGAGGAAGAAAGGTACTCATTTCCTCTCACAACATGGGTGATATTCATCGTATGGTCGTCTACAACATTTGCGAAATTATAGGTAGGATATCCGTCAGACTTGATCAGGATCATATCATCGAGCTGAGAATTCTCTACCGTGATGTCTCCGTAGAGTTCATCATGGAAGGTTGTCGTACCCTCGGTCGGATTGTTCTGTCTGATGACGAAGGGCTTTCCGGCAGCAAGATTGGACTCGATCTCCTCCTTGGTAAGGTGCAGACAATGCTTATCATATACGGTGATCTCCTTGCCTTCCACCACCTCTGACTTTAAGGTTGCAAGTCTTTCTTTATCGCAAAAGCAGTAATAAGCCTCACCCTTATCAATCAGCTCCTTGGCGTATTTCATATAAATGCCGGTCTTCATTCTCTCGCTTTGTACATAAGGACCGTATCCGCCGTCTTTATCCGGGCCTTCGTCGTGTACCAGTCCGGTCTTCTCGAGTGTTCTGTAGATGATCTCTGTAGCGCCTTCCACAAAACGCTCCTGATCGGTATCCTCAATTCGAAGCATAAAATCTCCGCCCTCATGCTTTGCAATCAAAAACTCATACAAAGCGGAACGAAGATTGCCGACATGCATTTTGCCGGTAGGACTGGGGGCATATCTGGTTCTGATTTTCATATTGTATTACCAAACCTTTCTTCACTGTAAAGCCTGTTTCAAACAGGCATATTTATTTTAGAACTTTTTATCGGAATGTGCAACCGTAAGTAACGAAACTTCCGGTTCTTCCATAAAAACTTCTTCCAATAACTTCTTTATATATCCTCTTATACATCTTCTTTTACGGGAACCGGCTGTGATGCCTGCGCCTTAAATTTGGCAAGTTCTCTGTTCGCTGTCAGTATCGGAATATTCGTACCCGCACCGGCGACGCAGCCGCCCGGGCAGGCCATCCCCTCGATCAGACAGCCGTTTTTCTTTCCTGCCTTCGCCAGAAGAAGCATCTTCTTACACTCCGCAAGACTCTCCGCATGCTCTATCTTCACTTCCGTGCCGGGATAATACTTCTGAATGCATTCCTCAATCGCACTTGCGACGCCGCCTGCCACTCCGTACCCACGACCTGCGCCGGTCGCGTCGTCCATCTCATCCATGGCCTTGATGGCATCCAGGAAAATGCCCTTCGCCTCGAACATGCCTGTCAATTCTTCGAAGGTGATGACAAAGTCTACATCGGAACGAACGGAATGTCTGCTTGCTTCCAGCTTCTTCGAAGCGCAGGGACCTATGAAAACAACAGAAGCATCCGGATGTTTTTCCTTGATGATGCGGGCTGTCGCTACCATGGGAGTAAGCTCGTTGCTGATCTTGTCGATCGTCTCCGGGAACAGCTTTTTCGCCATCACCGACCAGGACGGACAACAGGATGTCAAAGCAAAGTCCTGTTTTCCGCTCGCCACTTCCTTCACATAATGCTCTGCCTCTGCCATACAACCGATGTCAGCACCGATTGCAGTCTCATAGACATCCGCAAACCCAAGCTGTTTCAAGGCGGTTTTGAACATATCCGGAGTCACCTTCGGACCAAACTGTCCTACGAAGGCAGGCGCAACCTGCGCAATGATCTTCCTGCCCGACTGCATGGCACGAATCAGCTGGAAAATCTGAGATTTGTCCGCAATCGCTCCAAACGGACAACTCACCATGCACATACCGCAGGAAACGCATTGTTCGTTATCGATATATGCGCGACCAAAACGGTCCGACTTAATTGCTGAAACGCCGCAGGCAGCCTTGCAGGGTCTTTCCCTATGGCTGATGGCATCGTACGGGCATATATTCTTGCACTTCCCGCACTGAATACATTTTTCCTGATCGATCACAGACTTACCGCTCCGGAAGGAAATCGCACCTCTCGGGCATACGCTCTGGCAGGGATGTGCCACACAGCCCATGCAGACATTGGTCACCTCATAGCGGTTCTCGGGACAGGCATTGCAGGCGGAAGGAATCACCTGCATCAGAGGCGGTTCATAATACTTTTCATCAATATTGCTATCCTCTAATCCCTGCGTCAGATGTGCCGGTTTTTCACGGTTCTCTGGTCTCAGGCTCATGCCCATCGCAAGACGGATCCGTTCTCGAATGATTGCCCTGTCACGATATACACTTTCACGGTACAGAGATTCTTCATAATCGACGATTTTGTAGGGAAGTGCTTCCATGTCGTCCTTCAGATTGGTTGAATTATAGGCCAACTTTGCCACTTCCTTGAATACGCGTCTTCTTTTTTGTCTAACCGGGGTATCGATTCCTCTCATATCACTCATATTCACTCAGCCTCACAATGACAATAATTTAACAATATTATAAGCATTTTTGTAAGAATAATCAAGTCTTGTCAAAAGAAAACGGTCTGCCTTTTTCAGACAAACCGTTGCAGCTTATTCCCAACTCTTAATAAATGTATTGATATAGTTATTGAGACATTTCTTAATGACTTCGACCGCTTCTTCTCTGTTTCCCTTTTCATTAACCGCGGTATCCTTATTCTCCAAAGCCTTGTAAACAGTGAAGAAATGCTCCATCTCCTCCACGACATGGGGAGGAAGCTCGGAGATATCGTGGTATCCGTTGTAATAAGGATCGTTGAAGGGAACTGCGATGATCTTCTCATCGTTCTTGCCGTTGTCGAGCATGGAAATAACCCCAATCGGGTATGCACGGACAAGAGTCAGCGGCTGAACGGGCTCAGAGCAAAGAAGAAGCACATCGAGCGGATCGCCGTCGTCACCGTAGGTGCGGGGAATAAATCCGTAGTTTGCCGGATAATGGGTGGATGTATGAAGGATTCTGTCCAAAATCAGGAAGCCCGATTCCTTATCCAGTTCATATTTATTCTTGCTTCCCTTGGAGATTTCAATGACACAGATAAAATCCGTGGGAGTCACTCTGTGAGTGCTGATACTATGCCAAATACTGTTGTTGATTTCCTTCATGTGAAGTACCTCCTAATTGTGTGATCTGTTATCCGCGCACCTGTCCGTTGCCGCTTATCAGGTATTTGTACGAGGTCAGTTCTTTCAGTCCCATAGGTCCTCTTGCGTGAAGCTTCTGGGTACTGATACCGATCTCTGCGCCGAAGCCAAATTCAAAGCCGTCCGTAAAACGGGTGGAAACATTCCAATACACACAGGCAGCATCGATACCGGTTAAGAACTTCTCTGCCGTATCTTTGTTTTCTGTCACAATACATTCGGAATGCTTGGTATTATAGCGATTGATATGCTCAATGGCCTCTTCTGCACTGTCAACCGTCTTCAGGGAAAGAATATAGTCCAGATATTCCATTGCAAAATCCTCTTCGGTTGCGGGAACACAGTCAGGCAGAATCTCCAACACTCTTTCATCGCCGCGCATTTCCACCTTTTTTTCCCGAAGCTTCGCGGCCAGTCTGGGTAGGAACGCTTCTCTTACTGCACTGTGTACCACCAGTGATTCACAGGCGTTGCAGACACCGATTCTCTGTGTCTTGGCATTATATATAATATTCACGGCCATGTCAAGGTCGGCATCCTTATCCACATAGACATGGCAGTTGCCCGTGCCGGTCTCGATGACAGGAATCGTGCTGTTTTCCACAACACTTGCTATCAGTCTCGCGCTTCCGCGCGGAATCAACAGATCGACATATTGCTTCAGACGCATGAAAGCGACCGTTGTCTGTCTGTCCGTATCGGCAATCAGCTGAATGGCATCCTCGGGAAGTCCTGCCTTAGCAAGTGACTCTCTGAGCACTCTGACGATTGCCAGATTTGAATACAAGGCATCGCTTCCGCCCTTTAAAATAACTGCATTGCCGGTCTTAAAACAAAGTCCGAACGCATCGGCAGTCACATTGGGTCTCGCCTCATATATGATACCGATGACCCCCATCGGGACACGGACCTTTCGTATCTTCATTCCGTTCGGGCGTTCAAATGCTTCCATGACTTCACCGATACAGTCGGGAAGCTCTGCAATCTGACGAAGTCCCTCGGCCATAGCCTCAATTCGCTCTTTTGTCAGCTTCAGACGGTCCAACAGACCGCTGCTCATACCGTTTTGTTCGGCTGTCTCCATATCCTTCCTGTTTTCTGCGATCAGATACTCTGCCTCTTTCACCAGGCAGTCTGCGGCGAGACACAGTGCCTTATTTTTCACTTCCGGAGAAAGCGTCTGAAGCAAAGATTTTACTGCCGCCGCGTTTTGTCCTAACTTATTCAAATCCGTCATAATATGAAACCTCTCATTCTTTACAGGCAAATGATGCGTGAAACCGGTTTATCGTGTGCCTCATGGGGGATTTCGCTTAATAACTGGCAGGGAAAACCAATGGCTACCGTCCTTTCCCAAAAAGGAAACTTCTCCGATAAAAATCTGTCATAAAAGCCTTTTCCGTAACCAATGCGATGTCCGTGCCGGTCAAATACCACCCCGGGCATGATCAAAAGCGCTCTGCATGCGGAAGCCTCCGTACACAAAAACGGCTCTTCTTCATTCAAAGATTCCAACGAAGGTTCCAAAATCCCGCGATAACCGGGTTTTAACTCCTCAAGACTCCGTACGCGGTAAAACTCCATCGTCTCCACTCCGCCAAGGCTTACGATCTTTGGAAGGTATACTTTCTTGCCGCCTTTCAGAGAAGCAAGCAATATCTTTTCCGTTCCAATCTCCGAACCATAGGAAGCAAATCCAAGCACACTATCACTTGCAAGAAATTCCGGCAGATGCAGGACTGCGTCCGTCACCTTTTTTTCCGAACTACTTCTCTCGGCTTCTGTGAGAGCGTCTCTCATCGCCAGTATTCTTTTTCGAAGCTCCTTTTTCCGGACAGCCGGATTGCCCGGCTCTCCTCCGCGCTTATTGACTATATCAGTCATGCTTCCTGCCATACTTTTCCCCCAGATTCACTCTGGACCCGTCCGCATTTTCTATCGTGATCTGATCCAGCTGTCCTCTTAAGTTATTTCTTACGCTTTCCACATATTCCCGACGAAGCTTAGCCTGCTCGGCCTTTTCTTCCTCGGTCAGTCCCTCCTTTTGAGATTTATGATACAGCTCGTTGATCCGGGCGATTCTCTCGTTCATATTCATACGCGATACCTCGTTTCTATCGTTCCTTTTCGGTTCTTTTTCCCACAAGCCCTGCATGTCTGTTGCAGACTTATCCACTCCGTTCACGGAGTGCGCCCCCGCCTTGACCCGCGTGCCCGGTTGCTGACATATTGGGGCATGTTGGGAATGCGTTCCCGACAAGCCCTGTGTTTCTGTTGCAGACATATGGAGTGTCAATTGGAATGCGCCCCCGACAAGCCCTTCATGTCTGTTGCAGACTTATGGAGTGTCAATTGGAATGCGCCCCCGACAAGCCCTGTGTGTCTGTTGCAGACTGTAGTGAGTCGTCGGTACTTAGGTCCTGTACTTTAGGACCTTATGTACCGCTACGACGAACTCCAAGCGAGAGCGTGTCTGCAATCAGACATACAGGGCTTAGGCGTAGGGGCGCATTCCCCTGTCCCTGCGTGTCTGCAATCAGACATACAGGACTTAGGCGTAGGGGCGCATTCCCCCTGTCCCTGCGTGTCTGCAATCAGACATGCAGGGCTTAGGCGTAGGGGCGCATTCCCCCTGTCCCTGCGTGTCTGCAATCAGACATACAGGACTTAAGCGTAGGGGCGCATCCCCCCTGTCCCTGCGTGTCTGCAATCAGACTATTTATGTAATTGATCCACGAAAGCGGGTAAGTCGAACGACGCATCCGGATGCGCCAAAAACAAAGTACCCTCATTATTTCCTGCAAGCAGTCTGTGCAGTATGCCGATATCCCGGCTGTTTGCGATAATCATATCTACATTGGAGGAAGTGGCAATCTTGGCTGCAATCATCTTCGTGTTCATGCCGCCTGTTCCGACGCTGCTTCCAGTGGAAGCCTTGCCCATATGCATCAGCTCATCTGTCAGGCAGTCGACCTGTTCAATGAATTTCGCATCCGGATTGGTTCTTGGGTCATCTGTGTACAGTCCGTCAATGTCGGAAAGCAAAATCAAAAGATCTGCCCCAACCATCGCTGCAACGATCGCCGACAGGGTATCATTGTCACCGATTTCAATTTCGTAGGTTGCAACGGTATCATTCTCATTTACGACCGGAATGACACCCAGCTTTAAAAGCTCGGAGAAGGTGTTCGTCGCGTTGAATCGGTTCAAATCATCCACAATCGTATTCTTGGTCATCAGAATCTGCGCTGCCACATGATTGTATTCCGAAAACAGTCTCTGGTAGGTCATCATCAGTCTCGCCTGTCCGACAGCGGAGCATGCCTGCTTCAGTGCCATGGCTTCCGTTTCGTCGGCGACGCGGATATCGCCAAAGTTGACTGCCTTTTTACCGGCAGCAATTGCACCGGAAGTCACCAGTATGATATCCTTTCCCTGATTTCTGATATCGCTCAACTCTCTTACCAGCTTTTCCATACGGATATAATCCATATCACCGGTCTCCCTGTGTGTCAGCGAGGAGGAGCCGATTTTTACAACGATTCTCTTTTTATCTTTGATAAGGTCTCTGAAATGATTCATTTTTTTCTCTCTTTATGTTTGTTGGATTCGTTCAGTATAGTGATCCGAAAGGGAGTTTCCGATCATATTAGCAAGTATTTTACTCGCTTTTTCCTATCTCGTCAACAGAATTTACTGTGCCCCGACCGGCGCAAAGGTTCCGACAATGGCTTCCGCCACCCGTATTCCGTCCATGGCGGCGCTGGTGATCCCACCGGCATATCCTGCCCCTTCTCCGCAGGGATACAGTCCTTCGATCACAGACTGAAGCGTTTCATCTCTTGTGATCCTTACAGGGGACGAGGTTCTGCTCTCAACCCCAAGAAGGATGGCATCGGGTCTGTCAAAGCCCTGCAGCTTACTGCCGAACTGTTCCATTCCCTCAACGAATGCCCGACTGCACTCCGGCGGCAGCAGACCGCTCAGATCCGTCCAGTGATACGCTCCCTTGGTATTCGGAACGATCTCATCCGCCCAATTCGGTTCGACCGGCTTTCCGGTGACCTTCTTTCGATACTCTCCGAATCTCTGTACCGGAATCTTTCCCTGTCCCAGCTCATACGCTTTTTTCTCCAGTGCTCTTTGGAACTCGATACCGGCGAGAGGATGCTCTGAGCCAAAATCGTCCGGTGTGACGCTCACAATGACGGCGCTGTTGGCGTTTTCCCCGCTTCTTGTGCTGTAACTCATACCGTTTACCGCGGTCATTCCTTCCTCCGAGGAGGCATTGACCACATAACCGCCCGGACACATGCAGAAGGTATAGACCGCTCTTTTGCCGGAAGTCTGCGCCGTCAGCTTATAGGGAGCCGCCCCAAGTATCCCCGGGTCAGTCTTGCCATACTGAAGCAGATTGATCATATCCTGCGGATGCTCCACACGAAGTCCCACGGCAAACGCTTTTGCCTCCATGGGCAGCTTTTTCTCATAAAGCATGGAAAAAGTATCTCTGGCGCTGTGACCGATTGCAAGCACCACCTGGGAACAATCGATCTTCTCCGTCTCGTTTACAACGATGCCGCGTACCTTCCCATTCTCCGTAAGGATATCGGTCAGACAAGTCTGAAATCGCACCTCTCCGCCGAGCCGGATGATCTCGTTTCGCATGGCAACGACCACTCGTGCAAGCACATCCGTCCCGATATGAGGCTTCGCCACATACACAATATCCGGTGAGGCACCGAATTTTACAAAAGTCTTAAGTACTTCAAGATTGCGGCCGGACTTGTCCTTCACCAGAGTGTTCAGCTTTCCGTCGGAAAAGGTTCCCGCGCCGCCCTCGCCGAACTGTACATTGGATTCCGGCTGCAGAATCCCGGTCTCCCAAAATTTTTCCACATCGCGCTGTCTCTCCGTAACGGCCTTTCCGCGCTCAATCAACAGCGGTCTGTAGCCGGCTTGTGCCAGATAATACGCACAGAACAATCCTGCCGGTCCCATTCCGACCACTACCGGACGATGCTTTGACTTTACAGTCCCGGGCTTTACAAAGTGATATTCTTCAGAAATACTTTTCGATACCAGGTTCTCTTTCTTCCGAAACCTATGTAAGATCTTCTCTTCATTTTTGACGGAAACATCCACCGAATAGCTGTAAAAAATCTCCGGTTTCTTTCTGGCGTCAATTGACTGCCTGATGAGTCTGCATTCCAGAATATCACTGACAGGAATCCGAAGCATCTCTGCTGTCTTTTCTTTTACTTCCTTTGCAGTATGGTCACACCTGACCTTCACCTGATTGACACGAAGCATATTTATTTCTCCCTTGCTGCTGCTTTTCCCGCCGCAGAACCGCTGCACCAGGCCCAGTGCAGGTTATAACCGCCGCATTTTCCGTCGACATCCAACAGTTCTCCGGCGAAGTAAAGTCCCGGTACTTTCACGGACTGAAGGTTCTCATCCACCTCGTCGAGAGGAACTCCGCCTGCGCATACCTGGGCATTTTCAAACGAATTGTGGCCATTGACCGTAACGGTTAATCCGCAGCACAGTTCCGCTGTCTTACGCAGCTGATCCTCCGGCACACAGGACGCGGGATCGGTCGGTTTTAATCCTGCCAGCTTGATGCATACGATCATGATTTTCTTATGTAAGAGACCTGAGAAAAACTCTTCCACTGTACGGTCGGCTAGGAATTTGCGCCTATTTTTCATCCATTGTTCCGAGAACTCTTCCGGATTCACATCGGGCAGGAAATTGAGCTTCACCTTAACTTCGCTCTGTTTTAACAGAAGGGTATTTACAACCCTGCTGAGCTGGAACACCGGTATTCCTGAGATACCATAGTCTGTCAGCTGCAGTTCTCCGCGCTCCGTGGCAGTCTGTTTGTGATCGGAAAAAACGGTAATCTCTGCCTCACACCTCACACCGGCCACTGTTTTCAGCCAGGGTTCTCTGCATCTTAACTGAACCAGTGCAGGCACGACCTCAGTCAGGGAATGTCCAAGCTGCTTTGCCAGCCGATACCCGCTTCCGTCCGAACCTGTCTTAGGAGCAGCCTTTCCTCCGCAGGCAAGAATCACTCTGTCAAAGCGGTACTTATTTCTGCCGTCGCTTACAAGAAAGGTTTTCCCTTCCTTCCAAATCTTCGTAATTGCGGTCTCTGACACGACCCTGACCTTCTGACGGCGGACCTCAAACCGAAGCACATCCAGCACGGAGGCGGCCTGTTCGCTTAACGGATACAGATACCCGTTTTTCTGCTTGACCATGAGGCCCAAACTATCAAAAAAGGCGATGGTCTCCTGCGCGCCGAAGGTCTCAAGGAAATGTCCAAGCTTTCGCCTGTTTCCCGTATAGAACGCCTCCAATGAGAGATTCATGTTTCCCAGATTGCACTTACCGTTTCCGGTAGCTGGAATCTTTTTCCCAAGCCTGTCGTTTTTTTCAAACAGGGTTACAGCGGCACCGTTTCTTGCGGCGATGATCGCCGCTGTCATCCCCGATGCACCGCCGCCGATGATAGCAACCGTTTTTTGCATCTGTTTTCACCTCAACTCTTTTGTCAGACATACTCAACTGGAGTAAGTCTCCAGAAAATCATACAGTTCCTGCTCCGTATCTACCCGGATGGTTCGGATCAGCCTCTCCTGAACTTCCTGAGGCAGCTGATCCATGGTCAACTGTGTCTCTATATAGACGGTTTTGCAGTCATCCAGCAATACAACCACCTTGTTGTCATAGACGGCAAGATAATACCCCTCACCGGGCTGAAGATAACTGTAGTTCATGCGTACAACGACCTTCTGTCTGGAAAACGATCTGACCTCGAGGCTTTGAAACCCTCTCTCCAGCTCAGACAGCGGAGGGGATACTTCATAGAGCCTGATCGCCTCTAAAAACTGTTCCCTGTTCATTCCGACATATTTTTCAGGCAGTCTCCATGTCGTCTCTACACAGGTGCCTCTGTTGCTGTCCATCTCCTCCAGAACATACTCAGTCTCTACGCACAGTGTCTCTCCTCCGGAAACGACAGTCTTTGCATCGTTTGCTTCGGCGCAGTCCAGGATCACACTCTTGTTCACAAGACTCTGCCCCTGATCTTCTTCCGTTTTCAGCTCAGGCCGTGTCCTTAGCAGATATCCCAGACACACTCCCAAACAGAGGGATATCATAGGTATTACAAAAAATAAGCCGATACTTTTTACAAATTTCACAGTGATAACCATCCTTTGCAATCAGTATCAGCCAATTTTATGAAATTATACTCTCCGATCTGTTATTTACAGAACATGAAGCATTTGTCCGAGCGCACTGATGAATTTTCCGCCGGGAACGCCTTCCAGATCCTGCATTCTGAAGTTTCGAAGCACCAGCAAGCCAATCAGATACAGTATCCCCGAAATCAAAAAGCATAAGAACAGCGCAAGATTCTCTCCCAGATGCGGTGTGAAAAACCGGTCGATGAAAAACTGCAGAAGTCCCGCAATACAGGCGACGAACAGCGGTATTAACAAAAACTGCATCCACATCATACCGATCCGCAGTCTGCGATGCGTAAAGAATCCGAGCAAAGCAGCCGTCAGAAGGTTTGCAAGCAGAGCCGCATATACCAGCGACAAAATCTCTGCCCCACTTTTATTCAATAATATGGCCAACGCCACAATCTGTACGATATCTGCCAGCAGAACAGTTCCGAGTACAATGGCCTTCTTCCCGGTCAATATCAGAAACTCCGCAAAATAAACGTTAAGCACGATCAAAAGCACAATCACGGAACCGGTCTTTAGCATCTTGTCCGCAAGCTCTGACTGTTCCGGGAAGAATACGCTGCCCAGTCTGTGGGATTCTACCATCAGGAAAGTAGAGAAAAACATCGCATACACCGAACCGATATGCACGCCGTTCTGGAACACATTTCTGGCATATCGCAATTCGTCCTTGCGCAAAAATCCAAGGCAGCTTCCAAGGATCGGAAACATCACGATCACTACGAGCAGAATGAAGATGCCGCCCAGGCCGCAGTAAGCGCTTAAGAATACACCGTAGGAATCCAGAATCTGTTCGGATTCAGGATAGGCCTTACACAAAAACAACAGTCCCAGCGGGAATGTGACAAACACCATGAGACAGATAAACAGAAGGATTCCTCTGATGCTATAATAAGCCTTCAGATTGTCGCCCATGGAATGTGTCGTCCTCATACCGTCAGCCGCATTTTTTCTCTTCCTGTTGCCGGCTGCAGCGAGGAAGAACACAAACAAAAGCACCAAAAGCTCAGAGACAAGGACTGCAACCGAAAAGCCTATGCCTCCGTACATGGCGACAAAATTTTCTTCCCCAAGCAAACCGCTGACTTTCGTGCCGTAACGAATGAACACATTGCAAAACAAAAGTGAGAAGATCAGGATAAAAATGCTTCGAAACACATCCGTCAACACGGAAAGGGATTCCAGGCCTTCTCCTCTCGCGATGCCTATCTTGGTCACGGTAACCGTCCTGATAAAAGCGGACGGAATCAGCACCGCCAGAATCAGATTGCTGAGCGGAAGCCGGAACACATAGGTGCAGATGGGTCTTGCCGCCAAAAATATCACACCGCTTAGAAACAGGGAACAAAGAAGCTGAAACAGAAAAACATCCTTTTTCATTTTCTCCGCATTGCGGTACTGTCCCTTCGTATAACGAAGCCGTATCAGCCTCGTCACCGCATTGACACTGCCGACATTCATCAGAATATCAACCATACCATACAGAAAAACCGCGACACTGATATATGTAATTCCACGAAAACCTGCCAGGCGCGATACCAAAATACCGGTCAGTATCATGATGATACCGGAAATTGCCAACGCCTGTCTTCTCTTAACCTCTGTACGATTCATACTTATTCTCCGGTCAGTCTCTCGTAATGTGTAACTTAGTCAGTATTGACTCCTGTTTCTGCTCCATCACAGCTGCTTCCTCCTGCGTCATATGGTCATATCCGCACAAATGAAGCATGCTGTGGGCAATGAGGAAGGCCATCTCCCTCTTTCTGCTGTGTCCATAGCTGAGCGCCTGCTCTTTTACCTTATCCACGGAAATCATGATATCGCCGAGAATCAGTTCACCCGTTTCGGGGTCGAAATAGTCGGCCTCCGTGTCTTCGTCAATATCAAACTGTGCTTCCTTTGCAAAATCTACATTCGGAAAAGAAAGAACATCCGTCGGGCGGTCGATCCCCCTATACTCCCTGTTGATTTCATGAATGCCTGCATTGTCGGTCAGCACCAGACTGACCTGTGTTTCGTAGGGACATTGCTCCGCGTCCAGCACTGCTTCGCAGACTGTGCGGGCCAATTCCTCCACATCAAACTCAAATGCAGCATCCGTTTCGTTCTCATAAAAAAGAGTCATGCTTTTCTCCTTGTATTCAGGACTATGGTCTGGGACGACGGTCCTTACTTCTGCTTTTTTCTTTCGCCTCAAAATCATCATAAGCCTTCACGATCTTCTGTACCAGGGGATGTCTTACTACATCCTTGTTGGTCAGCTTGCAGAAAGCGATATCATCAATGTTGGCAAGTACCCTGGTTGCGACATCCAGTCCCGATTTCGTGCCCGGTGCGAGGTCCTTCTGGGACATATCACCGGTTACGATAACCTTGGACCCGAAACCGATTCGGGTCAGAAACATTTTCATCTGTGCGGGCGTCGTATTCTGTGCCTCATCCAGAATAATATAGGCATTGTCGAGCGTACGGCCTCTCATATAAGCAAGCGGCGCCACCTCGATCAGACCCTTTTCCATATTCTTGGCAAAACTTTCCGCCCCCATGATCTGATACAACGCATCATACAGCGGCCGTAAGTAAGGATCCACCTTGCTCTGCAAATCACCCGGGAGAAATCCGAGCTTCTCGCCCGCCTCGATCGCAGGTCTCGTAAGAATGATCCTTCCGACCTCGTTGTTCTTAAACGCAGTGATCGCCATGGCCATGGCAAGGTAGGTCTTACCGGTTCCTGCCGGTCCCAGTCCGAACACAATCATTTTCTTTCTGATGGCATCCACATAGTTTTTCTGCCCGAGAGTCTTAGGCTTGATCGCCTTGCCGTTGATCGTATGACAGATACAATCAGAATCTATTTCGGTGATAACTTCTTCCTGATTTTCCATCCCCATTGTAATCGCGTAATCCACACTTTGCTCCTCTATCACATTCCCCCGCTCAGACAACACAGCCAATTGCCGCAGCACGGAGACAGCCTTGTGTACATGCTTCTCTTCGCCGGATACCGTGACGGAACCGTTGCGGTCAATGATCATTACCTGAAAATCCTGCTCCAGCTTCCGTACATAAGTATCCTGCATTCCAAATATTTTCTGCATATTCTCAGCAGACAATTCTATTTTCTCTGAATACTGCTCCAAACTCTTACTCCTCAACCGTATCCTGTGAAGAAATCGGTTCCTTCTTTCCCACTGCCTCTCGGACCAGAAAATCACCATATAGGAACCAGGATACATCATCTGTGTCTATTTTAACATTTTTTTCAATAATTTGTACCCCCTTTTCTTCTAAAGTTTGCAGAAATCGTGCTAATTTTTGATATAATATCTCTTCCGCCTGCGTCACAGAGTACTCAGCTTCCAGTGGATAGTATTCCCGACAGGTCTCCACGCCGGTAAAAATAGGTATGGAAAGTTTTTCAAACCATGGCGGACGTTGCGTTTGCTGTATGACATCCGAAAGTAGAAAATCGCAGGCCGGCGACACATCCATCCGATGTCCGCCGATGATCAGGTAATTTCGTTTTACGATTCTTCCCGTATACTGCTTTTTGATATATGTTCCGGCACAGGACTCCGTAAAAGAGATCCGGTGCTGCCCAACCACATCCGCATCTGCTTCCACATAGAAATACTCCCTTACGGACCCGTCGTCATTCAGCACGGGCACCTTGCCATCCACCAAAACGGTACCGCTTTGCACCCGGTCCCCTATTTTGACCTTCGGGATGCCGCTCCTTACGATAATGGATACGATCTCAGTCTCAGATTCCGCGATCAGACTGGAAGGTGTCGGTATCTTTTCGTCAATTTCTGCCGGTGCGTCATATTCTTTTACCGTGACAAGAAGTGTCGTCCCCTCCAGTTGTACGCACACCCAGGTGATCTGACCAAAGTACTGTCTGATTTCCTTTTCCAGGAGGTTGATATCCAGTGTCTGCTTCCGCATTCCGGGTCTTACTTCTCTTTCGCTGAGAAAACCTGTAATCATCTGGTCCGTGATTCTGTAATTGCCTCTGATATCGATATCCCAGACAAAATAAGAAGTCACGATCCAAAAAGTGACCGCCAGAGCAAACCCGCTCAGAAAGAACATCCTTTTCCACATTTTGGGCAGAAAAAAGGGCAGTCCATATCGTTTCAATACAACTGCCCTCGTTCCTGTCTTTCTCGCCATGGGACGGATTCTCCAAAAATCAACGAGTCTCATATACATCAGACAGCAATCCTGTTCCCTGCGGATATTCCACAGAAAGATACCCTTATTACCGCAAAGATTTATAAATCGCTCCGGACAGTCTCCGGATAATCGAATGAAGACATAACCTCGAAACAGTCTTAGCAGCTCATTCATCGCTTTCCTCTTTCAGAGACAGATTACGCTCTATAAAAACCGGACTGCCTTGATACAGCCTTTGATTTTCATATCCTCATTCGTATAATACTCTATGGTCAACCGACAGCCTTCCACACAGAGCATTCCGTCCCTGCCCTGCAGAAGAATCTGGCTATCGGTGTATTCCAGAATTCCCTTATAATGTTCAACCCAGGCCTCGTATTTGCCGGTCAGAGCCACGCAGGTCGCACCGAGACTGATATCCTTAGAAATTCTCAGGGTATCTGCCAGCTCTTCCTTCTTTTCAATCAATTGTCTTTTCATACTTCCAGTATATTGCAGGGAAGCGCTTTCTATGAAAGAAAAGAATCAACTGATGATCTCTCTGATCAGTGCGGGAAGCACAGGCTTTTGTCCCGATATCTTACAGGCATTCAAATAGCGTGCGGAGGCCTCTGCAGCTTTCGCTTCATCGTTTGCATGAATTACCGCAAGAACATCGCCTTTCTGCACATAATCACCCTTCTTTTTCTTCAGGATGATACCAACCGTGAGGTCGATCTCGCTCTCCTTCGTCTCACGACCGCCGCCCAGTATCAAAGAACAAATTCCCACTTCATCGCAGACGATTGCCGTAATATAGCCGTCCTCAGGCGCCTGGATCTCTCTCTGAATCGCCGCCTCCGGAAATCGTTCCGGATGAAAGACATCATCTGCGTCACCACCCTGCGCAGCCACAAACTCGGAAAGCTTCTGTAAGGCAGAGCCGCTCGTGATAGTATCCTCCAGCATCGTTCTTGCTTTTTTCGCATCGGAAGCCTTCCCGCCGGCAAGCAGCATCTGCGTGCCAAGGGTCAGGCAGAGCTCCACAAAGTCTGCCGGGCCGTTGCCTTTTAGAGTGTCGATGGCTTCTTTTACCTCCAGAATGTTACCGACCGCAAATCCAAGCGGCTGGTCCATGTCTGAGATGACCGCAATCGTTTTTCTGCCTGCATTTTTGCCGATTTTCACCATCTCTTCCGCCAGAGCCTTCGCATCTTCCTCCTGCTTCATAAAGGCGCCGCTTCCCGTCTTGACATCCAGCACGATTCTGTCTGCCCCTGCGGCGAGCTTTTTGCTCATGATCGAGCTTGCAATGAGGGACATATTGTCGACCGTAGCAGTCACATCCCGCAGGGCGTAAAGCTTTTTATCGGCAGGCGCAAGGTCAGCCGTCTGCCCCATAATCGCAATGCCGATGGAATTCACATTGTGGATAAACTGCTGTGTGGTCAGCGCTGTCGTAAAGCCCGGAAAGCTTTCCAGCTTGTCGATGGTCCCTCCGGTATGCCCCAGTCCTCTGCCGCTCATCTTGGCAACAGGGATGCCGCAGGCGGCGACCATCGGAGTCAATGCCAGCGAAGTTTTGTCACCGACTCCACCCGTACTGTGTTTGTCTACCTTAATGCCCTGTATCGCCGACAGGTCCAGCAGATCCCCGCTCCCGGCCATAGCCATGGTCAGATAATAGGTCTCCCGTTCCGTCATCTTTTGAAAATAAACTGCCATCATCAGAGCCGAAACCTGATAGTCAGGAATCGTTCCTTTTGTGTACCCTTCCACAAAGAAATCGATTTCTTCTTTGCTCAGTTCACCGCCGTTTCGCTTTTTCATGATAATATCATACATTCTCATAGGCTATCCTCCGTTGTCAGTCTCCGCAGTCGGTTTTCTCACCAAAAACCTTCCATACCTTCTTATGTTAAGTATACCTTATCTCAAATTCGCTGGCAAGCAGAAGCCAGTTTGCACGAAACAGCTGCATGATCGTCCAGTAGCCGCAGCCTCTTAAGCCAAACTCGCGAATCAGGTCAAACTTAGCCCGAATGCTCCTGACATCCTCAAACCATACGATATGCCCGACGCCGCTCTCGGGCTCCGTATAAGTAAAATACGGGCTTTGCGCCGTCTCGTCATATTGAATCACGGCATCGTTCATGATGGCAATTCTGACCGCTTCGATGTTTCCTATGGTCCTTGCAGCTGTTACGCCCTGCTCAAACGGCAGGGGCCAGTCATATCCATAGTTTGGAATCCCCAGATCGATCTTTGAGGGCAGGATCTCCGTGATCGCATATTCGACCACCTTTCTCACCTGATTGATCGGAGCAACCGGAAGCGGCGGACCATATTTATAGCCCCATTCATAGGTCATCAGAAGCACGGAATCCGCCGCATCCCCAAGCGCCCCGTAGTCCTTTCCCTCATACAGGAGTCCCTTTTGGTCTGCGCTCGACTTCGGCGCCAGTGCAACCGAAATTGTCAACCCCTGACTTCTGCATGCTTCGGCAGTTTTCTGTACAAAGGCTGTGAAGGC
Organism: Acetatifactor sp.; assembly: GCA_016293615.1. Taxonomy (GTDB): domain Bacteria; phylum Bacillota; class Clostridia; order Lachnospirales; family Lachnospiraceae; genus Acetatifactor. The sequence goes on from JAEDDX010000002.1 coordinate 110,638, forward strand.
ATCCCTGTCCGAAGCCAGAATATACTCAAAATCAATGTCGATGCCACTGTACCCTTTTGCCGCACAAGTCTCCATAAGCTGTGTGATCAGATTTGCGGTGTAATTTTCATTGTTTACCACTGACTCAATCAGTCGGTTATTGAACGCTCCGTCCGGTCCGAACGGAGTAAGGGTCAGAATCGGTGCAACACCGTATTGGAGCGTGGCTGCAATCACGGCGCTTTCATCACCAAGCAGAGGCGGAATCAAATCGCCTTCGAAGGTAAACCCATAGGAAAAAACATGCACCCTGCTCAGATAAGGAAGGGTTTGTCGCAGCACCCACGGACTGATATACGGATAGGCATATCCGCCGACTGCAATACTCCTGTCCGAGGTCTCGTCTTTTGCAATAAAAAGAGCTTGCCCGACAGCAAGCTCAAACGGATAAACCAGTTGATTATCATACACAATGTCTTCTGCGCGCACCTGTTCCTGTGCCGCAATCCTATCGACAGTATCACCTCTTTGCACAATATAAATACTCATGAAGCACCCATAACTTTCATCCCTATATGGTATGTCTGACTTGGGAAAATATTCCTGTGCCAAAGGGCCGTATCGTTGTTTCCCGGTTCCTTCCAATCGTTGACTGATTCAGACACCCACTTTCCTGCAGATATCTGACAGACAGCACTTTTCACAGTATGGCTTCGTTCTGGCGGTACAGACAGCCCTTCCGTGGTCAACCAGCCTGTGGCAGAAATCATTGCCTTCTTCAGGAGGGATGAGCTTCCATAAAGCCCTCTCCACGGCACCCGGTTCTTTGATGCCGTCGACCAGGCCGATGCGGTTGCATAACCTGATACAGTGAGTATCCGTCACAATCGCAGGCTTACCAAACACATCTCCCATGATCAGATTTGCGCTCTTTCTGCCGACTCCGGGGAGCTTCATCAGCTCCTCAAAGTCATCCGGCACCTTTCCGCCGTATGTATCCCGCAGCATCTTCATGCACAGACTGATATCTCTCGCCTTGCTGTTGCCGAGCCCACAGGGACGGACGATCTGTTCGATCTCTTCCACCGGAGCCTCCGCCAGAGCATTTATATCCGGGAACCTCTCATACAGCTTTTCCACGACGATATTGACTCTGGCGTCCGTACACTGTGCCGCCAGTCTGACACTGACCAATAATTTCCATGCCTGATCGTACTCCAAGGTACAGGTCGTTTCCGGGTATTCCTTCTTGAGGCGCTCTATCACTGCCAGCGCACGCTGTTTCTTTGTCATACTGTATCCTCTCTCCTAATCCTTTTGTGAACTTGAATCACTTTATCAACATTATCATAGTCATCGGAACATTCATCCCTGCAGCAAACCTGAAGCGATCGGTTTATTTACCGCTTCTTATCTGTGAGAATAATACCAGCCACGGAAGTCAAAAGCACAACCGGTGCCAGTCTCACAAATACAAATTCAAACCCATGCAGAATCGTCCCTGCAGCTGCGAGTTCCGGATTACTGTAATCCCAGCCAAGATATGGGCTCTGCATTATCAACAAAGCAATGAATATCATTACGATCAGAATACACAGGGTGATGAGCGCTCCGCGGATCATTTTTACTTCCATCCTTCTTCTCTTAGCCAGTTGGAGGTTAATTACCTCTAGCTTTTCAGCGATGATTTTCAAATCATCTGAAGCTGTTTCCGGTACAGATTCGCCCAGCAATGTGCTTACAGATGTATCCAATTCATCAGCTAACCATATAAGCATATTGGAATCCGGAACCGATAAACCATTCTCCCATTTTGATACAGTCTGCCTTACCACATTTAACTTAATGGCAAGTTCTTCCTGCGAGAGCCCTTTCGATTTTCGTAGTTTTTTAATGTTTTCGTTCAGCATATTGTACGCCTCCTTGTTTTTGATGGCCCCATTTTATATGCAAAAGAGCCGTTGCCGCAAGCAACGGTCATTAACATTACCATAAGAGCACCTGCTACTGCCCCGCACATTTCACCTTTTCTTGCTCCTCCACCAAAGTTGGTTCCAATCTTTAATGCCAGTTTTTCATCAAATCCATTTTCAACAGCATATGCCGCAAATATCCCCTGCGAACAATTGAAATTGTGACTATAGTATTCAACTGCTTTATCCGCATGACTCATAATTTAATCATCAACTCCTCTATCTTTTCTTCTATCTGCCTGACTACATAAATAAATGCTTCTTCATCTTATTCCTCCTTCGTAAGCTTCCTATTGGGGGGATTCAGCACATCAGGCATAATTCTATTATAATATGTGACCTGTACATTTTCCAGCAAAAAAACACCCGGACTCGTGTTCCTACCAAATAGGAAAAGGATGGCATATCTGCCACCCTCTCAACACTTTCTAATATTGCTGTTTTACAACACCCTATTTATGATACGGTTCGCCTTTACCATCATATTATCATACATTCTAATTTAGCCAATATATTTTATGCATTTTTATTGTATATTTTATATATCCGAGAGTTGCAAATGTATCGCGACATATGATTATCAAGTTTATATCATAGCCTCTTCCCAGCAATCAGGGACTTCCAATCCAAAAATCGCTGCAATCGTAGGGGCTACATTCGCCAGTCCATAGTTTCCTTCCTTGATTGTATACTGCGTATTTTTGTCATAAATAATAAACGGTACCTGATTCAATGAATGAGCAGTTCGAACCTGAAGTTCCCCTTTCTTATTCTTTTCCAACATCTCATCTGCATTACCATGATCCGCCGTAACAAGAAGAGTTATATTATACTCATCAACCACCTTCAAAAGCCTTGCTAACGCAAGGTCAACTGCCTCTACAGAAGTAACAACAGCATCCATGTTTCCGGTATGCCCTACCATATCGCCATTAGGGAAATTACAACGAATAAAATCATATTTTTCGGACTTGATTGCCTCAATCAGGTCATCCGTAATTTCTGCAGATTTCATCCATGGACGCTCGTCAAAAGATACCTTATCTGAAGGAATTTCTTTAAATGTCTCTAATTCTTCACTGAATTTTTCACTTTTATTACCGTTCCAGAAATAAGTTACATGACCGTACTTTTGTGTTTCTGAAACTGCATATTGATTCAATTTATTTGCCACCAAAAGTTCAGAAAGTGTATCATGTATTTCCGGAGGATTTACCAAAAATCTCTTGGGAAGATTAAGATCTCCGTCATACTGAAGCATACCGGCATACACAACATCGGGGCAATCCCCCCGATCAAATGCTGTAAAAACATCATTATCAAATGCCATGGAAAGCTCCAAAGCACGATCCCCACGGAAATTAAAGAGAATTACGCTATCTTTATTCACAATCTTTCCAACCGGTTCACCATCTTTTGCAATCACAAAAGCCGGAATGTCCTGATCGATTACATTCAATTCCTTACGGTATGTTTCAATGGCTGTAAGTGCATTGTCGAACTGACGTCCATATCCCAAAACATGGGTATCCCAGCCACGCTTTACCATATCCCAATTAGCTTCATAACGGTCCATAGTGATATTCATTCGACCGCCACCGCTTGCAATCCTGGCATCAAATGTAGAATCATTCATATCACTCAACACATTTTCCAGCTGTTCCACGTAAATATGGGCACTTGTAGCCGGAACATCGCGTCCGTCAAGAAGTGTATGTATACGCACCTTGTTAACACCGACATTCTTAGCTGCTTTTAACATAGCAATAAGATGTGAAATGTTAGAATGTACATTTCCGTCTGAAAGAAGTCCTATAAAATGAAGCGTAGAACTATTTGCTTTACAGTTATTAATCACTTCATTCCATGTATTGGAAGTAAACAGTTTACCGCTCTCTATGGATTCATTTACAAGCTTTGCACCCTGTGAATAAATTTGTCCACAGCCAAGGGCATTATGACCAACCTCACTATTACCCATATCTTCATCAGAAGGTAGTCCAACTGCAACACCATGGGCATTCAGTCTTGTATTTGGGTATTCATCAAGTAGCATATCAAGTACAGGTGTATTTGCCTTCGTCACAGCATCTCCAATACCTGACTTACTAAATCCAATTCCATCCATAACCACTAACAAAACTTTTCTGTTCATCACCTACTCCTCCTAAATAAGCGCCGTTCAAATTATAAATGAACACATTTTCAGATTATCACATACAGCTAAAGTTTACATCTTCTCCACCACAAACTCATGCATATAATTAATTATATCAAAAAACTCCGAGAAAAACAATCTCGCTCCACTGAGTAATTTCCTCAGTGGACTATAACATCTGACTTGTACACAGAATTAGTCCCTCAGTAGAAAAACCGTATCACATCCTATAGAAATTGCAAAATTATAGAAATCATCATTAAAACACACCCATCTCCCACCTCCCGACCATCGACTTGCTAAGTGGATTACAATAATTAAAAGGCTGGCACAATTACCATCCTTTCAACACTTTCTTACGATTTTGTTTTACCCTATACCCTATTTATGATACGGTTCCCCGTGTCGCTTCAAGTGTATCATGAAAACTCTGTAAACTACCAATTATTTTGTCTGCAGAGTTTATTTTAATGCATTTTTTCGACTTTTCGGATTGACATTTTTCCATCGTTCGCATGTCTGATTATCATAGATGCATGAAATACGTTATAACGCTCAATTTCTCCATAATTCATTATAAACAGGAAGTGCAAACCTTGAATCATACCGATACCAACCATATTTGGCATTCCAATCATGCTTATCTCCACTATTCTCTCTAAAATGCTTACCAACCGCTATCTCAAGTAATTCTGGAATCCCTTGAGTTGCATTTGCTTTTGCCTTTGCAACTGTCCCATTAAGCTTTTTAGTATAAAGAGAACTCGAATACTCACTTGGTAAATCTGACCCAACATAGACTACATCTCCAGTCGAAGCAATTGTATAAAACTCACCCACATATTTTTTCAGATATTCTCTTGCATCCTTCCAATTAACTGAGCGCTTCCCTTTGAAAATGATGTCATTTATGATTACAATTTTTTACCCTCAGCATCCTGAATGACGAATACATTTCGCCCCGAATCCGACGGAGTTTCATTTTTAGGCTTCATAAAAAAATTAAAATTAAAAAGATAAGGATTAACAAAATAACCAGTAAGCACTTTCACGTACTGTAAGCGTCAAACCCCTCGCCTTAACTAAAGGCTAGTTTTATGGCATACTCTAAG